>JAUIDE010000077.1 GCA_030429105.1 Alphaproteobacteria bacterium
AAGATGGAAGTCACCCTCATCGCCCCGATCGCGATGGAGGAGCGCCTCCGCTTCGCCATCCGCGAGGGCGGCCGCACCGTCGGCGCCGGCGTCGTCGGCACCATCATCGAGTAATCGGGGGAGAGGGGCGCGGAAGGCCGCGCCCCGACCCATCAGTCCCGGAAGGGCGAGAGAGATGCAGAGTCAGAACATCCGGATCCGGCTGAAGGCCTTCGATCATCGCGTGCTCGATTCGAGCACGCAGGAGATCGTGGACACGGCCAAGCGCACCGGCGCCGAGGTCCGCGGCCCGATCCCGCTGCCGACCAAGATCGAGAAGTATACGGTTCTCCGCGGCCCGCATATCGACAAGAAGTCCCGCGAGCAGTTCGAGATCCGGACGCACAAGCGGCTTCTCGACATTGTGGACCCGACGCCGCAGACGGTCGACGCGCTGATGAAGCTCGACCTCGCCGCCGGCGTCGACGTCGAAATCAAGCTCTGAGGAGACGCGGATCATGCGCTCAGGGGTAATCGCCAAGAAGCTGGGCATGACCCGGCTGTTCATGGATGACGGCCGGCAGGTGCCGGTCACCGTCCTGCAGATGGACAATGTCCAGGTCGTCGCGCAGAAGACGGCGGAGAAGGACGGCTACACCGCCGTCCAGCTCGGCGCCGGCGCGGCCAAGCCGAAGAACGTGACGCAGCCGATGCGCGGCCATTTCGCCAAGGCGAACGTGGCTCCGAAGCGGAAGCTGACGGAGTTCCGCGTCGCGCCCGAGAACCTGATCGCGGTCGGCGAGGAGCTGACGGCGGATCACTATTTCGCGGGCCAGTTCGTCGACGTCTCCGGCACTTCGACCGGCAAGGGCTTTGCGGGCGCGATGAAGCGGCACAATTTCGGCGGGCTTCGCGCCTCGCACGGCGTGTCGATCTCCCACCGCTCCCACGGCTCCACGGGCCAGTGCCAGGACCCGGGCAAGGTCTTCAAGGGCAAGAAGATGGCCGGCCATATGGGCGATGTCCGCGTCACCACGCAGAACCTGCAGGTGGTGAAGACGGACGCCGAGCGCGGCCTCATCATGGTCAAGGGCGCGGTTCCCGGTTCGAAGGGCGGCTGGGTCACGATCAAGGACGCGGCGAAGAAGCCGACGCCCGATAACGTGATCCTGCCGGCCGCGCTCCGCTCCGCCGCCGAGGAAGCCGCCGCCGCCGCGGCTGCGGCTGCAGCCGCCGCTGAAGCCGAGGCGGCCGCCGCCGCCGAAGCCGCCGCCGCGGAGCAGGCCGCCGCCGAGGAGGCTGCGCTGAAGGCCGCCGAGGCGGAGATCAAGGCCGCGCCGGAAGGCGACGCTCCCGCCTCTGAAGGAGGTGACCAGAAATGAAGACCGCAGTGACCATGCTCGACGGCGCCGCCGCGGGCGAGATCGAGCTTGCGGACGAGGTCTTCGGCCTCGAGCCGCGGGCCGACATCCTCCAGCGCGTCGTGCGCTGGCAGCTCGCGAAGCGGCAGGCCGGCACGCACAAGACGCTGACCCGCGGCGAGACGAGCTATTCGACGAAGAAGATCGTCCGCCAGAAGGGCTCGGGCGGCGCGCGCCACGGCGACCGCGGCGTGACGCAGTTCCGTCACGGCGGCAACGCCAAGGGCCCGGTTCCCCGGAGCCATGCGCATGACCTGCAGAAGAAGGTCCGCGCCCTCGGCCTCCGTCATGCGCTTTCCGCGAAGGCGAAGGCGGGCGAGCTGATCGTGCTCGACTCGGCGACGCTCGAAAGCGGCAAGACGAAGGACCTGAAGGCGGCGATGGAGAAGCTCGGCCTCGGCAAGACGCTCGTCATCGACGGCGCGGTCGTGGACGCCGGTTTCGCCCGGGCCGCCCGCAACATCCAGGGTCTCGACGTGCTGCCGAGCCAGGGCGCGAATGTCTATGACATCCTGCGCCGGGACCGTCTGGTTCTGACCAAAGCGGCGGTCGCCGCGCTTGAGGAGCGGCTGAAATGAGCGCGAAGGCCGAACAATATGACGTGATCCGTCGCCCGATCATCACCGAGAAGGCGACGATGGCCTCCGAGGCGAATGCGGTGGTCTTCGAGGTGGCGATCGACGCCTCCAAGCCGGAGATCAAGGCGGCGGTCGAATCGCTCTTCAACGTCAAGGTGAAGGCGGTCAACACCACCATCGCCAAGGGCAAGGTGAAGCGGTTCCGCGGCCGTCCGGGCATGCGGAACGACGTGAAGAAAGCCTACGTGACGCTCGAGGCGGGCAACGCCATCGACGTGACGACGGGCCTCTGAGAAAGAAGCGGGAGACAGCAAGATGGCGTTGAAGTCGTACAAGCCGACGACGCCGGGCCAGCGCGGGCTGGTTCTGATCGACCGTTCGGAGCTGTGGAAAGGCCGCCCCGTCAAGTCCCTCACCGAGGGTCTGACGAAATCGGGCGGGCGGAACAACTACGGGCGGATCACGGCGCGGCGGATGGGCGGCGGGGCCAAGCGGCTCTACCGCATCGTGGATTTCAAGCGGCGGAAGTTCGACGTGACGGCGAAGGTGGAGCGGATCGAATACGACCCGAACCGCACCGCCTTCATCGCGCTCATCCGCTATGAGGACGGCGAGCAGGCCTATATCCTGGCGCCGCAGCGCCTCGCGGTGGGCGACAGCGTCGTCTCCGGCGCGAAGGTCGACGTGAAGCCGGGCAACGCGATGCCGTTCTCCGGCATGCCGGTCGGCTCCATCGTCCACAACATCGAGCTGAAGCCGGGCAAGGGCGGGCAGATCGCACGCTCCGCCGGGGCCTACGCCCAGTTCGTCGGCCGCGGCGGCGGCTATGCGCAGCTCCGCCTCTCTTCGGGCGAGCTTCGCACCGTGCGGCAGGAATGCATGGCGACGATCGGCGCGGTGTCCAACCCCGACAACTCGAACCAGAACTTCGGCAAGGCCGGCCGCATGCGGCATCTCGGCAAGCGCCCCTCGGTTCGCGGCGTCGCGATGAACCCGATCGACCACCCGCATGGCGGCGGCGAAGGCCGCACCTCGGGCGGCCGCCATCCGGTCACCCCCTGGGGCAAGCCCACGAAGGGCGCGAAGACCCGCCGCAACAAGGCGACCGACAAGTACATTCTGCGGAGCCGTCACGCCCGCAAGAACAAGCGATAAGAGAGGACGGGGAAAATGCCACGTTCCGTCTGGAAGGGCCCGTTCGTCGACGCCCATGTTCTGAAGAAGGCCGAGAAGGCGCAGGGGTCCGGCAAGAACCTGGTCATCAAGATCTGGTCCCGCCGCTCCACCATCCTGCCGCAGTTCGTCGGGCTGACCTTCGGCGTCTATAACGGCAAGAAGCACATTCCGGTCTCCGTCTCGGAAGACATGATCGGCCACAAGTTCGGCGAGTTCTCGCCGACGCGCACCTATTACGGCCACCAGGCCGACAAGAAAGCGAAGCGGAGATAAGCGATGGGACAGGAAAAGAACCCCCGTCGCGCGGCTGAGAACGAGGCGCTGGCCACGAGCCGGATGCTTAAGGTCAGCCCGCAGAAGCTGAACCTCGTCGCGCAGCTGATCCGGCGCAAGCCGGTCGGCAAGGCGCTGGCCGATCTCACCTTCTCCAAGAAGCGGATCGCCGGCGACGTGAAGAAGACGCTGCAGAGCGCCATCGCGAACGCGGAGAACAACCACGGGCTCGACGTGGACGACCTCGTCGTCGCGGAGGCCTGGGTCGGCAAGAACCTGACGCTGAAGCGCGGCTCCCCCCGCGCCCGCGGCCGCTATGGCAAGATCCTGAAACCCTTCGCGCAGATCACGATCAAGGTTCGGCAAGTCGAGGAGCAGGCCTGATGGGTCACAAAGTCAATCCGATCGGCCTTCGCCTCCAGGTCAACCGCACGTGGGACAGCCGCTGGTTCGCCAATACGAAGGATTACGGCCCGCTCCTGCATGAGGACCTGAAGATCAGGGCCTTCATCAAGAAGCGCTGCGCCGCCGCCGGCATCTCCCGCGTCGTGATCGAGCGCCCGCACCGCAAGTGCCGGGTGACGATCCACACCGCGCGGCCGGGCGTGATCATCGGCAAGAAGGGCGCCGATATCGAGGGGCTCCGCAAGGAGGTCGCGAAGCTCACGAAGTCCGAGCTTCACCTCAACATCGTCGAGATCCGGAAGCCCGAGGTGGACGCGCAGCTTCTGGCGGAGAACGTGGCGCAGCAGCTCGAGCGCCGCGTCGCCTTCCGCCGCGCGATGAAGCGGGCGGTGCAGAACGCCATGCGTATGGGCGCGCAGGGCATCCGGATGAACCTCGCCGGCCGCCTCGGCGGCGCCGAGATCGCCCGGACGGAATGGTACCGCGAAGGCCGCGTGCCGCTCCACACGCTCCGCGCCGACATCGACTACGCCACCGCCGAGGCGAAGACGGCCTACGGCATCTGCGGCGTAAAGGTCTGGATCTTCAAGGGCGAGGTGCTGGAGCACGACCCGCAGGCCCATGACCGCCGCCAGGCCGAATCTCAGGAAGGCGGGTCGCGCCCGGCCCGCTGAGCCGCCGCGCCGACTGAAAGGATAAAGAGATGCTCTCTCCGAAGCGCACCAAGTTCCGCAAGCAGTTCAAGGGGCGGATCCATGGCGAGGCCAAGGGCGGCTCCGACCTCAATTTCGGCCATTTCGGGCTGAAGGCGGTCGAGCCGGAGCGCGTGACCGCGCGCCAGATCGAGGCCGCGCGCCGCGCGCTCACGCGCCACATGAAGCGGCAGGGCCGGGTCTGGATCCGGATCTTCCCGGACGTGCCGGTGACGCAGAAGCCGACCGAGGTCCGCATGGGCAAGGGCAAGGGCTCCGTCGAATACTGGGCGGCCAAGGTGAAGCCGGGCCGGATCATGTTCGAGATCGACGGCGTCGCCGAGCCGATCGCCAAGGAGGCCCTGCGCCTCGCGGCGATGAAGCTGCCGATCAAGTGCCGGTTCGTCACCCGCGAAGACTGGTGATTGCGCGGCCCCGGTTCGCCGGGGCCGGAATGAATCGGGCGCGCCCCTTGCCTCGCCGGAACGGCTGGCGTATAGGGCGCATCTCCAAGCGATACCCGTCGGAATCAGGGTGACCCCCAGAGGGCCCTCCGGCGATGTGGAAAGGAATGGGGCATGAAGGCCTCCGAACTGCGCGAAAAGACGCCGGACCAGCTCCGGGAGGAGCTGACGCAGCTGAAGAAGCAGAGCTTCAATCTCCGCTTCCAGCAGGCGACCGGCCAGCTCGAGAACACCGCCGCCTTCCGCAAGGCGCGCCGCGACGCCGCGCGCGTGAAGACGATCCTGAACGAGAAGGCCGCCGCCGCGGCGCGGGAGGCGTAAGAGATGCCCAAGCGTATCCTCCAGGGCTCCGTGGTGAGCCATGCCAACGACAAGACGGTGACGGTGCTCGTCGAGCGGCGCATCACGCATCCGGTTCTCAAGAAGACGATCCGGAAGTCGAAGAAGTACCGCGCCCATGACGAGGCGAACCAGTTCAAGACCGGCGACGTCGTCCGCATCCGCGAATGCGCGCCGATCTCGAAGACCAAGCGCTGGGAGGTTGTGATCGACGCCTGAGGGCGCCCCTCACATCCAACCGGTTCATCGAAACCGCAGGGCTGACGTCCCTGCAGGTCGGGAGAAACCAGCATGATCCAGATGCAGACCAATCTGGCGGTGGCCGACAATTCGGGCGCGCGCCGGGTGCAGTGCATCAAGGTGCTCGGCGGCTCGAAGCGGAAATACGCTTCCGTCGGCGACGTGATCGTCGTCTCCGTGAAGGAGGCGATCCCCCGCGGCCGCGTGAAGAAGGGCGAGGTCCGCAAGGCCGTCGTCGTCCGCACCGCGAAGGAAGTGCGCCGCGAGGACGGCACCGCGATCCGCTTCGACGGCAACGCCGCCGTCATCCTCAACAACAACATGGAGCCGATCGGCACCCGCATCTTCGGGCCGGTCGTGCGCGAACTGCGCGCCAAGAACTTCATGAAGATCATCAGCCTTGCGCCGGAGGTGCTCTGATGGCCGCGAAACTCAAGAAGGGCGACAAGGTCGTCGTGCTTTCCGGGCGTGACAAGGGCAAGGAAGGCGAGATCGAGAAGGTGATGCCGAAGGAGGGCCGCGCGGTCGTCACCGGCGTCAACATCGTGATCCGCCATACCAAGCAGTCCGCCCAGAGCCAGGGCGGCCGCATTCCGCAGCCCGCGCCGATCGACCTGTCCAACCTCGCCATCGTCGATCCGAAGGAGGGCGGGCCGACCCGCGTCGGCTTCAAGGTGGTGGACGGCAAGAAGGTCCGCTTCGCCAAGAAGTCCGGGGAGGTCATCGATGCTTGACGCCGCCAGCTACACGCCGCGCCTCAAGGCGGTCTATGCGGAGAAGATCCGCGCCGCCCTGAAGGAAGAGTTCGGCTACAAGAACGACATGATGATCCCGCGGCTCGACAAAATCGTGCTGAACATGGGCGTCGGCGAGGCCGTTTCGGACTCGAAGAAGATCAAGGCCGCGCATGACGATCTCGCGAAGATCGCCGGGCAGAAGCCGGTCATCACCAAGGCGAAGAACTCCATCGCCGGCTTCAAGGTGCGCGAGGGGATGCCGCTCGGCGTCAAGGTCACGCTCCGCGGCGACCGGATGTTCGAGTTCCTCGACCGCCTCGTGACCATTGCGATGCCCCGCATCCGCGACTTCCGCGGCGTGAAGGGCACGGCCTTTGACGGCCGGGGCAACTTCGCCATGGGCATCAAGGAGCACATCATTTTCCCCGAGATCGACTACGACAAGATCGATCAGGTCTGGGGGATGGACATCGTGATCGGCACCACGGCGCGGACTGACGCCGAGGCGAAGGCGCTGCTGCGCCATTTCAACCTGCCCTTCACGAACTGAGCGGGAGAGAACACATGGCGAAGAAAAGCATGGTGGCCCGCGAGGTGAAGCGGCAGGCGCTCGTCGACCAATACGCGGCGAAGCGCGCGAAGCTTAAGGCGATCGCGAAGGACGGAAGCCTCTCGATGGAGGAGCGGTTCAAGGCGCGGCTGAAGCTCGCCGAATTGCCGCGCAACTCCTCCGAGACACGGCTCCACAACCGCTGCAAGGTGTCGGGCCGCCCGAAGGCCTATTACCGGAAGCTCCAGATGTCTCGCATCGCGCTCCGCGATCTCGCCTCCGCTGGGCAGATCCCGGGCATGGTGAAATCGAGCTGGTGAGGGACAGGACATGAACGATCCTCTCGGCGATATGCTCACCCGCATCCGCAACGCGCTGATGCGCCACAAGTCCGAAGTCCGCACGCCGGCCTCGAAGCTGCGCGGCTGGGTTCTCGACGTTCTGGTCGAGGAAGGCTACATCCGCTCCTACGAGCGGGTGGAGACGAGCCCCGGCAAGCCGGAATTCGTGATCGCGCTCAAGTATTTCGAGGGCGCTCCGGCGATCCGCGAACTGAAGCGCATCTCGAAGCCCGGCCGCCGCGTCTATGCCGGCGTGAAGGATGTGCCGGAGGTCCGCCAGGGCCTCGGCGTCTCCATCGTGTCGACGCCGCGCGGCGTGATGTCCGACGCGCAGGCGCGCGCCGCCAATGTCGGCGGCGAAGTGCTCTGCACCGTGTTCTGAGGAGGGCGAGATGTCACGTATCGGCAAGAAGCCCGTGGAGATGCCCTCCGGCGTCTCCGCCACCCTCTCCGGCCAGACCATCGAGGTAAAGGGCCCCAAGGGCGCCCGCCGCTTCACGGCGACCGACGATGTGGACATCACGGTCGACGGCAATGTCGTCTCCGTGAAGCCGCGGGGCGATTCGAAGCGCGCGCGCCAGCAATGGGGTATGACGCGGACGCAGGTGCAGAACCTCGTCACCGGCGTCACCACCGGCTTCCGCAAGGACCTCGAGATCCAGGGCGTCGGCTATCGCGCCGCCGTCCAGGGCAAGACGCTGAAGCTCGCCCTCGGCTACAGCCATGACGTCGATTTCGAGATCCCCGACGGGATCGAGATCAAGACGCCGAAGCCGACCGAGATCGAGATCACGGGTATCGACCAGCAGCAGATCGGCGAGGTCGCAGCGAAGATCCGCAAGTGGCGGAAGCCGGAGCCCTACAAGGGCAAGGGCATCCGCTACAAGGGCGAGTTCGTCTTCCGCAAGGAAGGCAAGAAGAAGTAAGGACCGGCGAAATGGCGAACAACAAGCGAGACTTGTTTCAGCGGCGCCGGATGCGCGTCCGCTCGAAGCTCCGGAAGATCGGCTACGGCAAGCCCCGGCTTTCCGTCCACCGGTCCTCGAAGAACATTTCGGCGCAGATCATCGACGATGCGCGGGGCGTGACTCTCGCCGCCGCCTCGTCGCTCGAATCAGCGCTCGGGGTGGTGGGGAAGAACAACATCGAGGCTGCGGCGAAGATCGGCGCGGCGATCGCGGAGCGGGCCAAGGCGGCCGGCGTCGAGAGCGTCGTGTTCGACCGCGGCGGCTACCTCTTTCACGGGAAGGTCAAGTCGCTCGCCGACGCCGCCCGTGAAGGCGGCCTGAAGTTCTGAGGAGGCGACAATGGCCAGAGAAGACAATCGCGGCGGCGGCGACCGTGGCCGTGGGCGGGGCCCGCGCCGTGAGCGCGAGGAGGAGCCGGAGTTTCAGGATCGCCTCGTCGCCATCAACCGCGTCTCCAAGACGGTGAAGGGCGGCAAGCGCTTCGGCTTCGCGGCGCTCGTCGTCGTCGGGGACCAGAAGGGCCGCGTCGGCTTCGGCACGGGCAAGGCCCGCGAGGTGCCCGAGGCGATCCGCAAGGCGACCGAGGACGCGAAGCGCTCAATGATCCGCGTCGCGCTGCGCGAGGGGCGGACTCTTCATCACGACATGAACGGCCGCCACGGCGCCGGCAAGGTGGTGATGCGGCAGGCTCCGGCCGGCACCGGGATCATCGCGGGCGGCCCGATGCGCGCCGTCTTCGAGATGCTGGGCGTTCAGGACGTGGTGGCGAAGTCCATCGGCTCCCAGAACCCCTACAACATGATCCGGGCGACCTTCGACGGGCTCCTGAAGGAGAACTCGCCGCGCATGGTCGCCGCGCGCCGCGGCAAGAAGGTGGCGGAGATCGCGCGTCGCGGCTCCGAGGCGCCGGTCGACGCCGAACCGGCGGAAGCGTGAGGAGCGGAGACATGGCCAAGACCATCGTCGTCAAGCAGATCGGCAGCCCGATCCGCCGCCCGGCCAAGCAGCGCGCGACGCTGATCGGCCTCGGCCTCAACAAGATGCACAAGACGCGCGAGCTGGAGGATACGCCTTCGGTCCGCGGGATGGTGAATTCCATTCCGCACCTCGCCGTCATCATCGAGGAGCGCGGCTGAGCATTCGGCCGCCTCTCATCGTTCATCCGTGGCCGGGGGGTCCTGACGCCTCCGCCCCCCGCGTCCGGCTCAAGGAGACAGCGTCATGAAACTCTACGAACTCGCGGACAATCCGGGCGCGACGAAGAAGCGCAAGCGCGTCGGCCGCGGCCCCGGCTCCGGCATCGGCAAGACCGGCGGGCGCGGCATCAAGGGCCAGACCTCCCGCTCCGGCGTCGCCATCAACGGCTTCGAAGGCGGCCAGATGCCGATCCATCGTCGCCTGCCGAAGCGCGGCTTCCACAACATCAACAAGAAGTCCTTCGCCATCGTGAACCTGAAGACCCTTCAGGACGCGCTGGACCGCGGCGCGATCCAGGCCGGCGCGGCGCTGGACGAGACGGCTCTGATCGCCGCCGGCGTGATCCGCCGTCCGCTGGACGGGATCCGGCTCCTCGCGAAGGGCGAGCTTTCCGCGGCGCTGACCCTTACGGTCGCCGGCGCGTCGAAAGCCGCGGTCGAGGCGGTTGAAAAGGCGGGCGGGAAGGTCGAGATCATCGATGTCGTCGCCGCGCGTCGCGAGGCGGCCCGCGCCGCCAAGGCCGCCGCAGCCGAATAACCGGGCGCCAGCCCCGCCGAGGCGGGGTCGGCTCCACCGCCGAAGAGGTTTCGAGCATGGCGTCAGCCGCCGAACAACTCGCCGCGAATTTGAGCTGGAGCGCCTTCGGCCGCGCCAAGGAGCTCAAGCAGCGCATCCTCTTCGCGATCGCGCTGCTCATCATCTACCGCATCGGGACCTATATCCCCATGCCGGGGATCGACCCGGTCCAGCTCGCGCGGTTCATCGAGCAGACGCAGTCCGGCATCCTCGGCGTCTTCAACATGTTCTCGGGCGGCGCGGTGAGCCGCATGGCGATCTTCTCGCTGGGGATCATGCCCTACATCTCCGCCTCGATCATCATGCAGCTGATGACCTCGATGGTGCCCTCGCTCGAGGCGCTGAAGAAGGAAGGGGAGAGCGGGCGGAAGAAGATCAACCAGTACACCCGCTACGGCACGGTGCTGCTGGCGACGGTGCAGGCCTATGGCGTCGCCATCGGCCTGCAGGGGCAGGGGCTCGCGGTCAATCCCGGCCCGTTCTTCATAGCCTCCGCCGTCATCACGCTGGTCGGCGGCACGATGTTCCTGATGTGGCTCGGCGAGCAGATCACCGCGCGTGGCATCGGCAACGGCATCTCGCTCATCATCTATGTCGGCATCATCGCCGAGCTGCCGACGGCGCTGGCGCAGTTCTTCGAGCTGGGGCGGACGGGGCAGCTCGCCGCCTGGCTCATCATCGCGATCCTCGTCGGCGCCATCGCCGTGATCGCCTTCGTGGTGTTCCTGGAGCGGGCGCAGCGGCGCATTCTCGTCCAGTATCCCAAGCGTCAGGTCGGGCAGAAGGTCTATGGCGGGGATTCGAGCCACCTTCCGCTCAAGGTGAACACGGCCGGCGTGATCCCGCCGATCTTCGCCTCCTCGCTGCTCCTCATGCCGGCGACGGTGGCGGGCTTCGCGGGCGAGGGCGGCTCGGAATGGCTGCAGGTCGTCACGGCGATGCTCGGCCGCGGGCAGCCGCTCTTCCTCGGCATCTTCGTCGCGCTGATCGTCTTCTTCTGCTTCTTCTACACCGCCGTCGTCTTCAACCCGGACGATGTGGCCGAAAACCTGAAGAAGCAGGGCGGCTTCGTGCCCGGCATCCGTCCCGGCAAGAACACCGCCGCCTATCTCGACTATGTGCTGACGCGGCTGACGGTGGTGGGCGCGATATATCTCTCGGCGATCTGCGTCCTGCCGGAACTGCTCATATCGCGCTTCGCCGTGCCGTTCTATTTCGGCGGCACGTCGGTGCTGATCGTGGTCTCGGTGACGATGGACACGATCTCCCAGGTGCAGAGCCATCTGCTCGCGCATCAATATGAAGGTCTGATCGAAAAATCGCGGCTCGGCGGCAAGAACCGGGCGAAAGCGAGACAAGGGCGGAAACCGGAGAGGCGGCGTTGATGAACGTGATTTTGCTCGGCCCTCCGGGCGCCGGGAAGGGGACGCAGGCGCGGCTTCTGTCGGAACGACGCGGGATGGTGCAGCTGTCGACCGGAGACATGCTGCGCGCGGCCGTCGCGGCGCAGACCGAGATCGGCAAGGCCGCCGATGCGGTGATGAAGGCCGGCGGCCTCGTTTCCGACGAGATCGTGGTGGGCGTGGTCGGCGAACGGCTGGACATGCCCGATGTCGCGGGCGGCGTCGTCTTCGACGGTTTCCCGCGCACGACGGCGCAGGCCGAGGCCCTGGACGCGCTGCTCGCGAAGAAGGGCCTGAAGCTCGGCGCGGTCGTCAATATGGCGGTGGATGACGAGGCGATGATCGGGCGCATTTCCGGCCGTTACACCTGCGCCTCATGCGGTGAAGGCTATCACGACACGGAGAAGGTCCCGGCGAAGCCGGGCGTCTGCGACAAGTGCGGCGGAACCACGTTCACCCGGCGCAAGGACGACAATGCGGAGACGGTCCGCGCGCGGCTGAAGGAATATCACGCGGCGACCGCGCCGCTGATCTCCTACTACAGCGCCGCGGGGAAGCTTTCGAACGTTGACGGCATGGCTTCGATTCCCGAGGTGACGGCGGCGATCGACGCCGCCCTGAACGGAAAGGAATGACCCCTCGCGGGGTTGACCGGGAAGCGCGTATTCCTATACTTCGCGCTTCCTTCGGCAGGTGAGCCGGGCGTCGCTTTAACGCCTTGCCCGGCAAGGAGATTTCGGGGCGTTCCGCGAATCGCGCGGAGCGACCGGCAACAGGACGGCCCGAAGGGCGAAGAGACGGAGCTGGATCGTGGCGCGCATCGCAGGCGTAAACATTCCGACGAACAAGCGAGTGCACATCGCGCTCACCTACATCCATGGCATCGGCGAGGCCACCGCGCGCACGATCTGCGATGCGACGGGGATCGACATCTCCCGTCGCGTCAATGAGCTCAGCGACAGCGAGGTCCTCTCGATCCGCGAGCATATCGACGCGAACATCTCCGTCGAGGGCGACCTGCGACGCGAGAACGCGATGAACATCAAGCGGCTGATGGATCTCGGCTGCTATCGCGGGCTGCGGCATCGCCGCGGGCTGCCTGTGCGCGGCCAGCGCACGCACACCAACGCCCGCACCCGCAAGGGCCCGGCGAAGCCGATCGCCGGCAAGAAGAAGTAAGAGGGTTCGAGAGATGGCGCGCGAGAAGGTCCGCACCAAGCGGAAAGAGCGGAAGAATATCAGCACGGGCGTCGCCCATGTGAATTCCTCCTTCAACAACACGATGATCACGATCTCCGACGCCCAGGGGAACGTGATCTCCTGGTCCTCGGCCGGGACTATGGGCTTCAAGGGCTCCCGCAAGTCCACGCCCTACGCGGCGCAGGTCGCGGCGGAGGACGCCGGCAAGAAGGCGCAGGAGCACGGGATGCGGACGCTCGACGTCGAGGTTCAGGGCCCGGGCTCCGGCCGCGAGAGCGCGCTGCGCGCGCTCCAGGCGCAGGGCTTCGTCGTGACCTCGATCCGCGACGTGACGCCGATCGCGCATAACGGCTGCCGCCCGCCGAAGCGCCGCCGCGTCTGACCGACAGAATTTTCGCGCAGCGGCCCGCCTTTCCAAGGTGGGCCGCGCGTATTGAAGCATGACGTTTCCTCGGGCGCGCCCTGGCCACGGATCCGGCGGGGAGCAGGAATGGAGGACCATATGACGATCCACAAGAACTGGCAGGATCTGATCCGGCCGACGGGCCTCGTGATCACCCCCGGCGCGGACCCGCGCCGCTTCGCGACCGCGGTGGCGGAGCCGCTGGAGCGCGGCTTCGGCCTCACGCTCGGCAACGCGCTGCGGCGCGTGCTGATGTCCTCCCTCCAGGGCGCCGCGATCACGTCGATCCAGATCGACGGGGTGCTGCACGAATTCTCCTCCATCCCCGGCGTGCGCGAGGACGTGACGGACATCGTCCTCAACATGAAGGGCGTGGCGATTCGCATGGACGTCGAGGGTCCGAAGCGCCTCACGCTCCGCGGCAAGGGCCCGGGCGCGCTCACCGCCGGCGACATCCAGGAGACGAACGGGATCGAGATCCTGAACCGCGACCATGTGATCTGCCAACTCGACGAGGGCGCGGACCTGCATGTCGAACTCACGGTGCAGAACGGCAAGGGCTATGTCTCGGCGGACAAGAACCGTCCGGAGGACGCGCCCATCGGCCTCATCCCGATCGACGCGCTCTACAGCCCCGTCCGCAAGGTCTCCTACAAGGTCGAGCCGACCCGCGAGGGACAGGTGCTCGACTACGACAAGCTGACCCTCAACGTCGAGACGGACGGTTCGTTGACCCCGGAGGACGCAATCGCCTACGCGGCGCGCATCCTGCAGGACCAGCTCCGCACCTTCATCAACTTCGACGAGCCGAAGGACAGCGTGGCGGCCGAGCCGGAGACCGATCTCGAGTTCAACCCGCTCCTCCTCAAGAAGGTGGACGAGCTGGAGCTTTCCGTCCGCTCCGCCAACTGCCTGAAGAACGACAACATCGTATACATCGGCGATCTCATCCAGAAGACGGAGGCGGAGATGCTCCGCACGCCGAATTTCGGGCGGAAATCGCTGAACGAGATCAAGGAAGTGCTCACTGGCATGGGCCTCCATCTCGGCATGGACATCGTGGACTGGCCGCCGGACAACATCGAGGACCTCGCCAAGAAGTTCGAGGACCAGTTCTGAGTTACGCCGCCCCGGCTCGCCGGGGCGGGAGACGACCGGGCATGACGCCCCAAGGAGGCGGTTCCCACGCAGGGCCGCCGGACAAAGGATAAACCGAAAGGATAACGACCATGCGTCACGGACACGGATACCGGAAGCTCAACCGGACCCATGAGCACAGGAAGGCGATGTTCGCCAACATGGCCGCCTCGCTGATCGAGCACGAGCAGATCAAGACGACGCTGCCGAAGGCGAAGGAGCTGAAGCGGGTGATCGACAAGATCATCACGCTCGGCAAGCGGGGCGACCTTCACGCCCGCCGCCTCGCGCTCGCCGAGATCAAGCAGGAGGAGCAGGTCAAGAAGCTCTTCTCTGTGCTCGGCCCGCGCTACAAGGATCGCGCCGGCGGCTATTCCCGCGTGCTGAAGGCGGGCTTCCGCTATGGCGACATGGCGCCGATGGCGATCATCGAGCTGGTGGACCGGGACCCGGCCGCCAAGGGCGCGGGCGACAAGGCCCGGCTCGCCGCCGAAGAGGCCGCCGCGGCCGACGAAGAGTGAGCCGGCGCCTGCCGGCGTGAAGGGGGCCGCCCGCAGGGGCGGCCCTTTTCGTTTGCGCGCCGCCCGCCTATCTTGGCCGGGACAAGGAGCGAACGGGCATGAAGTCGAAGCCGAGCGCCGCCGCGGCGAGCATCGTGGACCGGATGGTGGAGGCCGCGCTCGGCTCCGCGCCGATCGAGGCGACCTTCGTCGAATTCCTCACCGCGCTCCGGAACGAGGGGGTGCGGGTCGACCGCGCCTATCTCGCCCATCCGACTCTGCATCCGCTCCACAGCGGCTCCGCCCTCAAATGGAGCGTCGAAGCGGGGCTGGCGCGCGAGAATTTCGTCGCCGACGACCGGGACGAGGAGAATTCGGCGGACTGGCTCCAGAGCCCGATCCGCCATGTGATCGTCACCGGCGCGGAACGGCTCCGCCGCCGGCTGGCCGGCCCCGGCGAGATGCTGGATTTTCCCGTGCTCGAAAGTCTCCGGCGGGACGGGCTGACGGATTACCTCCTGCTCGCCACCCGGTTCGAGTCTTTCGGCTCGCGCGTCGAGGAAATGGCCGCGTCCGAGGAAGGCAGGGAATCCGGCATGATCGTCTCCTTCGCCACCCGCCGCCCCGGGGGCTTCTCCGACGAGGAGGTGGAGACGCTGGAATGGCTCAAGCGCCCGCTCGCCATTCTCGTCAAGGTGGCGGACCAGCGCGCCGTCGCCCATGCGCTGGCGGAATGCTATATCGGCCGGGCCGCCGGCCCGCGCGTGCTCGGCGGCGCGATCCGGCGCGGCGATTTCGCCACGACGGAGGCGGTTGTCTGGCTCTCCGATCTCCGCGGCTCGACCGAACTAGCGCTCTCGCTGCCGCGCGAAGGGTTCGTCGCCGCGATCAACGATTTCTTCGAGGCGACGGCGGGCGCGGTGGAGGCTGAGGGCGGGGAGACGCTGACCTTCATCGGGGACGGCGCCCTCGCGATCTTCCCGGTGGAGGCGATGGGGGTGGAAGGCGCGCGTCGCGCCGCGCTCCGCGCCGCCGGGCGCGCGGCGGAGGCGATCCGCACGCTGAACGCGGGGCGGGAGGGCCTGCCGCCGCTCCGCTGGGGCCTCGCGCTCCACGCCGGCGCGCTCGACTACGGCAATATCGGCACGACCTCGCGGCATGCCTGGTCCGTCGTCGGACCGGTGGTGAACGAGACGGCGCGGCTTGAAGGGGTGACGAAGCTTTCGGGCGAGCCGGTGGTGGCCAGCCGCGCCTTCGTCTCGGCCCTGCCGGAGGCCGCGCGCTGGCGCGCCCTCGGCGCCTTCCCGCTCGCCGGGGTGCCGCAGCCGTTCGAAGCCTTTGCGCCGCCTCATGCCGGCGCGCTGAAGGAGAAAGCCGCATGATCGACCGCCGCGCCGCCCTTCTCGGCCTCGCCGCCTTCGCCTTCGCCGTCCCGGCCGCCGCGCAGACCGTGCCGCGGACGCAGGAGGAGATCACGCTCTCCTTTTCTCCGGTCGTGAAGAAGGCCGCGCCTGCGGTCGTGAACGTCTACACCCGCAAGATCGTGCAGCGCCGCAACCCCTTCATGGGGGACCCGTTCTTCCAGCGCTTCTTCGAGGAATTCGGCGGCGGGCAGACCGGGCGGCGGATGCAGAACTCGCTCGGCTCCGGTGTGATCCTGACGCAGGACGGCTATGTGGTGACGAACAACCACGTCGTCTTCGGCGCGGACGAGGTGCGGGTGGTGCTCGCCGACAAGCGGGAATTCGACGCCGACATCGTCTTCGCGGACGAACCGTCCGACATCGCGATCCTGAAGCTGCGGGGAACCTCCGGCCTCCCGATCCTCGACTTCCGGGACAGCGACACGCTGGAGGTCGGCGACCTCGTCCTCGCCATCGGCAACCCGTTCGGCGTCGGCCAGACGGTGACCTCCGGCATCGTCTCCGCCCTCGCGCGCACGGGCGGGCAGGGGCGGCGGGGCGCTCCCGGCGGTTACTTCATCCAGACGGATGCGGCGGTGAACCCCGGAAATTCCGGCGGAGCGCTGGTGGACATGGCGGGGCGGCTCGTCGGCGTCAACACGGCGATCATCAGCCGCTCGGGCGGCTCCATCGGCATCGGCTTCGCGATTCCTGCCAACCTCGTGCGGCAGGCGCTCGCCAGCGCGCTCTCGGGCGAGACCTCGCTCCAGCGCCCCTGGGCCGGGATCATCGGCCAGAGCGTGACCTCCGACCTTGCGGACGGGCTCGGCCTTCCGGCGCCCCTCGGCGTCGTGATCGCGGACATTCATCCGCAGAGCCCGATGAAGGCCGCCGGGCTCGACGTGGGGGACGTGATCGTCGCCTTCGAGGGGCAGCCGGTTGGCTCGGTGGAGGAACTCTCCTTCCGCATGGCGGCGGTCGGCGTCGGCGGCGCCGCGACCGTCGACTTCTACCGCCGTGGCCGGAAGGCCTCGGCGGAGATGCCGCTCCGCGCCGCGCCCGCCGCGCTTCGCCGCAACTGAGGTGGCGGACCTCTTCGACCACGACCCGCCGGCGAAGACGAGGGAGGCGCCGCGCCCGCTGGCTGACCGGCTCCGCCCCGAACGGCTCTCCGATGTGGTCGGGCAGGATCATCTCCTCGGCCCCGAGGGCGCGCTCGGCGCGATGCTCGCGGCCGGGCGGCTCTCCTCCCTCGTCTTCTGGGGCCCGCCCGGCGTCGGCAAGACGACCATCGCGCGGCTTCTGGCGGCGGAGACGGACCTCGCCTTCGAGCAGATCAGCGCGATCTTCTCCGGCGTCGCCGACCTCCGCCGCGTTTTCGAGGCGGCGGCGCTGCGGCGGAAACAGGGGCGGGGCACGCTCCTTTTCGTGGACGAAATCCACCGCTTCAACAAGGCGCAGCAGGACGGGTTCCTGCCTCACATGGAATCGGGCGCCGTCACCCTCGTCGGCGCCACCACCGAAAACCCCTCCTTCGAGCTGAACGCCGCGCTCCTTTCCCGCGCGCAGGTCATGGTGCTGAAGCCGCTCGGCGCGGAGGCGATGGCCGCGCTCCTCGACCGCGCCGAGGCGCTGGAAGGCGCGAAGCTGCCGCTGACGGAGGCGGCGCGCGAAGCGCTCGCCGGGATGGCGGAGGGGGACGGGCGGGCGCTTCTCAACATGGCGGAGCAGCTCTTCCGCATCGGCGGCGCGCCGATGGAGCCGGCGGAGATGGCGGCGCGGATCAACCGCCGCGCCCCGGTCTATGACAAGGCGGGGGACGGGCATTACAACCTCATCTCCGCGCTCCACAAATCCGTGCGCGGCTCGGACCCGGACGCCGCGCTCTACTGGCTCCGCCGGATGCTGCTGGCGGGGGAGGACCCGCGCTATCTCGCCCGCCGCATCGTCCGCATGGCGGTGGAGGATATCGGCCTCGCGGAGCCGGAGGCGGTGAAGCAGGCGCTCGCCGCGGCGGAGGTCTATGAGCGGCTCGGCTCGCCGGAGGGGGACCTCGCACTCGGTCAGGCGATCGTCTATCTCGCGCTCGCGCCGAAATCGAACGCGCTCTACCGCGCCTGGGGCGCTGCGGGGGAGGCGGCGCGGTCCACCGGCTCCGCCTCGCCGCCGAAGCACATCCTCAACGCGCCGACGAAGCTGATGAAGGCGGAAGGCTACGGCGCCGGCTACGCCTATGACCATGACGAGGCGGACGGCTTCTCGGGCCAGAACTATTTCCCCGAGGGCATGAAGCGCGGCGTCTACTACCTCCCGAAGGATCGCGGCTTCGAGCGGGAACTGGCGAAGCGGCTCGAATGGTTCGCGAAGAAGCGGGCGGAGAAGGGCGGCGCTTGACTTCCCCCCGGCCGCCGCGTTGAACCCGGCGGAGGAGGAGCCCCGCATGAGCCTGATCTGGATCGCCCTTGGCGGCGCGCTCGGCGCGGTCTCCCGCCATCTCGCCGTGATCGGCGCGGGCCGCGCCTTCGGGCAGGGCTTTCCCGCGGGCGTGATGATCGTGAACGTCGCGGGCAGCTTCGCCATGGGCCTCGCCGCCGCGTTGTTGCTGGAGCGGGCGGGGGCGGGGACGGGGGCAGGGCGCTTCGCCCCCTTCGTCATGGCGGGCTTTCTCGGCGGCTTCACCACCTTCTCCGCCTTCTCGCTCGATTTCGCGCGCCTCTGGGAGGCCGGGCGGCTCGGCGCGGCGGCGCTCTACGCCGGCAGCTCCGTGATGCTCTCCCTCCTCGCGCTCTTCGCGGGCCTCGCGCTCGGGCGGGCCCTCGCATGAGCGGCGTGCGGCATCTCACCGTCGGGCCGGACGAGGCCGACCAGCGGCTGGACCGGTTTCTCCGCCGCCATTTCCCGCATCTCCAGCAGGGGCGCATCGAGAAGATGTGCCGCAAGGGCGAGCTGCGGGTGGACGGGGCGCGCGCGAAGGCCTCCACCCATGTCGAGCCGGGGCAGGTCGTCCGCGTTCCGCCGATCCCCGCGGAGGGGCAGGAGCGGGATGAGGCGCCGAAGCGGCGCATCACGGACGCGCAGGCCGAGATGATCCGTGATTGCGTGATCTACAAGGACCAGCACCTCATCGCGCTCAACAAGCCGCCCGGCCTCGCAACGCAGGGCGGCACGGGGCAGGACGTCCATCTCGCCATGCTGGCCGACGCGCTGACCTTCGAGCGGGAGGAGCCGCCGCGCCTCGTCCACCGGCTGGACAGGGACACGTCGGGCGTCATCCTCCTCGCCCGCACGGGCCGCGCCGCCGCGGCTTTGGCGAAGGCGTTCCAGAGCCGGGAGACGGAGAAGATCTACTGGGCCGCCGTCGCCGGCGCCCCCAAGCCGCGCCGCGCCACGATCCGCTACGGCCTCGTGAAGATGGGCGGCGCCGGGGCGGAGAAGATGCGCTGCATCCATCCCGACGCGGTGAAGGAGACGGAGGGCGCGAAACGCGCCGTCACCGATTACACGGTGATCGATCAGATGGCGCAGCGCGCCGCCTGGGTCGCGCTCCGGCCGGTCACCGGGCGCACGCACCAGCTTCGCGCGCATATGGCGGAGATCGGCAACCCGATCGTCGGGGACGGGAAATACGCCGGCAATTCGACGACCAACGAGGGGGACGGCTGGGGCGCGCAGCTCGGCGGCGCGGTGAGCCGCAAGCTCCATCTCCACGCCCGCAGCCTCGAATTCGATCATCCGCTGGAGCGCGGCCGGCTCGTGCTGACGGCGCCGCTCCCCGAACACATGGCCCGCACCTGGGCGATGTTCGGCTGGCGCGAGGCGGACGCGCCGGAGGACCCCTTCAGCGAGGACGAGGCGTGAAGACCTTCGTCCTCCTCCACGGCGCCTGGCATGGCGGCTGGTGCTGGGCGCGCACGGCCGACGTCCTCCGCGCCCGCGGCCACCGGGTGACGACGCCGACGCAGACGGGGCTCGGCGAGCGGCGGCACCTCCTGACCGAGGCGGTGACGCTGACGACCTTCGGGGAGGATCTCCGGCTCCATCTCGATTACGAGGATCTCAGGGACGTCGTCCTCGTCGGCCATTCCTTCGCGGGCTCCGCCCTCTCCTATGTCGCGGAACGGTCCGCCGCCCGCATCGCCCGGCTCGTCTATCTCGACGCGACGCTCGTCTTCGGCGGCGAGGCGCCCTTCGATTCGAACCCGCCGGACGTGGTGGCGCTCCGCCGCCAGATGGCGAAGGACTTTTCGGGCGGCCTCTCCCTCCCGCCGCCGCCCGCCGCGGCCTTCGGCGTGGCCGATGCGGCCGACGCAGCCTGGCTGGAGCGCATGATGACGCCGCATCCGCTCCGCACCTTCGAGACGAGGCTGGAGATTTCCGGCCCGCCCGGAGCCGGCCTTCCCGCCCGCTACATCGTCTGCCGCGAACCCGTCTACGGCCCGCTTTCGACGGCGCGGGAGCGGGCGCGGGCGCTCGGCTGGCCGATGCCGGAAATCGCGACGGGCCATGACGCGATGGTGACGGCGCCGGCGGCGCTGGCCGACATGCTGGAGGCGGAATGAACGGGATCAGGAAGGTGACGGCCCGCGGCGTCCTCGTCCCCATGCGCCGCCCGCTGGTGACGGGCGGCGGCGCGGTGAGCGAGGTTCCGCTCGCGTTGATCGACGTCGAGACCTCAGGCGGCGTGACCGGCCGCGCCTATGTCTTCGCCTATCAGCCCTTCGCGCTGAAGGCGCTGCTCGCCGCGGCGGAGGGGCTCGGCTCCACCCTCATAGGCCGTCCGCTCGCGCCTCGCGCGCTTTACGACGAGATGCGCGCCCGCCTCCGCTTTGTCGGCGCGACGGGGCCGATGGGGCAGGCGCTTTCCGGGCTCGACATGGCGTTCTGGGACGCCTTCGCGAAGGGGCTCGGCCTTCCGCTCTTCGCCGCGCTCGGCGCAGGGCCGAAGCGCGTCAGGGCCTACAACTCGAACGGCCTCGGCGTCGGCGCGCCCGATCTCGGCGCGGAGGCGCGGGAACTGGCCGAGGGCTTCGGCGCGGTGAAGCTTCGCATCGGCTACAGGACGCTGGAGGAGGACCTTGCGGCGATCCGGACCTGCCGGGAGGCGCTGGGGCCGGACGTCACGCTGATGAGCGACTACAACCAGTCCCTCCTCCCCGCCGAGGCCGCGCGCCGCGCCGCCGCCATCGGCGATCAGGTCTACTGGATCGAGGAGCCGGTGCGCGCGGACGACGCCGCGGGGCACGCCCAGGTTCGGGCTTCGGCGGGAACCCTGATCCAGACCGGGGAAAACGCCTTCGGCCCGCCGGATATCGCGCGCCTAATCGAAGCCGGTGCGGCCGACCTCCTGATGCCGGACGCCGGGAAGATTTGGGGCGTCAGCGGCTGGCTGGAGGCCGCCGCGCTCTGCGACGCGGCGGCCATCCCGATGTCGAGCCATCTCTACCCGGAAATCTCCGTCCACCTTCTCGCCGCCGCCCTGACGGCGGACTGGCTGGAAGTGGTGGACTGGGCGGAGCCGATCCTCGTCGAAGGGCTCGCCGTCGAGGCGGGCTCCGCCGCGCCGCCCGCCCGCCCCGGCGCCGGGATCGAGTGGAACGAGGCCGCGGTCGCCCGCTACGCCGTCTGACTCAGAGCAGCCCGAGCCCTTCCAGCGCGGCGCGCACCTCCGCCTTCTCGGCCTCCGTGGCCGGGGAGGTCGGCTTCCGCGCGAGGCCGGCGGGGACGCCCTGCAAGCCTTGCGCGTA
>JAUIDE010000078.1 GCA_030429105.1 Alphaproteobacteria bacterium
GCCGCGGAAGCTCAGCACGCCCACTGGCTCGCCGTCCGCCGTCGCCGGCGCGTGCGTCACGTCAAAGGCCGGAAAGGCGCCGCCCGGCAGCTCCAGCCGCGCCATCGACCGGAACAGGAAGCAGGGCATGGCGATGTAGAAGACCAGGTTGGTCAGCGCCTTGACGCCGGCCGGCGGGAACAGCGGCGTCTTGCCGAACAGGAAGCCGAGCAGGATGACGCCGAACACCGGCACGACGATGGTGAGCGTGGTCCACATGGCCGCGGTTTTTGGCACGGGGCCGCGGACGGTGCCAGTGCGCCGCGCGCATGGCGCCCGCCCCGGGCGCGAAAGGCAGGCCCTCACCCTCCCACCCGCCCGCGCCCTGCAGGCGCCGGCGGCCGGGCCCGGGCGCGGGTGGACGGGGCGATGCGGGTCGTCGGCGCGCTCGACGCGGCGACCTACCCCGCCGCCCTCGCCCGCGCCAAGGTGCTCGCCCGGCTCGACGTGGCGGAGCGCCGCCTGCCGCAGGACGGGCGCGCCCGCCTCGCCCTCGCCGGCCGGACGCTGGACCTCCGCCTCTCCACCGCCCCCGCGATCGGGGGGGAGACGCTGGCGATCCGCCTCCTTGATCCGGCCGCCGCGCCGGGGCGCCTTGAGGCGTTGGGCCTGCCTCCCGAATACGAGGCGGCGGTCGCCGCCGCCGCCCGCGCGCCGCACGGGCTCTTCCTCCTCACCGGGCCGACCGGCGCGGGCAAGACGACGACGCTCCACGCCGCGCTCTCCGGCCTCAACACCGAGGCGCGGAAGATCATGACGGCGGAGGACCCGGTCGAATACGAAATCCCCGGCGTAGTGCAGATGCAGGTCCGGCCCGAGATCGGGTTCGACTTCGCCCGCGCCCAGCGCGCCATGCTCCGCCACAACCCGGACGTGATGATGGTCGGCGAGATCCGGGACGGTGAGAGCGCGGCGACCGCGATCCAGGCCGCGCTCACCGGCCATCTCGTGCTCTCCACCGTCCACGCCAATTCCGCCGCCGGCGCCGCGATCCGGCTGCTCGACCTCGGGGTGGAGCCCTTCCTCGTCTCCGCCGCGCTGATCGGGGCTGGCGCGCAGCGGCTCGCACGCCGGCTCTGCGAGGCCTGCGCGGAGCCAGACGCGCCCGATCCCGCCGCCCTCGCCCGGATCGGCGCGCCCGAGGATGGGCGCTGGCGCCGCGCGCCCGGCTGCGCCGCCTGCGGCGGGACGGGCACGAAGGGCCGCGTCCCGGTCGCCGAAGCCTTCCTCGCCAGCCGCGCCTTCGCGGAGGCGGTGCGCGGCCCCGCCCCGTCGGAGACCGCGCTCGCCGAACTGACCGGGGCGACGCCGCTCTCCCGCGCCGCGCTCGACCTTGCGGCGCAGGGCGCGATCTCCCTCGAAGAAGCCCTCCGCGTCGCGCCGCCGGCCCGGACATGACGACGCTCTTCCGCTACGCTGCAGCCGAACCCTCGGGCGCGTGCCGCCGCGGCGTCCTCGCCGCCGGATCGGAGGCGGAGGCCGCCTCGATGCTGGAGCGGGCGGGGCTCACGCCGCTCTCCCTCGGGCCGGGGCGCCGACCGACCCGCGCGCGGGCGAAGCTGGCGGACCGGGCGGCGGCGCTCCGCCGGCTCGCCTCCCTCACCGCGGCGCGCGCCCCGCTCGACCGGGCGCTGACGCTCGCAGGCGGGTCGGAAAGCGCGGGGCCGCTCTTCGCCGATCTCGCCCTCGCCGTCGCCTCCGGCAGGCCGCTTTCCGCCGCGATGGCGGACTGGCCGGGGGACTTTTCGGAGGCGGAATCGGCCCTCCTCGCCGCGGGCGAGGCGGCGGGGGACATCGCGCGCGCAGCGGCGGCGGCGGCGGCGCTGGCCGAGCGGCGCGCTTTCGGGCGGCGGGCGCTGGCCGGAGCGCTCGCCTATCCGGCCTTCGTCCTCGTCGCGGCGCTGATGGCGCTCGCCGTCTTCATCGGTTTCGCGCAGCCCCGTTTCGCGGAGGTGCTGCGGGCGACGGGGGCGGAGCTTTCCCCCGCCACCGCCGCCTTCTTCGCGATCTCGGACGCGCTCCGCGCCGTCGGCGGGCCGCTCCTCCTCCTGCTCGGGGCCGCGCTCCTCGCCGCGATCCTCGCTGGCGGAACGGAGGGCGGGCGCCGCGCGCTTTCCGGCCTCGCGCTCCGGCTCCCTCTCGTCGGCCCGCTCGCGCGGGACCGGGCGGCGGAAACCTATGCCGGCGCGCTCGGCGCGATGCTGGCGGGCGGCGCGCCCCTGCCGGAGGCGGCGCGGCTCGCCGCGCGCACCCTCTCCGCCCCCCGGCTCCGCAAGGCGGCGGAGGCGGCGGCGCGGGCGGTGGAGGAGGGGCGGGATTTCTCCGCTGCGCTCGCCGGCGCCGGCTTTCCCCCCGCCCTCCCCGCCTTCGCCGGGATCGGGGAGGAGACGGGCGAACTCGCCCCGCTGATGGAAAGCGCCTCGCGCCATTTCGCGGACGAGGCGGAGGCGCGGGGCCGCCGCCTCGCCGCCGTGGCCGCGCCGCTCGCCACGCTGATCCTCGGCCTGTTGATCGGCGCGGGAGCCTGGCTGATGATGACCGCCGTGCTCGACGTCTATGACGCCGCCCTGTGAGGACCGCTCGATGAGAAGAACCCGGCGAAGACAGGGCGAGGCGGGCTATTCCCTCCTCGAAATCCTGATCGGCCTCGCCATCGTCGCGCTGCTGATCGGCGTCGCCGGGCCGCGCGTCTTCGCGCTGTTCGAACGGGGCAAGCAGAAGGTCGCCGTGATCCAGATGGAGAGCATCCAGGCGGGGCTCGATCTCTTCCGGCTCGACATGCGGCGCTATCCGACCGCGGAGGAAGGGCTCGCCGCGCTCGTCTCCCGGCCCGCAGGCGCGGCGAACTGGTCCGGCCCCTATATCGAGGGCTCGGCGGCCCCGCTCGACCCGTGGGACGCCCCCTATCTCTACGAACCCGCGGGCGCCGCGGGCTACACCCTTCTCAGCTATGGCGCGGACGGCGCCCCCGGCGGCGATGGCGAAAACGCCGACATCCGCGCCGAGTAGGCGCGAGCGGGGCGCGGCGCTTCTGGAGGCTGCGGTCGCGCTCGCCCTCATGGCGCTGGTCGCCGCCGCCGGCTTCACCGCCTTCGGGCGGGCCGGGGCGGCGGGCGCGGCGGCGGAGGCGCGGCTCGAAGCGCTGGCCCTGGCCGAAAGCGCGCTGGAGCGCGGCTCCGCCCCCGGCTTCCTCGCCGCCGCGCTCGAAGGGGAGGCGGCGCTTTCCGGGGAGGGCTGGCGCCTCTCCGCCCTGCCCTTTCCGACCGAGGAGGAAGGGCCGCTCGCCCTCGTCCGCCTCGTCGCGGAGGCCGGCTTTCCGGAGGGAGAGGACGGCGCGCCGCTGGTCCGGCTGGAAACATTGCGGAGCCTGCCGCGATGAGCGGCGAGCGCGGCGCGGCGCTCCTTGAAATCCTCGTCGCGCTCGCGATCACGGCCATGCTCGCGGGCGCGGCGGCCGGGATGCTCGGCATGGGCCTCACGACGCTGGACCGGGCGGGCGCCGCAGCGGCGCGGGGCGCCGACGCGCTCGCGCTCCGACGCGATCTCGGCGCGCTGCTGACCCGCCTCTCCGCGGGCCCGGAATCGGCTTCGGGCGGGGAGGAGGGGTTCCGCTGGCGCGGCGCGGCGCCGGACGGCGCGGGCGGCTGGCGCGTCGGCTTCTGGCGGCTGGGCGAGGAACTGGCCCTCGAACGCTGCGAAAGCCTCGAAGGCCCCTGCGCGACGGAGACGGAGCCGCGCGGCGCCGCCCGTTTCGCCTATGCGGGGGCTGACGGCGAATGGCGCCCCGATTGGCCGGCGGGCCCGGCCCCGGCCCTCATCCGCGTCACGGCGGAGGGCGGCGAGATGATCTTCGCGCCCCGTGTCGGCGGGGCCGCGCGATGAGGGGGGAGCGTGGCTCGGCGCTCCTCGTCACCCTCGGCGCGCTCGCGCTGGTCGGAGCCCTCGCCGCCTCGGCGCTGGTTCTCGTCGCCGGCCCGTCCTCCCGCGCCGCCGCGGCGCTCGCGCAGGCTGAGGCGATGCGGGCGGCGGAAGGCGCGGCGCACCGGCTCATCGCCGCCGCCTCGTCCGAGGCGCTCCGCGGCGCCGCGCCGCTCGACGGCACGGTGATCTCCACCGATTTCCTTGGCGCCCGGATCGACTTCGCGGCGCAGGACGCGGGCGGCCTGATCGACCTCAACGCCGCGCCGGAACCCGCCCTCGCCCGCCTCCTCGCCGCGACCGGCGCAAGCGAGGCGGAGGCGGAGGAGATTGCCGCGCTCTGGGCGGCCGCACGGGCGGAGGCCGGGCCGCGCGGCGGATGGGCGGAGGCGGAGGCGGCGGTGGAGGCCCTGCCCGAGCGCCTCCAAGCGGCGGCGCGCCCCGCCCTCGCCCACGCCACCGTCCGGAACGGCCGTCCGGGCGTCGACCCCTGGACGGCGACGGCCCCCGCCCTCGCCGCCGCCGGCGCCCTAGACCTCGGAGAGGCGCAAGATTTTGTTGCCCGGCGCGCCCTCGAAGGCCGCCGCGCCGCCCCGCCCGAACCCCGCGCGCCCGGCGCCTGGCTAGCCTCGGAGGCCCGGTCCGCGCGGCTTACCGTCAGGGCGGAAGGCGCGCGCGGCGGGAGGGCGGAAGTCGTCGTCGAACTCCGCCTCTCGACCTCGCCGATTGCTCCGGTGACGATCCTCTCCTGGCGGTAGGGCGGCGGGCTAGCTGATCGGCTGAAACAATTCGATCACGAGTTTTTTCTTTTGATATCAATGCCCCGAGGCCGATAACCATGGTTATCGGCCAAAAGCGGCCCTAAAGGACCCTGACGGGAGGGCGAAATCGCCCCCTCTCAGCCCGGCTCGAACTCGATCAGCAGGTCCTTCGCGTCCACCTGGGAGCCGGCCGGGGTCACCACCCGCTTCACCACGCCGGCCCGCTCCGCATGGATCGCCGTCTCCATCTTCATCGCCTCGATGGCCATGAGGACGGCGCCGGCGCTCACCTGCTGCCCCTCCCGGACGGAGACGGAGGCGATGACGCCCGGCATCGGCGCGGCGACATGGTTCGGGTTGCCCGCCTCCGCCTTCGGATGCTTCGCCGCCGTCGCCGCGACGGAGCGATCCGGCACGCGGATCACCCGCGGCTGGCCGTTCAGCTCGAAGAAGACCTTCACCTCGCCGTCCTCGTTCGGCTCGGACACCGTCTGGAGCCGGACGATCAGCGTCTTGCCCGCCTCCAGCTCGATGGAGACTTCCTCGCCCGTCTCCATGCCGTAGAAATAGGTCGGCGTCGGCAGGACGCGGACCGGGCCGTAATCCCGGTGCCGGCCCATATAGTCGAGGAAGACCTTTGGATACATGAGGTAGCCGCAGAGATCCTCGTCATCGACGGTAAAGCCCTCCAGCTCTTCCGAGACCTTCGCGCGCACCGCTTCGAGGTCGACCGGCTCCATCCCCTCGCCCGGCCGCCCGGTCAGCGGCGCCTCGCCCTTCAGCACCTTCTTCTGCAGCGCCGCAGGGAACCCCCCCGGCGGTTGCCCGAGCCCGCCGCGGAAGAAGTCCACCACGCTGTCGGGGAAGGAAACCTCCGCCGGCCCCTCCACATCCGCCCGCGTCTGACCGGCCGAGACCATGGCGAGCGCCATGTCCCCGACGACCTTGGAGGAAGGCGTGACCTTCGGGATGTCCCCGAACATCAGATTCACGTCCGCATAGGTCTCCGCGATCTCGGACCACCGCTCCTCCAGCCCGAGGCTCCGCGCCTGGGCCTTGAGGTTGGTGAACTGGCCGCCCGGCATCTCGTGGAGATAGACCTCGGAGGCGCCGGAGATCGTGCCGCTCTCGAAAGCGGCGTAGAGCGGGCGCACCCCTTCCCAGTAGGCGGAAATCTCCCTGATCGCGGAACCGTCCAGCCCCGTATCCCGCTCCGAGCCGCGCAAGGCCTCGACGATGGACCCGAGGCAGGGCTGCGACGTGCCGGAAGAGAACGCGTCCATCGCCGCGTCCACCGCATCCACCCCTGCGCTCGAAGCCGCGAGGATCGAGGCGGCGGCGATCCCGCTCGTATCGTGGGTGTGGAAATGGACCGGAAGCCCGACCTCCTCCTTCAGCGACTTCACGAGGAGATAGGCCGCGCGCGGCTTCAGGAGCCCCGCCATGTCCTTCAGCCCGATGATGTGGGCGCCCGCGTCGCGCAGGTCCTTCCCCATCTTCACGTAGTATTTGAGGTCGTATTTCGAACGGTCCGGGTCGAGGATGTCGCCCGTGTAGCAGATCGCGCCCTCGCAGATCTTCCCGGTGTCGATCACCGCGTCCATCGCCACGCGCATGTTCTCGACCCAGTTGAGCGAGTCGAAGACGCGGAACACGTCGACGCCCGACTTCGCGGCCTGGTCAACGAACTTCACCACCACATTGTCCGGGTAGTTGGTGTAGCCGACGCCGTTGGCGGAGCGGAGCAGCATCTGCGTCAGGAGATTCGGCATCGCGGCGCGAAGGTCGACAAGCCGCTTCCACGGGCATTCCTGCAGGAAGCGATAGGCGACGTCGAAGGTCGCCCCGCCCCAGCATTCCATCGAGAAGAGCTGCGGCAGGTTATGCGCATAGGCCGGCGCGACCTTCAGCATGTCATGCGCCCGCATCCGCGTGGCGAGGAGGGACTGGTGCGCGTCCCGCATCGTCGTATCGGTGAGTAGCAGCTTCTCCTGCGCCAGCATCCAGTCCGCCACCGCCTTTGCGCCCTTCTCTTCCAGCAATTGCCGTGTGCCGGGCGGCGGCGTCTCCGTCCGCTTTGCGGGCGGCTTCGGCGGCGTCGCATGCGCGGGCGGGCGTGGCCGGCCGGCGGCCTCCGGGTGGCCGTTCACCGTGATGTCGGCGATATAGGTGAGGAGTTTCGAGGCCCGGTCCCGCCGCTTGCGGAAGTGGAAGAGCTCCGGCGTCTCGTCGATGAACTTCGTGGTGTAGGTCGCCGTCCGGAACTTCTCGTGCGCGATCAGGTTCTCGACGAAGGCGAGGTTGGTGGCGACGCCGCGGATGCGGAATTCCCGCAGCGCGCGGGTGAGCCGCAGCCGCGCCTCCTCCGCGGTCGGAGCCCATGCCGTGACCTTTTCGAGCAGGCTGTCGTAGTAGCGGGTGATGACGGCGCCGGAATAAGCCGTGCCGCCGTCGAGCCTGATGCCGAAGCCGGTCGCGCCGCGATAGGCGGTGATGCGCCCGTAATCGGGGATGAAGTTGTTGAGCGGGTCCTCCGTCGTCACCCGGCACTGCACGGCATGGCCGCGCAGCTGGATGTCCTCCTGCTTTGGAACGCCCGTCTCCTCCAGCACGCCGATCCGCCCGCCCTCGGTGATGCGGATCTGCGCCTTCACGATGTCGATGCCCGTCACCTCCTCCGTGACGGTGTGTTCGACCTGGACGCGCGGATTGACCTCGATGAAGAAGAACTCGTGTGTCTCCGCGTCCATCAGGAACTCGACCGTCCCGGCGCAGCGATAGCCGGCGTATTGCGCGATCTTGAGGCCGAGGCCGCAGATCTCCGCCCGCTCCGCCTCGGTCAGCAGCGGGTCGGGCGCGCGCTCCACCACCTTCTGGTTCCGGCGTTGGACGGAGCAATCACGCTCGAAGAGATGGACGATATTCCCGTGATGGTCGCCGAGGATCTGCACCTCGACATGGCGGGCCTTCTGCACCAGCCGCTCGAGAAAGCCGGCGCCGTTGCCGAAGGCGGCCTCCGCCTCGCGCCGGCCCTCCTTCACCTTCGCCTCCAGCTCCTTCTCGGAGAAGATCGGCCGCATGCCTCGCCCGCCGCCGCCCCAGGAGGCCTTGAGCATGAGCGGATAGCCCGTCTCGGCCGCCATGCGGCGCACCTCGTCCATGTCGTCCGGCAGCACGTCCGTCGCCGGCACGACCGGCACCCCGGCGGCGACGGCGGCGGCGCGCGCGCTGGCCTTGTCGCCGAGGAGGCGCATCGTCTTCGCCTCGGGGCCGATGAAGGCGATCCCAGCCGCCTCGCAGGCGTCCACGAAATCCGGGTTCTCGGAGAGGAGGCCGTAGCCGGGATGGATCGCGTCCGCCCCGCATTCCTTCGCCACGCGGATGATCTCGGGGATCGAGAGATAGGCCTCGATCGGGCCGAGCCCTTCCCCGATCTGATAGGCTTCGTCGGCCTTGAAGCGGTGGAGGCCCAGCTTGTCCTGGTCGGCATAGACGGCGACCGTCCGCTTGCCGAGCTCGGTCGCCGCGCGCATGACGCGGATCGCGATCTCGCCGCGGTTGGCGACCAGAATCTTCCTGAACGTGCGCATCGCCGGCCCCTCTCGCCTTCGAATCGTTTCCCTGACGCTAGACCTCGCGACGCCGCGCGCGAAGTCCGAATTCGCAAACGGCGCAAAGGCCTGCCCCTCACCGCTCCGTCAGCGCCGCAATCGCGCGGTCCAGCGCCGCCCTGTCCTCCGGAGCGAGCCGCGCCAGAACCTCGGCCTCGTAGGCTTCCGCGAGCGGGATCAGCGCCGCCATCGCCTCGCGCCCCTTCGGAGTGAGCGTGAGCGCGACGAGCCGCCGGTCCCCCTCCCCGGCGCGCTTCTCGATCAGCCCGGCCGCCTCCAGCCGCGCCGCCGCGCGGCTCGCCTTCGATTTCTCCAGATCGGCGTGGAGGTGAATCTCGCGCACCGAGACGGAACCCGCCGCGCTCAGATGCGCGAGCACGCGCCATTCGGCGACGGAGAGCCCGAACCGTTCCCGGTAGATCGCGCTGAAGTCGCGGCTCACGCGCTGCGCGAGCACGGCGAGGCGATAGGGGAGAAAGCGTTCGAGCGCGAACATCGAGGGATCATTGCAGATGCAACGAGGCGGTCAAGGCTGATGACGGCGCGCACGAATCCGCGTAGCCTTGAGGCATGAGGGGGTTGGTCATTTCCATTTGCGCCTGCGCGCTCGCAGCTTCGGCGGCGGCGTCGGGAGCGACGCGGATGGAGGCGAGGATCGAGCCGGCGGCCTGCGAAAACGCGGACTGGTTCGAGATCGGCCGCCATGACGGGGAAAGGGGCCGCCCGCAGCCGGCGCGCTATACGGCGATATCGAAAGTCTGCGTCCCGACCGGCCATCCGCCAGATCAGGACGAGTATTTTCGCGGCTATACGGCGGGTTTCAATCCGATCCGGCGCTGAAGCGCCTGCGCCCCTCCCGATTCGCGCCAAAACTTGTTATGTCTCTGGTCCGGCCCACGAAGACAGCCGGGATAAGGAGGATCGAAGATGACACGCCATGTGATCGACGACCGGAAGGACGAACGCGCGGCCGAACTGGCCCGCGTCGCATCGCCCCGCGCCCGCGCCTCGGCCGTAGCCGTGGAAAAACTGCGCCGGCAGGAGCGGGTGAAGGACGAAGCTCGTGCCGTCCAGTACGCCCGGATCGAGCGGGGCCGCGAAGCCTGATCTTGACTATCGTTGCATTTGCAACGACCATCGCGGGCGACAAGGAGGCCGGTCCATGAACAAGCAGCCTGCGCCCGAGAACTTCGCCCGCGATCTCGCTGGGCATGACAGCCGCTATGGCGTCACGCCCGGCTATCTCCCCGGTTTCGGCAACGATTTCGAGACGGAGGCGCTGCCCGGCGCCATCCCGCGCGGGCGGAACTCGCCGCAGCGGGTGAATTACGGGCTCTATGCCGAACAGCTCTCCGGCTCCCCCTTCACCGCGCCGCATGCAACGCTGGAGCGGAGCTGGATGTATCGCATCCGCCCCTCGGTGAAGCACGTCTCCCGCTTCCGCAAGGTGGCCATGCCCTACTGGAAGACGGCTCCCAACGTGATCGAGGAGGTGATCTCCCTCGGCCAGTACCGGTGGGACCCGATCCCCTTCCCGAAGGAGCGGCTCAACTTCATCTCCGGGATGCGGACGATGACCACGGCTGGGGACGTGCATACGCAGGTCGGCATGGCGGCCCATGTCTATCTCGCCAATGAGGAGATGGTCGACGACTACTTCTACACGGCGGACAGCGAGCTTCTCGTTGTGCCGCAGCATGGGCGGCTGGCGATCTTCACAGAGTTCGGGAAGATCGACCTCGAGCCACTCGAGATCTGCATCCTGCCGCGCGGCATGGTCTTCAAGGTCACGCTGCCGGACGGCGAAGCGCGGGGCTTCGTCTGCGAGAATTACGGCGCGAAGTTCACCTTGCCGAACCGCGGGCCGATCGGCGCCAACTGCCTCGCCAATCCGCGCGACTTCAAGACGCCGGTCGCCGCCTATGAGGACAAGGAGACGCCCTGCCGCGTTTGGGTGAAGTGGTGCGGCCAGTTCCACGTCACGGAGATCGGGCATTCCCCGCTCGACGTGGTGGCGTGGCACGGCAACTACGCGCCCTACAAGTATGACCTCAGGACCTACGCCGCCGTCGGCTCGATCACCTTCGACCATCCGGACCCGTCGATCTTCACCGTGCTGACGGCCCCGACCGCAGAGGAAGGCACGGCGAACATCGACTTCGTGATCTTCCCCGAGCGCTGGCTGCCGCAGGAGGACACATTCCGCCCGCCCTGGTACCACAAGAACATAATGTCGGAGCTGATGGGAAACATCTACGGCCAGTATGACGCCAAGCCGCAGGGCTTCGCGCCGGGCGGCGTCTCCCTTCACAACTGCATGTTGCCGCACGGGCCGGACCGGAACGCCTTCGAGAAGGCGACGACGGATTCGTGGGAGCCGATCAAGCTGCGGGAGACGATGAGCTTCATGTTCGAGACGCGCTTCCCGCAGCAGCTCACGGCGTTCGCCGCGAAGGAGGCGCCGCTCCAGGACGATTACGTGGAGTGCTGGGACGGGCTGGAGAGAAAGTTCGACGGAACGCCCGGCCTGAAGTAAGCCCGGAATGACCGCCAGCGGGGCGGCGGCCTTCGGGCCCGCCGCCCCATCGCCTTGAGGAACGCCGATGCCCCTTCTCCGCTCCCGCCTCGCCGCCGCGAACGACCCGGCGAGCCCCTTCCCGCTGAACAATCTGCCCTATGGCGTGTTCTCGACCGAGGGGACGGCGCCGCGCTGCGGCGCGGCGCTCGGAGACAGCGTGATCGATCTGGAGGCGCTGGAAGCGGCGGGGATGATCGACGCGGGCGCGCCAGTCTTCGGCGCCGCCGCGCTCAACCCCTTCATGGCGCGGGGGAGGGACGCCTGGGCGCGGGTCCGCGCCCGGCTTCAGGCGCTGTTCGCGGAGGGGTCCATCGAGTCGCTTCCGGGCGATGTGATCATCCCCCTTGCGGCGGCGCGGCTGCACATGCCCTTCACGGTCGCGGAATACACGGATTTCTATGCGGGGCGGAACCACGCCTTCAATGTCGGCGTCATGTTCCGGGGGCCTGAGAACGCGCTGCCGCCGAACTGGCTCCACATCCCCATCGGCTACAATGGCCGCGCCTCCACCGTCGTCGTCTCGGGGACGCCGGTGACGCGCCCGCTCGGCCAGATGAAGCCGCACGGGAGCGAGACGCATATCTTCGGCCCCTGCCGGCGCCTCGATATCGAGCTGGAGATGGGAATCGTCGTCGGGACGGGCAACGAGATGGGCCGCCCGATGACGGTGGCGGAGGCGGACGAGGCGATCTTCGGCTTCTGCCTGCTTAACGACTGGTCGGCGCGGGACATCCAGGCGTGGGAATACCAGCCGCTCGGCCCGTTTCAGGCCAAGGCCTTCGCCACCTCGATCAGCCCCTGGGTTGTGACGAAGGCGGCGCTGGAGCCCTTCCGCTGCGCTCCGCCGCCGCGGGATTTCGAGCTACTGCCCTATCTGCGGGAGCCGGGCCCGATGAGCTATGACGTCAAGCTCGAAGTGCTGATGCGCCCGGAAGGCGCGGCGAAGGCGACGCGCATCGCCCATACGAACTACAACGAGATGTATTATTCCGCCGCGCAGCAGCTCTGCCACCACGCCATCGGGGGCTGCGCGATGCGGACCGGGGACCTCCTCGGCTCCGGCACGATCTCGGGCCCGGAGAAGGAGAACCGCGGCTCGCTTCTCGAAATCTGCTGGGGGGGCAAGGAGCCCTTCACACTCGAAACGGGCGAGACGCGGACCTTCCTCGAAGACGGGGACGAGATGACGCTCCGCGGCTGGGCCGAGGGGGACGGATACCGCGTCGGCTTCGGCGAATGCGTCGGCCGTATCCTCCCCGCCCCCGCGGAAAGAGACTGGAGCGCCTGAGGTTCGGGGCTGGACCAGGGGTGCGGATCGTGGCAGCCATGCGCGGAAGCAGAAACGGACCCGTCTTCATGGTCTCCACCCAACCCAGCGCGCGAACGGCGTGACCGCCCTGCCCCCTTGCGGCGAGGTCAAGCTCGGCCTCGTGATCGACCTCGACACCTGCGTCGGCTGCCATGCCTGCGTGACCTCCTGCAAGGAATGGAACACGGGCGGCTACGGCGCCCCGCTTTCCGACCTGAACGCCTACGGACCGGAGCCCGAGGGCGCCTTCCTCAACCGCGTCCACATGTATGAGGCCGTCCCGGAGACCGGGCCGGCGCAGGTCGTGAACTTCCCCCGCTCCTGCCTCCATTGCGAGGATGCGCCCTGCGTCACCGTCTGCCCGACCGGCGCCAGCTACAAGCGGGCGGAGGACGGGATCGTTCTTGTGAACGAGGACGCCTGCATCGGCTGCGGGCTCTGCGCCTGGGCCTGCCCCTACGGCGCGCGGGAGATGGACCGGGCTGCGGGCGTGATGAAGAAGTGCACGCTCTGCGTGGACCGGATCTACAACGACAACCTGCCGGAGGAGGACCGGATCCCCGCCTGCGTGCGGGCCTGCCCGACCGGCGCGCGGCATTTCGGCGATCTCGGCGACGAGGAGAGCGCCGTCTCCCGCCTCGTGGCGGAGCGGGGCGGCTTCGCGCTGATGCCCGAGCAGGGGACGAAGCCGGTCAACCGCTATCTGCCGCCCCGGCCGAAGGCGGCGCCGGAGCCTCTCTCGCTCGCCGCGCTGGCGGAGCCGGAGGCGAAGGGCTTTCTCGGCTGGCTCGACCGGGCGCTGGAGCGGCTCTGAATGCATCCTGCGCCGTCCGTCATCGTCTTCACGGTGCTTTCCGGCCTCGGCTTCGGGACGATGGCGCTGCTCGGCCTCGGGCTCGGCCCCTCCGGCGCGGTCGCCGGGCCGCTGACGGGGCTCTTCGCGTTCGTTCTGGCCGGCGCCGGGCTCCTCGCCTCGACGCTGCATCTCGGCAACCCGCAGCGCGCCTGGCGTGCCTTCAGCCAGTGGCGGACAAGCTGGCTGAGCCGCGAAGGGGTCGTCTCCGTCGCGCTCATGGCGGTCTTCTTCGCCTATGTGGCGGGGTGGTTCCTGACCGGCTCGCCCTCCCGCCCGCTCGGGATTCTCTCCGCGCTGCTCGCCGCGCTGGCCGTGTTCTCGACGGCGATGATCTATGCGCAACTGAAGACGGTACCGCGCTGGTCCAACCCCTTCACCGTCGCCATGTTCCTCGGCCTCGCGCTCGCCGGCGGGGTGATCGCGACAGGCCTCGCCATGACGCTGGCGGGGGAGACGCCGGGGCCGGGCGCGGGGCTCCCGCTCCTCGCCGGCTCCGCCGCGGCCTACGCCTATCGTCGGCGCACCGGCGCGCTTTCGCTCGCCACGGCGGCGACGCCCGAAAGCGCGACGGGGCTCGGCGCGCTGGGGCGCGTGCGGCAGGTGGAGCCGCCGCACAGCGCGCCCAACTACCTGATGAAGGAGATGATCTTCATCGTCGGGCGGCGGCGGGCGGAGAAGCTCGCCGTGCTCTTTGTCATCTTCGGGCTCTTCGCGCCGCTCTTCCTCTACATTCTCTCCCGCGAGGCGGAGGCGCTGGCGGCGCCGGGCCTCGCGCTCGCGCTTGCCCTGCATCTCTTCGGCGCCTTCATCTCCCGCTGGCTGTTCTTCGCGGAGGCGGAGCATGTCGTCGGCCTCTATTACGGGCGCCGATAGCCTCCACATTTTCGCCGCCTTGGGGTAGCATCTGCGCAACGCGCAATGGGTGCGAACGACAATAACGAGGCGCGCGTGAGCAGGACGAAGACCGCGAAGGCCGCCGAAGGCGGGCGCAAGGCTGCGCCGCGCGCGAAGAAGCTCGGCTGGTTCGACCGGGTGATCGGCGGCGCGGTGCGCTGGCTCCTGCGGCTCGCCTTTCGCCTCGGCCTTCGGCTCGCCGCGCTGGGGCTGCTGATCCTCGCCGGCTCGACCGCCTATTATGTGGTGAAGCTGCCGGCGGCCTCCACGCTCCTCGATGCGCGGGAGCAGGGCTCCGTCACCATGCTGGATGCAAACGGCGACGTGTTCGCCTGGCGCGGCGAACAGTTCGGCGGCGTGGTGCGGCCGGGGGATGTCTCGCCCCATCTCGTCGCCGCGATCCTCGCGGCGGAGGACCGGCGCTTCTATTCCCATTTCGGGGTCGACCCGAGGGGGCTGGCGCGGGCGATGGTCGTCAACCTCCGGGCCGGCGGGCTCGTGCAGGGCGGCTCGACGATCACGCAGCAGGTGGCGAAGAACGTCTTCCTCACGACAGAGCGGACGCTGGAGCGGAAGCTGAAGGAGATCCCGGTCGCGCTGGCGCTCGAGCTCAAGTACTCGAAGGATGAAATCCTCTCTATCTACATGAACCGGGTCTATCTCGGCGCCGGGGCGACAGGGTTCGAGGCGGCGGCGCAGCGCTATTTCTCCAAATCGGCCAAGTTCGTGACCGTGCCGGAGGCGGCGATGCTGGCGGGGCTGCTGAAGGCGCCCTCCCGCTTCGCGCCGACCTCGGACATGGGGCGGGCCGAAGGCCGGGCCGCCATCGTCATCAACGCGATGCGGGAGACGGGCGCGATCAGCGAGACGGACGCGCTCGCCGCCCTCGCCGCGCCGGCCCGGCTGAGCCGGGAGGCGGAGCGGCGGATCGGGGCGCATTTCGCGGACTGGGTGATGGAATCCGGCCCCGCCTTCCTCACCGCGCGGACAACGGAGGACGTGCGCATCGCCACGACCTTCGACCCGGCCGCGCAGGCGGCGGCGGAGGCCGCGCTCGCCCATGTGTTCGAGACCTCCGTCGCGCCGGACAGCCCGGCGGAGGCGGCGATCGTGGTGATGACCCATGACGGGCGGGTGCGCGCCATGATCGGCGGGCGGGATCCGCGCGCGGGCGCGTTCAACCGGGCGGCGCAGGCGCTGCGGCAGACGGGCTCCGCCTTCAAGCCCGTCGTCTACGCCGCGGCGCTGGAGGCCGGATGGTCGCCCAACGACGTGATCGTCGACGAGCCGTTGACGATGACCATCCCCGGCTCGGGCCGCTGGAGCCCGGAGAATTACGGCGGCGGCTATTCGGGCCCGGTGACGCTGACGGAGGCGCTGGCGCGCTCGATCAACACGGTCGCCGTCCGGCTTTCGGAGGATGTCGGCCGCGGCAAGGTGCGGAGGCTCGCCGCGGAGATGGGGCTGACGGCGCCGCTGGCCGAGGGGCCTGCGGTGGCGCTCGGCGTCTCCGAGGCGACGCTGGTGGAGATGACGGGGCTCTTCGCCGTCATCGCCAATGGCGGGCTCCGCACGCCGCCGCGCGGGATCGAGGAGATCACGATCCGCGGGGAGGCCTCGCCGCTGATGACGGCCTCGGATACCGGCGCAGGCGAGGCCGTGCTCTCAGCCGCGACCGCGGGCCGGCTCACCGCGATGCTGGAGGAGGTGATCCGGACGGGAACCGGCCGGCGCGCGGACCCGGGCCGCCCCGCCGCCGGCAAGACGGGCACGACGCAGGCGGCGCGGGACGCGTGGTTCATCGGCTTCACCGCCGATTATGTAATCGGCGTCTGGATGGGGAAGGACGACAACGAGCCGTTGCGCGGCGTCACCGGCGGCGGCCTGCCCGCCGCGATCTGGCGGGAGACCGCGATCCGGCTGCATGAGGGGCTTCCGCCGCGCCCGCTCCGCACCGCGCCGGCGGGCGCGCCCGGGCGGGCGCCGCACGGGGGCGAGGAGGCGGACGGCGTCGTCTCCGCCGTCTTCCGCGAGGTCCTGCAGGCGCTCGGCGGCGGAGAGGCTAGCGGCGGCGGGGCGGAAGCGCCGCGGATCGACCGCTGAGGCCTCAGATCAGGCCGACCCGCCGGCGGATGCCCTCGTCGCGGAGCGAGATGTCCTTCCCGTGGAAGGACGCCGCCTCCGGCCCCGTCGCCCAGAGGATCGCCCGCGCCGCCCAGTCCGCCGGAATGTGGGCCGAGGGCGCGAGGCGGGAGACGCGGTTGATCCCGGAGGCGCGGATCGCGGCCTGCATCTCCGTCGCCACCGTCCCCGGGCTGAGGCCGACGATGCGCACGCCCGACCCCTCCGCCTCCAGATCGGCGCAGCGCGTCAGCATGAGCGCGCCGGCCTTCGAGGCGCAGTAATGGCTCCACCCTTCCAGCGGGTTGAGCGCCGCGCCCGAGGAGACGTTTACGACGACGCCCCCGCCGCGCGCCCGAAACCGGGGCACGGCGGCGCGGAGGCCGTGGAACACGCCCTTCAGGTTCACGTCGATGACGGCGCCCCAGGCCTCCGGGTCCGTCGTCTCGATCGGGCCGATGGGTTCGATCGCGCCGGCGTTGTTCACGAGGATGTCGAGCCCGCCGAAGGCCGCCTCGGCCCGCGCCGCCGCCGCCTCGACATCCGCGAAGCGGGCGACGTCGCAGCGGACGGCCTCGGCCTTGCCGCCTGCGGCGACGATCTCCGTCGCGAGGCGCGCCGTCTCCCCGTCGCTCCGCGAAGCGAGGATCACGGCGGCGCCCGCCTTTGCGAACTGGCGCGCGGCGGCGGCGCCGATGCCCCGGCTCGCGCCTGTGACGAGAACGACCTTGCCCTCGAGATGCGTCATGCCCCCTCCAACTCGAACCGGTAGCGATGCAGCGCCGGCCCCTCCCGCTTCAGCCAGTCCCTCTCCCGCCGCCAGCCGGGGCGGAGACGCTCCACCAGCGCCCAGAAGCGGGGGCCGTGGTTCATCTCCAGCAGATGCGCCGCCTCATGCGCCGCGACATAGTCGAGCGCGGAGGGCGGCGCCATCGCCAGCCGCCAGGAAAAGCTTAGATCGCCCCGCCCGGTGCAGGAGCCCCAGCGCCCCTTCTGGTCGCGGAGCGTCACGCTCCTTGCGCGGGCGCCGAGCGCGGCGGCGCAGTCCTCCACGGCGGGCAGGAGCGCGGCGCGGGCGCGCTCCTTCAACCAGGCGGCGAGGCGCGGGCCGGCGTCGCCTCTGCCCTGGAGGATGATCCGGTCGCCCTCGATCCGCGGGGCGCGGCGGGGGCCCGGCGCCGTCTCGACCGTCAGGAGGCGGCCTGCGACGGGCAGGGCCGCGCCGGGCCGGACGGGGGAGGCGGCCGGCGCGCGCGCCAGGGCTTCGCGCAGCCAATCGGAATGGCGGAGCAGAAAGAGGCGCAGTTCGCCGTCCATCGCTCCCAGAGGGGCGGTCAGGCGCGGCGGCGCGCCTGTTTGCGGCACCGTGAGCGTGATGCGCCGCGCGCGCGGGGCGCGCCGGATCTCCACTTCCGTCTCCGGATCCTCGAGCCGGATGCGGAGCGGCCCCCCCGGCATCAGCTCTCGGTGCGGCGGGCGCGGGGCTTGCGCGGGGTCGCGGGCTTCGCAGGCTGGGCAGCGGCGGCGGCGGCGGCGGCGGCGGCGGGCTCGGGCGCGGCCGCGTCGGCGACGAGCCGGAGCGGCGCGGCCTTGGCCGCCCTTGCGAGCCGGGCGGCGAGCATGCCGCCCCGGTTCTCCGCAAGAAACTCCACGATCCGCGGGCGAATCGAGTTGCGGAAGCGCGAACCGTTGAAGACGCCGTAATGGCCGACTTCGGGCTGCTCCCAATGGAACTTCATCGCGCCAGGCAGGTCGGGGCAGAGGACATGCGCCGCCGCGGTCTGGCCGCGGCCGGTGATGTCGTCCTTCTCGCCCTCGATCGTCATCAGCGCTATGTCGGTGATCGCCTCGGGACGCACCTTCCGCGCCCCGCGATACATCATCTTGCCCTTCGGCAGGGCGTGCTTCTGGAACACGGTCTCTATCGTCTCGAGATAGAACTCGGCCGTCATGTCCATCACGGCGAGATATTCGTCATAGAAGGCGTTGTGCGCGTCCGCGCTCTCCCCGTCGCCCTGGATCAGGTGCTGGAACTGCTTCATGTGCGCATCCACATGCCGGTCCAGATTCATCGACATGAAGCCGGAAAGCTGGAGGAAGCCGGGATAGACGCGCCGCATGAAACCGAGATTGGGGAAGGGCACGGTGACGATCACGTTCTTCTCGAACCAGGAGAGCGGCCGCGTGGTGGCGAGCACGTTGGGTTCGGTCGGGTTGCGCGTCGTGTCGATCGGGCTGCCCATGAGAACGACTGAGGCGGGCCGATGCGGGTCCTTGTCCTCCGCCATCAGCGCGGAGGCGGCCAGCACCGGAACGCCCGGCTGGCAGACCGCCATGACCGCCGGCCGCTCCCCCTTGATCTCGTGCAGGGCCGCACAGAAGTCGCGCACATAGTCGATGTAGTCGTCGAGCCCGAACCGGCCCTCGGAAAGCGGCACGTCTCGCGCGTCGATCCAGTCGGTGATGTAGACCTCATGGTCCTTCAGCATCGCCTGAACCGTGCCGCGCAGCAGCGTGGCGAAATGGCCGGACATCGGCGCGACGATCAGGACGGCCGGGTCCTTCCGCGCCGCTGCGCCGTCCCGCCGGAAATGAAGGAGCGTGCAGAACGGCTTCTCGATCACCGGCTCCTCGAAGACGGCGATCTGTTCGCCGTCCACCTCGACCGTATCGATGCCGAATTCCGGCTTGCCGTAGCGCTTGGTGGCGGAGACGAACATCTCCATCATCGCGGCGGTGGTGCGGGCCGGCAGGCCCTCTGCGAAAGGATTGAGCGGGTCCCGCAGCATCCGCATGGACAGTTTCGCCGCCTGCCGCATCGGAGCGATAGCGGCATGCGTGAACTCGTAGGCGTGATAGAGCATATGGTCCCCTCGATCGCGCGAGGCGGCGCGAACCCCACATGCGCGCGCGTCGCATTACTGAAACACTAGCCACCGTTTCGCGGCGCCACAAGGCGATTTCGCATCTGCGGCGCCTGACGCAGGGTCAGCCGCAGCGGCTTTCCTTTTGACTGCCGCCGGGACATGTGGCATTGCCCCGCTTCTTTCGAATCGACCGGTCCCACGGGGGAAGTCTGATGCCCAAAGACGAATGGGGCGTGAAACGCCTGTGCGGCGCCTGCGGCGCCCGCTTCTATGACCTCAACCGCGACCCGGTGGATTGCCCGAAATGCGGGGCGACCTACGAGCCGGCCATGGCCCTCGCGGTAAAGTCGCGGGTGACGAAGGCGACCGCGTCCAAGGCCGTCGTCGAGGACGATGAGGACGATGAGGACCTCGACGTCATCGAGACGGATGACGACGAGGATGTGGAGGACGAGGAGGAGATCGTCGAGGAGCCGCTGATCGTGGCCGCCGACGACGATGACGACGCAGACCCCCTCGTCGCGGCCGATGACGACGAGGAAGAGGAAGAAGACGAGATCGAGGAGGACGTGCTTCTCGCCGATGACGACGAGGAGGACGATGACGACCTCGGCGAGTTCTCCGGCGTCGATCTCGACGAAAAGGACGTCTGAGGCTCTCGCGCGGCCTGGCGCGCCCGATTTCGGGCTTGCGCCGCGCCGCGCGCGGACCTAGAGAAGCGCGCACCGCCCGGCCCCATCCGGGCGGAGACGACAAGGGGCCGTAGCTCAGTTGGGAGAGCGCTTGAATGGCATTCAAGAGGTCAGGGGTTCGATTCCCCTCGGCTCCACCATCCCCCTGCAGATGCGCCGCTCAGGCGGAACAGCGACAGCGCCCGGCGTTCCCCGGGCGGAGACGCCGGTCGCCGGCGACGCCTAGAGCAGCTGGCTGAGCTTCATCGCCACCGCCATGTCGCCCTCGACCTTGAGCTTGCCCTGCATGAAGGCGGCGGTGGGGTCGAGATCGCCGGCGACGATGGCCTCGAGATCCTCGAGGGAGACGCCGACGGTGCAGTCGACGTCCTGATCCGTCGTCGAGACGGACTGATGGTCGATCACCAGCACCCCGTCATCCCCGCAGTCGAACTTGATCGAGGCGTCGAACGCCCCGCCCTCGACGCGGGCTTTCATGTCGTTCGCGAGATCCTGCACGCTCATCTCAATCTCCTCCCATCACCGTCCCGGTGAAAATGCCGGGCGCCGGGCGGAATGGGAAGGGGCGACGCAAGGTCAGCCTGCGAAAGGCGTGGCGCCGCCGCGCCGGGCCGCTAGTCTCGCCGAAAAACGGAGGAGACCCATGCAGTTCACCGCGGAGCACCGCCAGCTGAGAGACACCGTCGCCCGCTTCGTGACGGAGGAGATCAACCCCCATGTGAAGGACTGGGAGGCGGCGGAGGAATTCCCCTCGCACGATGTCTTCAAGAAGATGGGCGATCTCGGCCTCCTCGGGGTGAAGTATCCGGAGGAGGATGGCGGGCTCGGGCTCGATTTCTCCTATGCGATGGTGGTGGCGGAGGAGCTGGGGAAGATCGATTGCGGCGGCGTGCCGATGGCGATCGGCGTGCAGACGGACATGTGCACGCCGGCCCTCGCCCGCTTCGGTTCCGAGGATCTGCGGAAGGAGTTCCTCCGGCCCGCCATCGCCGGCGACGCGGTGGGCTGCATCGGCGTCTCCGAGCCCGGCGCGGGTTCGGACGTGGCGGCGACCAAGACCTGGGCGCGGATCGACGGTGACGATTACGTCATCAACGGGCAGAAGATGTGGATCACAAACGGCATGAAGGCCGACTGGTGCTGCCTCCTCGTCAACACCGAGCCGGACGCGGCGCCGCACAAGGCGAAGTCCCTCGTCATGGTGCCGATGGACAGCCCCGGAATCACGCGCCAGAAGATCCACAAGATCGGAATGAATTCCTCCGACACCGCGCAGCTCTTCTTCGACGACGTGCGCGTCCCCCGCCGCAACACCGTCGGCAAGCCGGGGGACGGGTTCCGGATGCAGATGATGCAGTTCCAGGAGGAGCGGCTCTGGGCCGCGGCGAACGGGCTGCCGAGCCTCGACCGGATGATCGACGCCACGGTGGAGTATTGCCGGCAGCGCGGCGCCTTCGGGAAGAAGCTGATCGAGAACCAGGTGATCCACTTCCGCCTCGCCGAACTCAGGACGGAGGTGGAGCTCTTCCGCTCCCTCGTCTGGCGCGCGGTGGAGGATTATGTGAACGGGGAGGACGTGACGCGCCTCGCCTCGATGGCGAAGCTGAAGGGCGGGCGGCTCAGTCTGAGCAACGACCTGTTTGAGCGCGGGCAGTCGTTCAACGATTGTGACTAGCTCGCGCCGACTCCGTCGTGCGACAAGAATCCGCCGTGGCTGCCAGCCAGGAGCCAAAACGCGCTACCACTGTGCCCAAGGGCGTTCCGGTTCGATGTCCGCGCTATTTCGAACTACCGGTCGATGAACCCGTTCGGCAGATCACGTTGCCCAGCACCGATTCCTGTTGTTTGGCAGTCCACCGCAGCACGGCGACAAGCTGCGCTCTCAGGCGCTAGCATGTCACGAGGGTCACCATGGAAGATGAAGCGGACTTGTCAGAAG
>JAUIDE010000079.1 GCA_030429105.1 Alphaproteobacteria bacterium
GGTTCGGGCGCGGGCGCAAGGCCGGGGGAGACGGGCGGCGGCGGCGCGACGGGCGCGGGCGCCGCGACCGCCGGAGCCGGCGATGCGCGGGAGGGCGCGAGCGCGGCGGCCTCCGGGAGCGGCGCAACGGTTTCCGGCGCCGCATCCTGCGTCGGCGCAGGCGCGCGCGGCGCGGGCGCGGCGGCCTCTGGCGCCTCGCCCCAGCTCTCGACGAGGGCGGAGAGGGCGGGCGCGGCGCCGGAGATCGTCGCTTCCGCATCCCCGCCCGCGCCGCCGGAGACGAGGCCCGAAGGCCCGCCGAAGAGCGCGAAGGCGGCGAGGTGGAGGAGGAGCGCGAGCGCGAGGAAGCCCCCAGCCTCCGCCGCCCCGCCCCCGCGCGGAAGCGGCGCGGCGATCACGGGCGGGGCCCCTGCGCGGCGGCCAGTTCCACCGGTCCCGCGCCCATCGAAGCCAGCCGGGCGAGCGCGACGGCGACGCGCGCCGCCTCCATGCCGCCATCCGCCCGGAGCCGGAGCGCACCGCCCGCCGCCTCCGCGATGGCCGCCGCCGCCGCTTCGTCCCCGCGCAGATCGCCGAAACCGAACTCCCCTTCCGGCGAGAGATGGAGGGCGAGGGCCGCGCCGCCCTCCGCCGCCTCGGAGCGGGGCGGCGAGACCTCGAAGGGCTCGGGCGGGGCGATCTCCGCCGTCATCACGAAGAAGATCAGGAGAAGAAAGACGACGTTGATCATCGGCAGGATCGGCTCGCCCATCGGGCGGCGCGGGGCGGGCTCGATCCGCATCTATTCCGCCAGGACGAGCGCGCCGAAGCCGGCGGCGCGCAGGGCGTCCGCCACGTCGATCACGCGCTGCAGGCTCGCGCCCTCGGCCCCGCGGAGGATCACCGGGTCCCCCTCCCCCGTCATAAGCGGGCGGAGCGCGGCGGGCAGCGCGCCCACCGTCACCTCCGCGCCGTTGAGGCGGAGCCCCTCCGGCGCGATCTCCACCAGCCGCGGCGGCCCCCGCCATTCGGCGCCCGCGCCCGCGGCGGCGGCGGGCAGCGCGCCCTCCGCCCCGAAGCGCGCGGCGAGCATGAAGAAGACGAGGAGGAGAAAGACGACGTCGATCATCGGCGTCAGCGCCGCGCGCCGGCGGGGGGCGGCGGGCGGGCCGAAGCGGAAGCCGCTCATCGCGAGGCGACGGCGTGGAGCGGCGCGGGCGCTCGCGGCGCAGGCGCGAGGAAGACGCGCGTCGCCGCGTCCTCCATGTCGTGCCGCAGCCCCTCGATCACGCTCTCGAACCAGGCGAGGGCGGCGGAGGCGGGGATGGCGACGGCCATGCCGGCGGCGGTGGTCAGAAGCGCCTCCCAGATGCCGCCGGCGAGCGCGGCCGGGTCCGCCCGCGCGCCCGCCTCCTGCAGCGCCTGGAAGGCGGCGATCATGCCGAGGACAGTGCCGAGAAGGCCGAGACGGCGAGTTCGGCCCGCGCGGCGCGCTCCACCTCCTCCCGCGCCTGCGGCTCTGGCAGCGCGGCGCGGGCGGCCATGGCGGAACGGACGAGGCGGGAGCGGGCGTCCTCCCTTTTCGCCAGCACCGCCTCGGCCTCCGCCGGGCGCCCGGCGGCGAGCACGGTCAGCGCGACGCGGGCGCGGCGGCGGGACCAGGCGCCGAGCCGGGCGAGGCGCCAGACCTTCCAGAGGATCACCGCGAGGCAGAGGACGGAAAGCGCGGCGATGGCCCAGATCGCCGGGCCGCCGAGCGCGAGAAAGTCCCACGCCGCCGCCCAGGGGGCGGCGGGCGCCGCGCCCGGCTCGATGATCCCGCTCTCATCCATTCCGCGTCTCCGCCGCTTCGCGGCTCTCGCCTACCGTTATCCGAGCGTTTCAGTCAAGAATTAATCGGCCTCACCCGATGGGCACCGGACCGGGGAAGCCCGCCTCGTGCCGCTCCGCCTCCGGGTTCCGGTCCGCCCAGGGGGCGCGGCTGCGGGCCCAGATCTCGTGCTGCGTCTCGTAGAGCGAGGGGTCGTCCAGCGTGCCGGCCTTCAGCGAATAGCGGCTGACCTCCGGCCAGGGCGAGGTGAAGAGATGCCCGCCGCAATCGCCGCAGAAATAGCGCGCGACCTCCCGCCCGCTTTCCGCCGTCACGACATGGACGCGGGGCGCGCCCTCGATGGCGACCTCCCGCGAGGCCACCACGATCGCCCAGTGCGCCGGCCCGCCGCCCCAGCGCCGGCAATCAGCGCACCAGCAGACATAGGGGAGCGTGGCGGACGCCTCGGCGCGGTAGCGGACGGCGCCGCAGAGGCAGCCGCCGGTGAGGATCGTCGTTTCGGTCATCCCTGTCTCCGTCAGGCCGCCCGGGCGGGCGGCGGGAAGGCTTCGCCGAGGCGGCGCGCGCCTTCGGGCGTGATCGTCACCGCCCTGCCCTCGCCGCGCCGCGCCCAGCCGAGCGCGAGAAGGCGGGAGAGGAGCGCGGCGCCGAGCGCGCCGCCAAGATGCGCCCTCCGCTCCGACCAGTCCAGACAGGGGCGGAGGAGCGGGCGGCGCCCCGCCTCGAGCGAGGCGAGGTCGATCCCGAGCCCGGCGAAGGCGGCGCGGCCCGGCTCCGTGAGGCGCAGCTCGGCTTCCCCCGCGATGCGCCCATCGGCGCGGAGCGATTCGAGGATCGAAACCGCCGCCTCCCCGGCCAGATGGTCATAGCAGGTCCGCGCCCGGCGGAGCGCCGCGTCGCGTGGGCCGGGGCGGGTGCGGAGACCGCCGCGCCCGGCGGCGAGGCCCATCAGCGCCTCCAGCGCGGCGGCGACGTCCGGCCCCGCCAGCGTGAAATAGCGGCTCCGCCCCTGCCGCTCCCGCCGCAGCATCCCCGCCTCCTCCAGCCGGGCGAGATGGGCGCTCGCCGTCTGCGGCGTCACCCCCGCCTCGCCTGCGAGTTCGGTCGCAGTAAGCGCGCGGCCCGCCATCAGCGCGGTCAGCATGTTCGCGCGCGCCGGATCTCCGATCAGGGCGGCGTAGCGGGCGATGTCCGGTCCTTCCTTCATGGTTCGATCATGGCCGAAGCATCGGGGCGGCGCAATCGGGCAGAAGGTGCGCAGGCAAGAAGGAGACAGCAATGCTCACCTGCGTCATCAGATACCGGATCGACCCGGCCCGCCCGGAGCTCTTCGCCCGCTATGCGCGGGGCTGGGCGGAGGCGATTCCGCGCTGCGGGGCCGATCTCGTCGGCTATTTCGCGCCGCACGAAGGCTCCTCCACCCTCGCCTTCGGGATCTACCATATCGAGAGCCTCGCGGCCTACGAGGCCTACCGCGCGAAGCTCGCCATGGACCCGGCGGGGCGGGAGAATTACGCCTTCGCGCAAGCCGAGCGATTCCTCCTTTCGGAGGAGCGCACCTTCGTGAAACGGGCGGACAGGGAGCAGGGCCAATGATCGCGGTGATTTTCGAGGTGGAGCCGAAGCCGGGGATGACCGACCCTTATCTCGCGATGGCGGCGGAGATGCGGCCGCTGGCGGAAGGGATCGACGGGTTCATCTCGGTGGAGCGCTTCCAGTCCCTCATGAACCCGGAAAAACTCCTCTCGATCTCCTTCTGGCGGGACGAGGCCGCGCTCGACGAATGGCGCCGCCTCTCCCGCCACCGGGACGCGCAAAAGGCGGGGCGGGAGCGGATGTTCGCCGGCTACCGGCTCCGCGTCGCCGCCGTGATCCGCGATTACGGGATGCACGAGCGGGCGGAGGCGCCGGAGGACAGCCGGGCGCTGCACGGCTGAGGGCCCATGCTCTCCTACCAGCACGCCTATCACGCGGGGAACGCGGCGGACGTGCACAAGCACGCCCTCCTAGCCCTCGCGCTCGGCTACATGGCGGGGAAGGAGAAGCCGCTTTCCTATCTCGAAACCCATGCGGGCCGGGCGCTCTATGACCTCTCGGGGCCGGAGGCGCTGAAGACCGGGGAGGCGGCGGCGGGGATCGGGCGGATGGAGCCCTGGTTCCCGGCGGAGCATCCCTATGCGCGGGCGCTGGGGGCGGCGCGGGAGCGGGCGGGGCCCTCGGCCTATCCGGGCTCGCCGCTGATCGCGGAGACGCTGCTCCGGCCGGGGGACCGGATGGTTCTGGCGGAGCGGCATCCGAGGGAGGCGGCGGCCTTGCGGCTCGCACTCCAGGGCGCGGATGTGCGGGAGGAGGACGGGCCGGCGCTCGCCCTCGCCCTCGCCCCGCCGACGCCGCGGCGGGGACTGATGCTGATCGATCCGTCCTATGAGCTGAAGGCGGAGTTCGCCGCCATGCCTGCGCTCGTCGCGAAGCTGCGGCGGAAATGGCCGGTCGGCGTGATCATGCTCTGGTGGCCGATCCTCGCCAGCGGGGCGGAGCGGGCGCTTGGCGAACGGCTCGACGATCTCGGAGAAGGATTGCTGAGCGCGGTGCGGTTTCCGCCCGCAAGGCCCGGCCACGGGATGATCGGGAGCGGGCTCTGGGTCGCCAACCCGCCCTGGGGGCTCGCCGAAGCGGCGAAGGCGTTGGAGACGCGCTTTGCGGCGCTCGCGCAATGAGCGCGAAGACTGAAGGGGCCCCGGCGCGGGAGCTGGCGCTGCTCGGGCTCCTCGCGCTCCTCTGGGGCTCCTCCTATCTCTTCGTCGAGATCGGGCTGACGGGATTGCCGCCCGTCACGCTCATTGCGCTCCGCATCGCCGTCGCCTGCGTGTTCCTGCTCGGGGTTCTGTCGATGCAGGGCGGGCGGCTGCCGCGGGACGGGCGAAGCTGGGGGCGGCTCGCCGTCCAGTCCGTTCTGAACGCCACCGGCGCCTGGCTCCTGCTCGCCTGGGGGCAACAGCATGTGGAGAGCGCGGTGGCGGCGGTGCTGAACTCGACCTCGCCGCTTTTCGTCACGCTTCTGGCGCTGATGTTCGTCCCATCGGAGCGGGCGAGCCCGGCGCGGGCTCTCGGCGTCGCGCTCGGTTTCGGCGGGGTGCTGCTCATTGTGGGCGGGGAGGCGTGGGACGGGTTCGGCGCCTCCGTCCTCGGGCAGGTCGCGGCCCTGGCGAGCGCGATGCTCTACGCCGGCGCGGCGCTGCACGGAAGGCGGCTCGCACATCTGACGCCGACCGCGTCGGCGGCGGGGACGATGCTCTGCGCCCTCGCCATCGTCGGGCCGCTCTCGCTCGCCGTGGATCGCCCCTGGGCGCTCTCGCCCTCATGGGCCTCTCTCGGCGCCGCGGCGGCGCTCGGGCTCCTCTCCACCGGCGTCGCGCTCATCCTATATTTCCGGCTGGTGCGGACGCTCGGGCCGCTCGGCGTGGCGAGCCAGGCGTATCTGCGGGCCGGGATCGGCGTGGCGCTCGGCGTCGTTCTGCTCGGGGAGCGGCCGGAACCGGCGGTGTTTCTGGGGCTGGCGGCGGCGTTGATGGGGGTTTGGCTGATCAACCGGCGGTGAGGGGCGCAGGGCGCGGGAGGATTGAATCGGGCCCCGATCTGTGTTTGGACCCGAAGGCCGCGCTCGGGCGGGCGCTGGCGGAGGCGGGGCTCCATGTGGACATTGCTGAAGAAGACCGGGCGGCGGGATGAGGCGCGGAGCCTCTTCACCGCGCGCTTCGTTCGCAGGCTCCTGAAGCTGGCGCAACGGAGCGGGCCCGTGGGCGCGAACATCCGGGAGGCGCTGCCGCCTTCCATGCTCAGCGACGGGGAGATCTTCTTCCTCGACCTCCTCTTGAGCGCTGCGGACAGGCCGGTCCGCATAGCCGAACTCGGCTGCTATCTCGGCGGGACGACCGGGCTCTTCGCCCGGGCGGCGCCGAAGGGAACGAAGATCGAAGTCTATGATCTCTTCGAGCATAACGGGGCTTCGGCGCGGCGGCTGAAGGCGGACCCGCTTTTCGACCCCAAGAGCTTTTTCGAGATCTGGCGGCGCAACACGGCTCCCTATGCGGACGCGATCGACCTTGCGAGGGGCGACTTGCGGGAAACCGCCTCGCTCCGTTCGGAACCGCTCGACATCCTCTATGTGGACATCGTCAAGCATCGCAGCCTCGTCAATCTGATGCCGCGCTTCTACGACCGGCTGGCGACGGGCGGCATCCTGCTGCATCAGGATTATTTCCACTGGCAGAGCCCGTGGCTGGTCTACCAGATGGAGCATCTGCTGGAGGAGGGCCGGTTCGAACTGCTGGGCGATGTCGGCTTCAACATGACGGTCTATCGCAAGTCGGGCCCCTGCCCGGCGCACCCGGACTATCTCGACGGAATCAGCGCGGAGCGGAAGCTGGCGCTCTTCGACGCAGCCATCGCCCGCTACGGCCATTCAAAGTCCGGGATGCTCGCCGTTTCCCGCCTTCGGCTCGTGCAGGAGATCGGCGGGGCGGACCAGGCGCGCCTCGCCGCGGAAATCGCCGAGACCTACGAACAGAGCCCGCGCGTGCTTCGCTACCTCAGGGCTTGTGTGGATTCGGCCGGCCAGGACAACGTCTGGTAAGCGACCTGGGGCGGGCCGCGGTGGCTCAGGGAGCGGCCGCAGCAGGCGACGTCTCCGGGCTGGCGGCGGCGCTGGCGTGGTGAGGCTGATCTACCGGCGGTGAGGGCGGGCGGCCGGGCCTCAGGACCTCCCCGGCCGCGGGTCCTTCGGCGGCGGGAACGCCGCCGAGCCCACCGCCCGCTTCTCCTCCGGCGGGGGCGCGCCGAGGAGGCGCATGAGCCGCGCCCTGTCGCCGCCGTCATCCGGCTTCGAGAGCGCGTCGGCCAGCGCCTCCAGCGAGGCGACGGAATGGGCGGCGCGGAAGCTGTCCACATGCGGGAGCATGGCGCGGACGCCGCGGGCGCGGGGGGCGAAGCCTTCCCAGCGGAGAAGCGGGTTGAGCCAGACGAGGCGCTTGCAGGAGAGGTGGAGCCGCTCCATCTCGGCGGCGAGGATGTCCGGATCGTCCCGGTCCAGCCCGTCCGTGATGATCACCACCACCGCCCCCTGCCCCAGCACCCGGCGCGACCAGTCCCGGTTGAAGCGGTGGAGGCAGGCGCCGATCCGCGTGCCGCCCTCCCAGTCCTCCGCCTCGCGGCCCGCGCGTTTCAGCGCGCTGTCCACGTCCCGCGTCTTCAGGTGGCGCGTGATGTTGGTGAGCCGCGTGCCGAAGGTGAAGGAATGGACGGCGGACCAGCCGGCGCCCTTCGCATTCGCCGCCGCATGAAGAAAGTGCAGCAACATGCGGGAATAGCCGGACATCGAGCCCGAAATGTCGCAGAGCGCGACGAGGGCGGGGAACCGCTCCCGCCGTTTCTTCATCATCAGCGTCTGGATATCCCCCCCCGTCCGCATCGCGGCGCGGAGGGTGCGGCGGGGGGCGATCTGGCGTCCCCGCTGCGAAAGCTCGGTGCGGCGGGAGGCGATGGGGCGGATCGGCAGGCTGAGCCGGGCGATGGCGCGGAGGGCCTCGGCCTGCTCGGCCAGCGTCATCTGCTCGAAATCCTGTTGCTTCAGCTTCTCGTCGGCGGAGAAGGTGAGGGAGGCGTCGATCTCGATCTCCTCCTTCTCGCCCTCCTCCTCCGGAGTCTCCCGCTCCGGCATGTCCTCGATCAGCGACTCGGCGGCGCGCTTCTCCGCTGCCTCCGGCACATGCTCCTCCTGCGCGCCGCGGAGTTGCGGCAGGAGCATGGACATCATGTGTTCGAGGAATTGCGGGTCCCGCCAGAAGAGGCGGAAGGTCTGCCCGAAAAGCTCCCGCTGCTCGGGGCGGGTGACGAAGCAGGCGTGGAGGGTCCAGTAGAAATCGTCCCGCGAGGAAAAGCCGGCGGCCTCCACCGCGCGGATGGCGTCGATCACCCGGCCAGGGCCGAGGGGCATCCCGGCCTTCCGCAGCGCGCGGGCGAAATGCGCGATGTTGGCGGCTAGCTTGCCGTCCGTCGGGATGGGGAGGTCTGCGAACTGGACCATCAGGCGGCGCGGCTCCCGGGCGAGATCGCGCATCGGCCCCGGTCAGCGGCTTTCCGGTGGAAAGCCGCCGGGGCCGTCGCCCGGAGGCGCAAGCCGCAGGGCGAGGGGCGCCAAGCCGCCGCGTCGGTCGAAGATCGGGCCACGGTCGTCGCGGCGGCCGCGGAAACGCGGTCGCCGGGGGGGCGACGACCGCGGGCCGATCTGACGCGGGTCAGATCGGCCGGGCGCAAGAACGACCCGTCGGACCGAAACGGCATGTCGGGCAAAGTCACGCCGGCTCCAGCTTCGCCTTCGCCGCGTCGAGGATGCGCTTCGCCTCGGAGCCCTGCATGGCGGCGATGTCGTCCTGGTATTTCAGGATCGCGCCAAGCGTGTCAGAGATCACCTGCGGTGAAAGCGCGATGGCGTCGAGCGCGATCAGGCATTTCGCCCAGTCGATCGTCTCCGCGACGCCAGGGCGCTTGAAGAGGTCCTCCGAGCGGAGCGCCTGCACGAAGGCGACGATCTCGCGGGAGAGGGATTCCGTCGCCTCCGGCGCGCGGGCGCGGAGGATCTGCATCTCCCGCTCGAAATCCGGGTAGCCGACCCAGTGATAGAGGCAGCGGCGCTTCAGCGCGTCATGCACCTCCCGCGTCCGGTTCGAGGTGATGATGACGATTGGCGGCTCCGGCGCCTTGATCGTGCCAAGCTCGGGGATCGTCACCTGGAAGTCGGAGAGGGCTTCGAGCAGGAAGGCCTCGAAGGGCTCGTCCGTCCGGTCCAGCTCATCGATGAGGAGGACGGGAGCGCCGCCCGGCTGCGGGCGCATCGCGGCGAGGAGCGGACGCTCGGTGAGGTAGCGCTCGGAGAAGAGGTCGGAGGTCAGCGTCTCCCGGTCCCGGTCCCCCGCCGCCTCCGCCGTGCGGATGGCGATCATCTGCGCGGCGAAGTTCCACTCGTAGACGGCGGAGCCCGCGTCCAGTCCCTCATAGCACTGGAGGCGGATCAGCCTCCGGCCGAGCGCGGAGGCGAGGGATTTCGCGATCTCCGTCTTGCCGGTGCCGGGCTCGCCTTCGAGGAAGAGCGGCTTGCCGAGCGTGAGGGCGAGAAAGGTCACCGTCGCCAGCGCCCGGCCGCAGACATAGCCCTCCGCCGAGAGAAGGGCTTGCGTCGCGTCGATGGAGTTCGGCAGGGCGGTCATGGGGCCTCTTGTGCTTGCGTCCCCGCAATGGAGAGCCTCGGGCCGAGGATTTCAAGGGCGACAAGGGTCGCAAGCCGCCCCCCTGCGCCGCGCCGCCCGATTGCGAACCGCCGCCCCATCGCCTAAACCCGCGCGACCCGCCCCGAACCCGGACCCAAGCGATGCGCCTTTCCCGCTACTTCCTCCCCGTCCTCAAGGAAACGCCCGCCGAGGCGCAGATCGTCTCGCACCGGCTGATGCTCCGCGCGGGCATGATCCGGCAGGCGAGCGCCGGGATCTATTCCTGGCTCCCGCTCGGCTACAAGGTGCTGCGGCGGATCGAGGACATCGTGCACGAGGAGCAGCAGCGCGCCGGGCACATCCCCGTCCTCATGCCCACGATCCAGTCCGCCGATCTCTGGCGCGAAAGCGGCCGCTATGACGATTACGGGCAGGAAATGCTCCGCATCAGGGACCGGCACGAGCGGGACATGCTCTACGGCCCGACGAACGAGGAGCTGATCACAGACATCTTCCGCGCCCATGTCGGCTCCTACAAGGCGCTGCCGCTGACGCTCTACCACATCCAGTGGAAGTTCCGGGACGAGGTGCGCCCGCGCTTCGGCGTCATGCGCGGCCGCGAGTTCCTGATGAAGGACGGATACAATTTCGACCTTACGAAGGAGGACGCGCTCCACGCCTACAACCGCCACCTCGTCACCTATCTCCGCACCTATGAGCGGCTGGGGCTGCAGGCGATCCCGATGCGGGCGGATAGCGGGCCGATCGGCGGGGACGACACGCATGAATTCCTCGTTCTGGCGGAGACGGGCGAGTCGGAAGTCTTCTATGACAGCGCGATCACCGACCTCACCTTCGGCGACCGCGCCATCGACTATGACAGCCGGGAGGAATGCCGCGCCGTGCTGGAGGAGTTCACATCCCGCTACGCGCGCACCGACGAGACGCATGACGAGGCGCTCTTCAACGCCATCCCGGAGGAGCGGCGGAAGAGCGCGCGGGGCATCGAGGTCGGCCAGATCTTCTACTTCGGCACGAAGTATTCCGAGCCGATGGGCGCGATGGTGACGAACGAGGCGGGCGAGCGCGTGCCCGTCCACATGGGCTCGCACGGCATCGGCGTCTCCCGCCTTGTCGGCGCGATCATCGAGGCGAGCCATGACGAGAAGGGGATCGTCTGGCCGGAGTCCGTCGCGCCCTTCGGCGTCGGCATCGTCAACCTCAAGCAGGGCGACGCCGCGGCGGACGCGGCCTGCGAGGACGCCTACGCGAAGCTCGCCGCCGCCGGGCTCGACCCGCTCTATGACGACCGGGAGGAGCGGGCCGGCGCCAAGTTCGCGACGATGGACCTGATCGGCCTGCCGTGGCGGCTCACTATCGGCCCGCGCGGCCTCGCCGCCGGCACGGTGGAGCTGACGCGCCGCAAGACCGGGGAAACGCAGGAGCTTTCGCTCGAAAGCGCGCTCGCCAAGCTGACCGCATGAGCGGAACCCGGCCCTTCGCCGGCTTCGAATGGCTGATCGCGCTCCGCTATCTCCGGGCGCGGCGGCGGGAGCGGGCGATTTCCGCGATCACCGGCTTCTCCCTCGTCGGCATCATGCTCGGCGTCGCGACGCTGATCGTCGTCATGTCGGTGATGAACGGCTTCCGGGACGAACTGGTGACGCGGATCCTCGGCGTGAACGGCCATGTCCTCCTCCTCCCCGTCGGGCGGACGCTTGAGGAGCCGGAGGCGCTGGCGGCGCAGGCCCGCGGCGTTCCGGGCGTCGTGCGCGCGGCGCCGCTGATCGAGGGGCGGGTGATGGCGTCCTCCGGGCCGGGGGCGACGGGCGTGCTCGTCCGCGGCGTCTCCGAGGCGGATGCGATGACGTTGGAGGCGCTCGTCTCCCCCGAGGAATCCCTCGGGCGGCTGGCGGATTTCGGGGGGGAGCGCATCGCCCTCGGCTCCGGCGTGGCGGAGGAGCTGGGCGTCACGGTCGGCGACAGCGTGAAGCTGATCTCCCCCCGCGGCCTCCGCACCGTGCTCGGCGCGGCGCCGGCGACGGTGCGGAATTTCGAGGTCGCCTACATCTTCCGCATGGGGATGAGCGAATATGACAAGGTGCTCGTCTACATGCCGCTGGAGGCGGCGCAGAAATTCTTCCTGAAGCCGGGCGGCGCCGACATGGTCGAGGTGATGGTCGACCATCCGGACGAGATCGAGGCGGCGGTGAACCGCCTCGCCGCCGCGCTCGACCGCCCCGTCCGCTACTGGACGTGGAAGGACCAGAATTCGGGCTATCTCGGCGCGCTCCGGACGGAGCGGGTGGTGATGTTCGTGATCCTCTCCCTCATCATCCTCGTCGCCGCGCTCAACATCATCTCCGGCCTCATCATGCTGGTGAAGGACAAGGGGCGGGATATCGGCATCCTCCGCACCATCGGGCTCACGCGCGGCGCGGTGATGCGCGTCTTCTTCATCTGCGGCGCCTCCATCGGCGTCGTCGGCTCGGCGGCGGGCGTGGCGCTCGGGATCGTCTTCGCGCTTAACATCAGGAAGGTGCAGGCGGCGGTGGAATGGGTGCTCGGCGTTTCGGTCTGGGACCCGACGGTGCGCTATCTCACGGAGATTCCGGCGATCCTCCGCTGGTCCGACGTCGGCTCCGTGCTGGCGCTCGCGCTCGCCCTCTCCTTCCTCGCGACGCTCTACCCCGCCTGGCGCGCGGCGCGGATGGACCCGGTGGAGGCGCTCCGGCATGAGTGAGGCGGCGCTGGCGCTCGCCGGGCTCCGCCGCGCCTGGGGCGCCGGCGCGACGCGCGTGGAGGTGCTGAAGGGCGCGGACCTGACCCTCGCGCCGGGCGAAGTTGTCGCCCTCGTCGCGCCTTCCGGCGCCGGAAAATCGACGCTCCTGCAACTCGCCGGGTTGCTGGACAAGCCGGACGCGGGCGAAATCCGCATCGGCGGGCGGGCGATGACCGGCCTCTCGGACCGGGAGCGGACGGCGGCGCGGCGGGCGGAGATCGGCTTCGTCTACCAGTTCCACCACCTCCTCCCCGAATTTTCGGCGGAGGAGAACGTGATGGTCCCGCAATTCGCCGCCGGGAAGGGCCGGGCCGAGGCGCAGGCCCGCGCCGCCTCGCTCCTCGCCTCGGTCGGGCTCGCGCCGCGGGCGAAGCACCGGCCCGGTGAGCTATCCGGCGGCGAGCAGCAGCGCGTCGCCATCGCCCGCGCCCTCGCCAACCGCCCCCGGCTCCTGCTCGCGGACGAGCCGACCGGCAATCTCGACGTAGAGACCTCGGAGACGGTCTTCGCCCTCCTCCTCCGCCTCGCGCGAGAGGAGGGGCTTGCGGCGCTCATCGCCACGCACAACCCGGCGCTTGCGGCGCGGATGGACAGGATTGTGTGGCTGGAGGGGGGGAGGCTGGTGTGAAGGGCCTGGGTAGCGTGGTTACCCCTCCGAATTCAGACAGCGCGCCAACGCCGGCTTCGATCATGAAACTGTTCAAAATAGACACAAAAGCCAAGCGAACGAACATTTCCGACGCAAGGTAAGATACATGCCAATAGAAATAGCATTTCTCTCTGGATTTTGGCGCTAATATCCTCTTTATATACTTTAAAAAGTATGCCCCTGTTATTCCCTTACTCAGCCTTGATATTTGAACGATCCAGACCGGTGGGCAATTCGCTTCCTAACTCCTGCAGCTTGTCGCGAATTTCAGAGGAGTATTCATCAAAGTTGCGCACTCGATTTGCCACCTTGAGCGCGACAAAAGCAATATTCAATGCTAACAGCGCTGTAAGCGCATTTATTACGCTTCCGATCGCGACACCAGCGAAGTAGTAGAAATCAATCGTAAATGCCAGACTAGATAGCAGCGCCCCAACCGTCGTAATCACTGATACCTTTAGAAAGACGACAGTCATCTGAACGTACATTTCATCACGGTTTTCATGCAAGTAAGATACATTCTGCCATTGCTTAATAAGACGTTCGGCATGATCCTTACGTAATTTTTCTTTTTGAGTTTCGCTATTCTTGCGTGAACGCTCTCGATATCGATCTAGCCGATCAGAGATCTTAGGGGTCAGTAGGTTTGCGACCACAGCAAGAGGAATTGCCAGCAAGAGACTTGCCAGAAAAAAGGTCAGACCTTCTGATATAATAGCGCTTGTGTCGCCGTTCATTGCAGCAGATTACAAAGAGGTCACTGTTTAGCCAAGGCGAAGTGCATGTTGGCGGAGATCACATATTTTCGGCACTGATGCTAGTGAGCATTGGTGTTCCTCGTCTGTCAACCGGACGTTTGCTGCTGTCAGCAGTGCCCTTCTTTATGTCACGTGAAACCTCGCGTCGCCGCAGCCACGCCTCGTCCCCTCACCCCCCCAGCAACAACCGCGGCAAAAACAGCACGATCCCCGGGAACGCGATCAGCCCCGCGATCGTCACCGCATCTGCGATGAAGAAGGGCGCGACGCCCCGGAACACGTCCTGCACGGAGATGTCGGGCCGCACCCCGGCCACCACGAAGCAGTTGAGGCCGATGGGCGGGGTTATGAGGCACAGCTCCGCCATCTTCACCACGATGATCCCGAACCAGATCGCGCATTCCGTGGAGGTCATGCCGAAGGCGCTGTCCGCCACGGAAACGCCCTCGCCGCCGTTCAGCGCGATGACGGCCGGGAAGACGACCGGGAGGGTCAGGAGCAGCATCCCGATCGCGTCCATGAACATGCCGAGGATCGCGTAGGCGCAGAGGATCAGGAGCAGCGTGAGCATCGGGGACTGGTCGAGCCCCGCGATGAAGTCCGCGAAGGCCCCCGGCAGGTCCGCGAAGCCGAGGAAGCGGACATAGATCAGCACGCCCCAGATGATGGTGAAGATCATCACCGTCAGCTTCGCGCTCTCGATCAGGGCGTCCTTCAGCTGGCCCCAGCGCATCCCCTTCCAGAGCGCCATGAGGAGGACGACGAAGGCCCCGAGCGCGCCCGCCTCCGTCGGCGTGCCCCAGCCGAAATAGATGCAGTAGATGATGATGCCGACGACGAAGAGGATCGGCATGGCCCCCGGCAGGGACTCGAACCGCTCCCTCCAGGTGAACCCGCCCACGGGCGGGCCGAGCTTGGGGTTGAGCTTCGCGAGGACGATGACGAGCCCGCCATAGATGATCGCGGAATAGACGCCGGGAATGAATCCGGCGAGGAGCAATTGCCCCACCGAGGTCTCTACGATGATCGCATAGATCACGAGGATCGCCGAGGGCGGGATCAGCGAGGCGAGCGTGCCGGAGGCCGCCACCACGCCGGCGGCGAAGCGGTTGTCATAGCCGAGCTTCTGCATCTCCGGGATCGCGATGCGCGCGAAGACGGCCGATGTGGCGACGGAAGCGCCGGAGACGGCGGCGAAGCCCGCGGTCGCGAAGACCGTCGCGATGCCGAGCCCGCCCGGCATCCAGCCGAGCCAGCGCTTCGCCGCCTCGAAGAGATAGCCCGTGAGCCCGGCGTAATAGGCGAGATAACCGATCAGGATGAAGGTCGGGATGAGGGAGAGCGTATAGCCCGTCGCCTTGGAATGCGGCACGGAGCCCGCCATGGACATGGCGACGTCGAAACCCCGCTCGAACCCCATGCGCTCGGTGAAGATCCAGACAAGGCCGACGAAACCGATCAGCGCCGCCGCGAAGGCGACGCGCACGCCGATGACGACGAGAACGACAAGCACGCCCGAAAGGATGAGCCCGATATCATAGGCTTCCATCAGCCGCGCCCCCTGATTTCGGCTTCCGCGCCCTGCACATGCTCCGCCTCAAGCGCGGCCTCTTCCGCGGCGGAGAGGATCATCGGCACCGCTATGGGCTCCTCCGTCCCCTCCCGCAGCGCGCGGACATATCCCCAGAGCTGCAGGAGGAGCCTGAGCGCGAGGAGGCCGAGCGCCAGCGGCACGAGGAGCTTCGCGGGCCAGAGCGGCAGCGCGATGTCGATGGAGCTGTCGCGGCTGAACATCGGCGCGTTCCAGTCGAAGGCCCGCTGGAAATGCCGCCAGGAGCCGATGGTCAGCACGACGGTGAGGAAGAGCATCAGGAGCGTAGAGACGATCTCGGCCAGCCAGAGCCAGCGGCGGCGGAGCTGCCCGATCAGGATGTCCATGCGGATATGCCCGCCGACGCGCTGGCAATAGGCGATGCCGAGAAAGGCGAAGACGGCCATCGCCTGCTCCACCCAGTCGATAAAGCCCGGCACCGGCGCATTGAAGAGCTTCCGCCCGAGGATCTGGCCCACGGCGAGAAGCATGAGGAGGAAGATCACGATCCCCGCGACGAGCGTGAGACCCGTTTCGAGGCGGTGAAGCGAACGGTCGGTTCGGGAGAGAAGACTCCCGTCCTCCCGGACGAGCGAAGGTCCGGCCATGTCATGTCCCCCTGTGCGGAAGCAGGCCCCGGACCCGGTCCGGGGCCCCGACGAAGGAAGCGCCCTGTGCGTCGGGGTCCCGGCTCAAGGCCGGGACCTCAGGCCGTGGCGATCAGTTCGTCTGCTTGGCGCGGAAGTCGGCCAGCGCCTGGGTCACGGTGTCGTAGAGCTCCTGCGCCGGAACGCCCTGCGCCTTCATCCGCTCCATCCACTCCGCCCGCACCGGGCCGCCCGCCGCCTCGCGGAAGGCCGCCAGTTCAGCCTCGGGGATCTGCACCTTCTTCACGTTCTTCTCGGCCAGGATCTTGTTCCACTGGGCGATGACCTTGGACTCGTAGTTCTCGATGTAGAAGGCGATGGCCTCCGGCACCGAGCTGTCCAGCGCCTCGCGGTGCGCCGCCGGCAGGCTCTCATAGGCGTCGGTGTTGACGACGATGGGGCAGTTCACCGTGCCGGGGTTCAGGTTCTCCGTCCACCAGGTCGCGAGGTCGATGGTGCGGAAGGAGAGATGCGCGTGCTGGGCGAAGGCCACCGTGTCGAGCACGCCGGATTCCATCGCCGTGTAGGCCTCGGAGGAGGTCACCGAGGTCGGCACCGCGCCGACGGCGGAGAAGGCGGAGCCGAGCCCACCCGTGGCGCGTACGCGCATGCCCTTGAACGCGTCCAGCGTCTCCCGCGGCTCGCCGGTGCCGACGAGATTGTACTGCGGCATCGGGGAGGGCATCAGCAGCGTCGCGTTCCAGCGCGCGAGGTCCGCCTTGACCGCCGGATGGGCGTAGAGCGCATCGGAGACGGCGACTTCCTCCGCCAGCGTGGAGACGCCGAGGAAGGGCAGCTCCAGCACCGTCAGCGTCGGGTTCTTGTCCTCATGGTAGCCGGCGCAGATCTGCGCCATCTCGAAAGCGCCGATCTGGATGCCGTCGAGATTCTCCTTCTCGTTGGAGAGGCCGCCATAGGAGATGTTCATGGTGAACTCCCCGTTCGTCTTGGCGCTCACCAGCTCCGCGATCTTCTCCAGATGCTCGGTGAAGGCCCGGCGCTTGCCCCAGGTGGAGACGTTCCACTCCGTCGCCATCGCCTCGCCCGCGAAGGCGGCAAGCGTGACGGCGAGGGCCGTCGTCTTCAACATCGAAAATTTCATGGTCGTCTCCCTTGTCGGTTGATGGCGCTTCGCGCCTTGTGCCGAGAACATACGGCGTTTTCGCAGGGGGGCAATCCGATATGTCCGGCCTCAGCCGGGCCGCTTCTTGCCCGCATAAGGGTTGTCCCCCTTCTTCATGTCGATGCGGATCGGCACGCCCTTCAGCCCGAAATCCTCGCGGAGGCCGTTGACGAGAAAGCGCGTGTAGCTCTCCGGCAGGTCCTCCGGCCGGGAGCAGGAGATCATGAAGCTCGGCGGGCGGGCCTTCACCTGCGTCATGTAGCGGAGGCGGATGCGCCGCCCGCCCGGCGCGGGGGGCGGATGCGCGGCGGTGCGGGCGGCGAGCCACTGGTTGAGCCGCGCCGTCGTCACCCGCATGTTCCAGATCGCGGCGATCTCCGTCACCGCCGCATGGAGCCGGTCCAGCCCCCGGCCGGTGAGGGCGGAGAGGGTGACGAGCGGCGCGCCCGAAAGCTGCGGCAGGAGGCGCGCCTGCATCTCGCGAAGCGCGGCGAGGCGCGTGCCCCGCTCCATCTCCGTATCCCATTTCGAGATGGCGAGGACGACCGCCCTGCCCTCCCGCTCCGCGAGGTCCGCGATGCGGAGGTCCTGCGTCTCGAAGGCGCTGGCGTTGTCCATCAGGATCACGACGACCTCGGCGAAGCGCACGGCGCGGAGCGCGTCGGCCACGGAGAGCTTCTCGAGCTTCTCCTCCACCCGCGCGCGCTTCCGCACCCCCGCCGTGTCGAAGATGCGGACAGGCGTGCCCGCCCAGACCGTCTCCAGCCCGATCGCGTCCCGCGTGATGCCGGCCTCGGGGCCGGTGAGGAGCCGCTCCTCCCCGATGATGGCGTTGACGAGGGTGGACTTCCCGGCGTTCGGCCGGCCGATGACGGCGATCTGGAGCGGGCGGCCCGCCTCCGCCTCGTCCGGCGCCTCCTCCGCCGCCGCGGCCTCCTCGAAGGCGTCGATCCGCGGCTGGAGCGCGGCGTAGATCTCCTGCATCCCCTCGCCATGCTCGGCGGAGACGGGCAAGGGCTCGCCGAAGCCGAGGCTCCAGGCGTCATGCGCCCCGTCCGCCGCGCGGCCCTCCGCCTTGTTGCAGAGGAGGATGACGTCGGCCCCCGCCTTCCGCAGAACCTCCGCCACCTCCCGGTCCGCCGGCGTCGCGCCCGCGCGGGCGTCGATCATGAAGAGGCATGTGTCGGCCATGCCCACGGCGCGCTCGGTCAGCTTCCGCATCCGGCCCGGCAGGCTCTCGGCGTCCGCCGCCTCCAACCCCGCCGTGTCGATCACCCGGAAGCGGAGATCGCCGATCCGCCCGTCGCCCTCGCGCAGGTCGCGCGTGACGCCCGGCTGGTCGTCGACCAGCGCGAGGCGCTTGCCGACCAGCCGGTTGAAGAGGGTGGACTTGCCCACATTGGGCCGTCCGATCAGGGCGACGACATAGCTCATCGCCGCCCCTTACGCTGACGGGGCGCGCCCGTCCAGCGGGGGGCTCCGAGGGAGGCGCGGTGGAAAGCCCCGGCACGATTTGCGCGCGCCGCGCGCCAAACGCGCCCGGCGGATCAGACAAGCGGCTGATCCGCCCGCGCCCGCCGCCCCCCGGCGGGCGCGTTCCGCGCCCACCGCGGCGTGCCCGGCCGGATCTTCGACCGAAGCGGCGGCTCGGCGCCCCTCGCCCTCCGGCTTGCGCCTCCGGCCGACGGCCTCTGCGGCCTTCCACCGGAAGGCCGTTTATCGAGGCCGGGGACGGGGCCCGGAGGTTCCGCTTTCTGGGATGGCGGGTTGAGGTATGGTGCCAGCGACAGGGGCGCCGCATGAACGATTTGCCGAATGTGACGGATTGGGAACTCTGGGCGAACGTCGCCACGGTCGTCGAGGTCGCTTTTGTCGTTCTCCTCGCGTTTCTTGGCTGGCTATGGAGGACCGGCAGATGGATTTTCCGCAAGGAGCGCATCGCCCCGCCCCCGCCTCCCGATCCGCCCCTCCCCTTCATCAACCCCCAATCCGGTCGCCCCGTCCTCGGGCGGAACGAAGACGTTAGAACCTTAGGCGCCCTCCTGACCGGCACCACACGAGGCGTCGTCCTCTCCGGCCAGGGTGGCTTCGGAAAGTCCACACTCGCCCGCCACTATGTCGAGGCCCACGGCGCCGGCTATCATGGCGGCATCTGGGTTGGAGCCGAAACGCGCCAGAGTGCAATCAACGGGCTTTGCGCGGCTTGCGAAACGCTCGGCCTCGAAACTCCCGAACAGCCGCAGGAAAGCCATGCGAAAGCGGTCGTCGCCGCCATCGCGCGGCAGGTCGCAGAGCGGAAGCCGTGGCTCCTGATCTTCGACAACGTGGAGACGCGGGCGGATGTCGAGGGGCTGCTCCCCGCCGGCGCCCATATCCTCGTCACCACGCGGCAGGGGCAGGGATGGGCCGGATGGGCGCCGTTCGGGATCGAAACCCTCCCCTTCAAGACTCCGGAGGACCCGGGCCCCGCCCTCCTCATGCAGGCGGCGGAGCGGGCGGACGAGCCGGAGGCGGCGCGGGCGCTGGCCGAGGCTCTCGGCGGCCTGCCCCTCGCCCTCGTCCTGATGGGCGGGTTCCTGAAGGCGGAGGGGATGGGTTTTGCGGAAGGAGAGGCGCATCTGAAGGAGGCGATGGCGCGGGCGCCTATGAACGAGGGCTATCCCACGTCCCTCCTCGGCGCCGTCCGCCTCAGCTACGAGAAATTGAGCGATGACTCAAAAATCGTCGCGCAGCTCTGTTCCTACTGGGCGCCAGAAGGGTTGGGGCCGGGATTGATCGCGGACGCGCCGGGGGGCTTGCTCTGGGACCACTGGCGCGAAGACCTCATCCCCGAACCCGTCCAGTCTCTCGCGCAGGACCCCGCTCGCATCCGGGCGGCCTTCGCGGAGCTCTCCGCCCGCTCACTCCTGACCGGAACGGGCGAGGCGCGCGCCATGCACAGGATGACGGCGCTGGCGCTGCGGGAGATCGGGGAGAACGCTCTCGCGCCGGCGCCGGTCGCCCTGCTGGCGGCGGTCTATCCGGAAGGCGGTGAGCCGAGCGTCTCGAGCAACTACCCCCTCTGCGCCCGCCTCACCCCACATGTCCGCGCACTCCTCGGCAGCGGCGCGTCGCCGGAAGTCGCGGCCTGGGTCTATCTCCTCAATCAGGCAGGACTCTATCTCAACGCCATCGCGGATTATCAGGGCCGCCTGCCGATGGCGGAGGAAAACCTGAGGATCGAAGAGGCCCGCCTGACGGAGGCGGACCGGGGCCTCGCTGTCGCCCACGCCAATCTCGGCGTCGCCTATCTTCGCCTCCAACGATGGGTGGCGGCGGAGGCGGCCCTGCGCCGGGCCGTGGCGCTTAATGAAGAGCACCGCCCCGGTTCCGCCGATCTGGCGGACAGCCTCGATCTGCTGGGCTTCCTCCTTGGCGACCATGCCCGCACCGGTGCGAAGGGGCGTCTGCCGGAGGCGGCGAAGCTCCATCAGCGCGCCATCGCCCTCCGCCGCTGTCTCTTCGGGCGGCGCGCAGAGCCGGTGGCGGCGGCGCTGAACAATCTTGGCGGGGTGCGGTTCCTGCAAAGGAACCTCGCAGCAGCCGCGCGGCTGCAGGGCGCGTCGCTAAGCATTCGGCGCGACATTTTGCCTGCCGATGACACCCGACTAGCGACTGGCTGCATGAACGTCGGTTCTTGCTGGCTCAAAGCCGGGGAAGCGGCGAAGGCCGAGCCCTTGCTGCGGGAGGCGTTGGCGATCCGGGAGGCCGCCTTCGCAGAGCAGCCGCAGCACCCGGAGCGACGGACCGCGGCGGACTGGCTGATCCTCTGCCTCCTCGTCCGCGCCCGCGCCGGGGTCAATCGCGGCGTGCGGGAGGCGGAGGCGAAGCGGCTCTGTGCGGAATACGGGTTCGACTTTGCGGAGATGGAGCGCCGCTCTCGCAAGTTCCCCGACTCCCCGCAAGAGGCCAAGCCCGCCATCCTCCCGCAGCCCCGGACCTGATCCGGGGCCCCGATGAACGAAGCGCCCTGCCCCGCGGGGCCCCGGCTCAAGGCCGGGGCTGCGGAGCTGGGGGCGGCCCGCGCCTCACACTGTCACAAAACTGTCGTAAATCAGAAAGCCGAGCGATCCCAACGCCCTGACCCCTCTGCACGGCGTGTGCACACGCCCCGCCTCAGCGGAGCGCGACCAGCTCCCCGCCCGTGGTGACCACATAAACCGTCCCGTCCGCAACCACCGGCGGGACGCCGGATAGGCCGGAGATCGGCACGGTCGCCCCCGCCGCGCCCGTCGCCGGGTCGAAGCTGAGGAGGGCGCCGTCGGAGCTGGTCAGCAGGAGCCGCCCGCCGGCGAGCACCGGCCCGCCATAGGCGAAGGCGCCCGTCCGGTCGTCCGGGTCGTCGTATTCGGGCAGCGGGACGGACCAGAGCGTGGAGCCGTCCTGCGCGGAGAGGCGCTTCAGCTCCGCCGTGTCCGTCACCAGCCAGATCGTCTGCCCCTCGGCCCAGACCGGGCCGCGGGCGCCGAAATCGCGGGTCCAGCCGCGGCGGCCGTTCCGCCCGTCGATGGCGCCGAGCCGACCGCTCTGGTTCCCCGCGATGACGGCGACTCCGATGATCACCGGGTCCGCCGAAATGTCGGAGATCACGGCGCGGGCGAGGCCGCGGCGCCCGCCGCTCAGCACGTCGGACCAGAGCCGCTGCCCCGTCGCGGCCCTGACGGCGATGAGCTCGCCC
>JAUIDE010000080.1 GCA_030429105.1 Alphaproteobacteria bacterium
CGGGGCGGCCGGCGCGGGCCGCCCTGCTCGGCGCCGGGGCGACCGCCCTCCTGCAATCCTCGAGCGCGGTGATCGTCACCGTCGTCGGCTTCGTCGGAGCCGGGCTCATGACGTTCCCGCAGGCGCTGGGCGTCATCCTCGGCGCCAATGTCGGCACGACGGCGACGGGCTGGATCGTCTCGCTCCTCGGCATCAGGCTCGACCTCGCCGCGCTCTTCGCTCCCCTCACGCTCGCCGGCGCGCTGATGAGCGCGCTCTCGCCGGGCCGCGCCGCCGCGCTCGGCCGGGCGCTCGCCGGCTTCGGCCTCCTCTTCATCGGGATCGAGGCGATGCAGTCCGGCATGGGCTTCCTCGCCGAACGCTTCGGGCCGGAGGCCTTCCCCGGAGACGATCTCGCCGGGCGGCTGAAGCTCGTCGGCCTCGGCCTCGCGCTCACGCTTGTCACCCAATCCTCGAGCGCGGGGATCGTGATGGCCCTCGCCGCGCTCGCCTCCGGCCTCATCTCCTTCCCGCAGGCCGCCGCCCTCGCCATCGGGATGGATGTGGGCACGACCGTCACCGCCCTTCTCGCCACCATAGGCGGGCGGAGCGCGGCGCGGCGCACGGGCGCGGCGCATGTGATCTACAACGTCCTGACCGGCATCATGGCCTTCGCGCTTCTCACGCCCGCCGGAATGGCCGTGGCCGCGTGGGAGCGGTTCGCAGGCGGCTATTCGCCGGAGATCGCGCTCGTCGCCTTTCACAGCGGGTTCAACCTCCTCGGCGCGCTGCTCGGCCTCCTCTTCATCCGCCCGCTCGCCCGGCTGATCGAGGCGCTGACGCCGGAGCGCGGGCCGCGCCTCACCGCGCCGCTGGAGGAGCGGCTGCTGGAGGAGCCGCCCGTCGCCGCTCTCGCAGCGGCGGAGGCGGCGGGGCGGATCACGGACGATCTTCTGGCCTCGCTCGCCCGCGCGCTCGGCGGCGCCCCGGTCGATCTCTCCGCGAACCGGGAGGCGGTGGAGGCCCTCCGCCTCTATGTCGGCCGCATCCGCCTCGGCTCCGCCGATCCCGCCGTCCATGTGCGGATGAACCACGTGATCCACATGCTCGACCATCTCGCCCGCCTCCACCACCGCGCGTCGCAGGCCGAACGCCTCGCGCTCCTCGCCGCAGGGGGCGCGATGGCGGCGGAGGGTCGCGCGCTCGCCGCCTGCCTCGCCGCGCGCGAGGATGAGCGCGAGGCGGCGGCCTCCGCCCTCCGCAAGCGGCTCGAAGCGGAGGCGGGCGCCTTCCGCGCGCAGGAGATCATGGAAAGCGCCCGCGGCGAGCAGAGCCTCGACGCGGCCATCGCGCAGCTCGATGCGATCCGCTGGGCGATCCGCGCCGCGGACCATGTCGCCCGCCTCTCCGTCCACCGGCGCGCGCTGGGGGAGGATCAGAGGTCGAGCAACCCCTGAGCGCCCTTCGCCCGGCCCCGCTTCGGCGCGGCGGCCCCGCCTCCCGCGACCGCCCGCGCCTCCCCGTCCGCGAAGCGGAGCGTCAGCGCCGCGCCGGGCTTCACGCCCGCAGCGCGCGTCACCACGCCCGCCTCGCCCGAAATGATCGCGTAGCCCCGCTCCAGCACGCCCTCGGGCCCGAGCGAGACGAGGAGCCGCCCGGCCTCCGCCAGCCGCCGCCGCTCTCGCTCCGGGCCCAAGGCCCCCGCGCGGGCGAGGCGGGCGGCGAGCCCTTCGAGCCGCGCCCGCCGCTCCTCCGCCCCGCGCCCCATGCGCTCCGGCGCCCGGCCCAACCGCGCCGCGAGCCCGGCCACCAGCCGGTTCGCCTCGCGGAGCCGGGCGGCGAGGATCTGCGGGCCGAACCGCCCGGCGGGGCCCGCCAGCATCCCCGCCCGCTTCTTCGTGGCGAGGGCGGAGAGGGCGCGCGGCAGGCCCTCGGCCCGCAGGTCGAGCCGCTGCCTCGCCTCCGCGATCAGCGCCTCGGGCCGGGGCAGGGCGCGCGCGAGGTCGCGCAGGCGCCGCCGCCGCTCCTCCAGCATCCGCGCGAGCGCCCGCGCCCGCCGCTCCTCCAGCCCGGCGAGCCGGGCGAGGAGCTCGCCCCGCACTGGCGCCGCCATTTCCGCCGCCGCGGTCGGCGTCGGGGCGCGGCGGTCGGCGGCGAAGTCGATCAGCGTCACGTCCGTCTCGTGCCCCACGGCGGAGATGAGCGGAATCTCCGAGGCGGCGGCGGCGCGGACGACCACTTCCTCGTTGAACCCCCAGAGATCCTCGACCGAGCCGCCGCCCCGCGCCACGATCAGCACGTCGGGCCGGGGGAGCCCCCCGGCGGGCAGCGCGTTGAAGCCGCGGATCGCGGCGGCGACCTCCCCCGCGCAGGCCTTGCCCTGCACCGCCACCGGCCAGACCAGCACCTCCATCGGGAAGCGCTCGGCGAGGCGGTGGAGAATGTCCCGGATCACCGCGCCCGAGGGCGAGGTGACGACGCCGACGACGCGGGGGAGGAACGGAATGGGCCGCTTCCGCTCCGCCGCGAAGAGCCCCTCCGCGGCCAGCGCCGCCTTCCGCTTTTCGAGCTGCGCCATCAGCGCGCCCATGCCGGCGGGGGCGAGCCGGTCCACGATCAGCTGATAGCGGGACTGGCCGGGGAAGGTGGTGAGCCGCCCCTCGGCCACCATCTCCATCCCCTCCTCCGGTTCCGTCTCGAACCCGGCGGCGACGCCCTTCCAGGCGACGGCGTTCAGCACGGCGCGGTCGTCCTTCAGGTCGAAATAGAGATGGCCGGAGCGGGGGCGGGAGACGCGGCCGATCTCCCCCCTCACCCGCACCCGGTCGAACGCGCCCTCGACGACGCGTTTCACCGCGCCGGAAAGCTCCGAGACGGTGAGTTCGGGCAGGTTGCCGGGGGCGCCGGGCTCGTCTTCCAAGAGGTCCATGCGCCTTCGTAGCAAGCGGGGCCGGGCGCGTCACCTGCCGGCGGAGAGGGGCGGGAACTGGGGGCTTCGGCCGGATTTCCATGGAAATCGGGCTCGGGAGATTGAAAAGGCTTGGAAAAAGCTGTGATCGATTGTTTCAGGCGTCGCGCTCGCATCGCCAGGCGCACCGTCATCAAGAGCGCCCGGCCGATCTGACCCGCGGCAGATCGGCCCGCGCCCGCCGCCCCCCGGCGGGCGCGTCTCGCGCCCACCGCGGCGGTCACGGTCCGATCTTCGACCGACGCGGCGGCTTGGCGCCCCTCGCCCTCCGGCTTGCGCCTCCGGGCGACGACCTCGGCATCTCTCCCCCGGAGAGATGCTGATCGAGGCCGGGGACCGGCATGGCGGGCGGGCGCCCAGTCCGTTCTCTTGCATCGCGCGCCTTGCCCGCCCGAGCCCGCTTCGCTACGGACGCGCCAGCAGGGAGGGCGCCAGCCGCGCTCAAGCAGCCCGCAGGGCGGTAGCGCAAAGGGGGAATTCCATGGACATCCTCATTCTCGGCGGCGGCGGGCGGGAACATGCGCTGGCGCGGGCGATCCGGCTTCACCCCGATTGCGGCCGCCTCGTCGTCGCCCCCGGCAACGCCGGAATCGCCGCCATCGCGGAAGTCGCGCCCCTCCCCATAGAGGACGGCGCCGCCGTCGCCGCCTTCGCGAAGGCTCAAGGGATCGGCCTCGTCGTCGTCGGCCCCGAGGCGCCGCTCGCCGCCGGGGTGGCGGACGCGCTGCTTGAGGCGGGCGTTCCGGTCTTCGGCCCCTCCCGCGCCGCCGCGATGCTGGAGGCCTCCAAGGGCTTCACCAAGGAAATCTGCGCCGCCGTCGGCGCGCCGACCGCCGCATACGGTCGCTTTTCCGATCTCGAAAGCGCCCGCGCCTATCTCCGCGCGAAGGGCGCCCCGATCGTCGTGAAGGCGGACGGTCTCGCCGCCGGCAAGGGCGTCACCGTGGCGGAGACGATGGCGGAGGCTGAGGTCGCGCTGGAGGCGGTCTTCGCCGGCGCCCACGGCGCGGCGGAGGTGGTGATCGAGGAGGTGCTGAGGGGCGAGGAAGCCTCCTTCTTCGTCCTCTGCGACGGCGCCCGCGCCCTCCCGCTCGGCTCGGCGCAGGACCACAAGCGCGCCTTCGACGGGGACGAGGGGCCGAATACCGGCGGCATGGGCGCCTATTCCCCCGCCCCGGTGATGACGCCGGAGGTCGAGGCCTGCGCGATGCGGGAAATCGTGGAGCCCTGCCTCGCCGAAATGGCGCGGCGCGGCGCGCCCTTCCGCGGCGTGCTCTTTGTCGGCCTGATGATCGAGGCGGGCGCGCCCCGCCTCGTCGAGTTCAACGTCCGCTTCGGGGACCCGGAATGCCAGGCGCTGACGCTGCGGCTCGGCGACGCGCTCCTCCCCCTCCTCCACGCCGCCGCGGAAGGGCGCCTGCCGGAGGCGCCGCCGCCGCTCCGCCCCGTTCACGCCCTCGCCGTCACCGTCGCCGCGAAGGGCTATCCCGGGGATTACGCGAAGGGCGAGCCGATCCGCGGGCTCGAAGCCGCCGGCGCCCTTCCCGGCGTAACCATCTTCCACGCGGGCACGGCGCGGAAGGGCGAGGAGATCGTCTCGAACGGCGGCCGCGTCCTCACCGTCGCCGCGGAGGGGGAGACGCTGGCGGAAGCGCGGTCGCGGGCCTATGCGGCGGTGGACCTCATCGACTGGCCGGGCGGCTTCTGCCGGCGGGACATCGGCTGGCGCGCGCTCGGCGGCTGAGCCCGGCGGCGCGCGCAGCGAATTGTCGCAAAACTGTCGTAAATCAGGATATCTTTTATAATCATAGGCTTGACCCCTCTGCGCACTGTGCGCACACGCTCACCGCCCCAGCAGCGCCCGCGCCACATCCTCCCGGATCTCCCGCCGCGCGACCATCTCCGCCGCCACCCGGTCGATCTCCTTCCCCTCCGCCCCCGCCGCGATGGCGACGTTGCGGGCGTGGAGCCCCATATGCCCGCGCTGGATGCCCTCCGTCGCCAGCGCCCGCATGGCGGAGAAGTTCTGGGCGAGGCCGACCGCCGCGATCACCCGCGCCAGCCGGTCGGCCCCCTTCGCGCCCATGATCTTCAGCGCGAGCCGCGCCGTCGGATGCGCCTTCGTCGCGCCGCCGACGATGCCGACCGGCATGGGCAGCTCGATCAGCCCGGAAAGGTCGCCCGCGGCCGTCTTCTCGTAGCGCGTCAGCGGGCCATAGCCGCCGGGCCGCGTCGCCGCGAAGGCGTGCGCGCCGGCCTCCAGCGCCCGCGTGTCGTTCCCGGTGGCGAGGCCGACGGCGGAGATGCCGTTCATGATCCCCTTGTTGTGCGTCGCCGCCCGATACGGGTCCGCGAAGGCGAAGGCCGCGGCCTCCAGCATCCGGTCCACCACCTCCGCGCCGATCTCCGCCGCCGGCCAGACGGCGCGGGCGCGCACCAGCCGCCGGTCCGCGAGGTTGGAGAGGATGCGCAGGCCGACGCGCCCGCCCGTCCAGCGCTCGACATGCGGCGCGAGCCGCTCCGCCATGGTGTTGACGGCGTTGGCCCCCATCGCGTCCCGCACGTCCACGATCAGGTGGAGGATGAGGAACCCGCCCGCCACCCGCGCCTCGATCCCCCGGAACCCGCCACCGAGGGAGACGAGCATCGGGTCGCACTGGTCGCAGAGCGCGCCGATCTCCGCCTCCCGCTCGAAGAGCTTGGCGCGGGCGGCGAGCGGGTCGGAAAGGCCGATCACCTGCACCTGCGCGATCATCCGCGGCGCATCCGCCGAGGTGAAGACGCCGCCCGCGGAGCGGCAGGCCTTCGCCCCGTTGCAGACGGCGGCGATGACGGAGCTCTCCTCCGTCGCCATGGGGACGAGCGCCTCCTCCCCGTCCACGATCAGGTTGGTGGCGACGCCGAGCGGCACCGCCATCACGCCGATCACGTTCTCGGAAAGATGATCCGCCAGCTCGCCCTCGGGCGCGGAGGCGGCGGCGAAGCGCGCGACCTCCGCCGCGTCGAGCCCCGCGGCCTTCGCCACGGCCTCGAGCCGCTCGGCGCGCGAAAGATTGTGGAAACCCGGCAGTCTCGATGTGGTCATGGCCCTCTCCCTCGGGCGGGAGAGGGCCGGGTTCCGGCCCGTCTGTCAACGGGCCGGAGAGAGGTTCAGGCCCGCTTCCGCCGGATGAAGGCGACGGCGCCGAGCGCGCCGAGGAGGAGCGGGAGCGTCGCCGGCAGCGGCACGGCGCCGACCTGGACGTTGATCGTCGACGAGGCGAGAAGATCGCTCGTCCCCTTGGCGAAGGCGCTGAGCGTGATCGTGTAGAGGCCCCGCTCGTTCGGATCGAAGGACGAAAGCTGCGGCAGCAAGCCGACAAGGAAAAGGAAGTTGGAGGAATTCTGCGCGACATTGTTCGACGCGATGAGCGCGCTGTAGCTCGCCTCGTCCGTCGCCGTGGCGCCGCCGCCGTTGCCCGTCGTGTTGTTTCCGATCGCATGGTCCGCGACGGTGAAGCTGTTGATCGGGTCGAAGAACACGTCGATGCTCGTTCCTGCGCCCGGGTCCCCGTCGATTGCGAACTGATAGTCGAGATCGTCCAGCGAGAGGCCGGTCGACCCGTCGAAGTCGGAGTTGATCGACCATTCGAAGTTCCACTTCGCGGCCTGCGGGTTGTTCGGCGCGAAGCTGAAGCCCGGGGAGGGCGCGCCGGTGTCGAACGAGTAGGTCCCCTTGCCATTCGAGTTGAAGTCATTCTGCGGCTGATTGTTGGCGTCGAACCGCACCTTGCCGCGAAGCCCGATCTCGACGCCGTTCGACCGGTCCACCGTGAAGTCGCCATTGGCGTTGCCGGAGCCGAAGATGACGTCCGGCGTCACGTTCTGGTCGAAGAGCAGCGGCGCCGCCTGTGCGGCGCCCGCAAAAGCCAGTGACGCCGCGAGCGCGGCGACAATCGTCGTTTTCATGATTTCGTCCCCATCGTTGAGCGAGGGGAGCGGGCGACAATCTCACACGCCGCGATTCACACGGTCCGCCCGAGCCCCACAAACACGCGGCCAGCGTTACACGGCGTTGTGAGAATCGCAACCGTTGATTAACCACGCGCCCGCCCCGCGCATCGGCGGGGCGGGCGGGCGGTTCAGAGGTCCCGCACGTCCGCGAGCCGCCCGGTCAACGCCGCCGCCGCGGCCATGGCCGGGCTCATCAGGTGGGTGCGGCCGCCGCGGCCCTGTCGCCCCTCGAAATTGCGGTTCGAGGTGGAGGCGCAGCGCTCGCCCGGCTCCAGCTTGTCGGCGTTCATCGCGAGGCACATGGAGCAGCCGGGCTCGCGCCAGTCGAAGCCCGCGGCCTTCAGGATGTCCGCGATCCCCTCCTCCTCCGCCATCGCCTTCACGAGGCCGGAGCCGGGGACGACCATGGCGCGGAGGCCGGACTTGATCTTCTTGCCCTCCACGACCTTCGCCACCGCCCGCAGGTCCTCGATCCGCCCGTTGGTGCAGGAGCCGATGAAGACCGTGTCGATGGCGACGTCGCGGAGCGCCATGCCGGGCGTCAGGCCCATATATTCGAGGCTCCGCGCCGCGGCGGCCTGCTTGCCGGGGTCGGCGAAGCTCTTCGGGTCGGGCACCACCGCGGTGATCGGCAGCACGTCCTCCGGGGAGGTGCCCCAGGTGACGACGGGCGCGATGTCCTCGCCCCGCAGCGTCAGCACCTTGTCGAAATGCGCGCCCTCGTCGGAGAAGAGCTTGCGCCACTCGGCCACCGCCATCTCGTAGGCGGCGCCTTTCGGCGCGTGCGGGCGGCCCTTCACATAGTCGAAGGTCTTCTCGTCCGGCGCTATGAGGCCGGCGCGGGCGCCGCCCTCGATCGCCATGTTGCAGACGGTCATCCGCCCTTCCATCGAAAGCTCGCGGATCGCCTGCCCGCAATATTCGATCACATGGCCGGTGCCGCCCGCCGTCCCGGTCGCGCCGATGATGGAGAGTGTGATGTCCTTCGCGGTGACGCCGAGGGGGAGGGAGCCCGTCACCTCCACCTTCATGTTCTTGGATTTCTTCTGGATCAGCGTCTGCGTCGCCAGCACATGCTCGACCTCGGAGGTGCCGATGCCGTGCGCCAGAGCGCCGAAGGCGCCGTGCGTCGCGGTGTGGCTGTCGCCGCAGACGATGGTCATGCCCGGAAGCGTCCAGCCGAGTTCCGGCCCGATGATGTGGACGATGCCCTGCCGGATGTCGGTCACATCGTAATAGGTGATCCCGAATTCCTCGGCGTTCGCCTTCAGCGTCTCGACCTGGATGCGGCTCTCCTCGTCGTCGATGCCGCCGGCGCGGTTCGTCGTCGGCACGTTGTGGTCCGGCACGGCGACGGTCATGCCCGGCTGGCGGACCTTCCGGCCCGTCATGCGCAGCCCTTCGAAGGCCTGCGGGCTCGTCACCTCATGGACGAGGTGGCGGTCGATATAGAGGAGGCAGGTGCCGTCCTCCGCCTCATGGGCGAGGTGGGCGTCCCAGATCTTGTCATAGAGGGTCTTCGGCGCGGGCATGGGTCTCTCCCATCGGTGAATCGGCAGGCTGGCGTTCTGGTGCGGGCCCGGTTCAGGAGGCGCGTGCGCGCCGGGCGAACCCGGCGAAGAACCGCCAGGGCAGCCGCTTCCTGTCGTCGATCTCCGCGCGCCGGCTCATGCGGTTTCCTCTAGCCGAGGGCGGGCGCGCCGGCAAGCGGAGCGGGCGCGGTCACGCGAAAGGGTGCGCATTCATCTTCTTTGTAAATTCCACAGGGTCGATTGGGGCTGGACCGTATCCAGGAGCGCCCGGCTGATCTGACCCGCGGCAGATCAGCCCGCGCCCGCCGCCCCCCGGCGGGCGCGAGTCCGCGCCCACCGCGGCGTGCGCCGGCTGATCTTCGACCGACGCGGCGGCTTGGCGCCCCTCGCCCTCCGGCCTTCGCCTCCGGGCGACGGCCTCGGCGGCTTTCCCCCGGAAAGCCGCTGATCGAGGCCGAAGTCGAGCAAGTCGAGCCGGGCGCCAGTTTCGACGCAAGCCGCTCAAGCGTCCTGTTTGCGCCAATGGGCGTTCGGCATTAAGAGAGCCGCGTTCGAGACGGAGACGAGATGAGCGCGGGGCAGCCCAATCCGGGGGATGACAGCATCCTCCCCTTCCAGCTCGACCGCGCGGGGATGCGCGGCCGCGTCGTCCGGCTAGACCGGACGCTGGATGCGATCCTCTCCCAGCACGACTACCCCGCCCCCGTCGCCGCGCTCGTCTCCGAGGCGGCGCTGCTGACGGCGCTGATCGGCCAGGCGGTGAAGCTCCGCTGGCGCTTCTCCCTCCAGGTGCGGGGCGAAGGCGCGATCCGCCTCATCGCGACGGACTATTTCGCGCCGGAGGCGGAAGGCGAGCCCGCGCTGATGCGCGCCTGGGCCGGGTTCGACGCGGAGGCGCTCGCCGCCGACGCGCCCGCCTTCGCGCAGCTCGGCGCGGGCGTCATGGGCGTGACCATCGACCAGGGGCCGGACATGGCCCCCTATCAGGGGTTGACGCCGATCGCCGGCGGCTCGCTCTCCGCCTCGATGGAGACCTATTTCGCCCAGTCCGAACAGATCGCGACGCGCTTCGCCGTCACCGCCGCGCTGGCCGAGGCGCCGGGCGAGGCGCCGGCATGGCGCGGCGGCGGCGTGATGATCCAGCAGATGCCGGGGGAAGGCGGGATCGCGCCCGACGCGCCGGGCGGGGAGGACGGATTGATGAGCGCGGAGGACGTGGCGGGATTGGAGGGCCGGGAGGAAGACTGGAGCCGCGTCGCCATCCTCCTCTCCACCGTGGAGACGCACGAACTGATCGGCCCGCTCGTCCCGGCGGAGAACCTGCTCGTCCGGCTCTTCCACGAGGAAGGCCCGCGCGTCTGGCCGCCGCAGGCCGTGCGCTTCGGCTGCACCTGCTCGGCGGACAAGGTGGAGGGCGCGCTCGCCGGCTTCTCCGCAGAGGAGATCGCGGAGATGACGACGCCGGAGGGCCATGTCGCCGCCGACTGCCAGTTCTGCGGCGCGCGCTACAGGCTCGACCCGGCGGCCTTCGCGGCGGGGGCCGGGCGATGAAAGTCCTCCTCGCCACGCCGACGACCCAGGGCTCGGTGACGACCGCCTACGCCCATACCCTCGTCGCCGCCACGCAGGCGCTGACCGAAGCGAAGGCCGCCTACAAGCTGATGATCGTGGACGGGGCGGACGTGGTGCTCGCCCGCACCATCATGGCGCACGCCTTCCTCGAGGACCAAAGCCTCACGCATCTCCTCTTCATCGACAGCGACATGGCGGTGGACATTCAGGTTCTCCGCCATCTCCTGAGCCTCGGCGCGCCCATCATCGGCGCCGCCTATACCGAACGGCGGCTCGATCTCGAAGCCTTCGCGAAGGCGATGGCGGAGACGCCGGACATGGACCGCGCCCGCGCCCTCTCCGCCGCCTTCACGCTGCGGCTCACCCCCGGGCGGAAGGAAGTGCGGAAGGGCGTGATGGAGGCGGAAGGGTTCGGCTTCGGCTGCGTCCTCATCGCGCGCGCCGTCTTCGAACTGATGATCGAGCGCGGCGTCGCGCGGCCGAAAACCTCCGCCAAGCTCCGCGCGAGCGGCCTGAAGGGCGACATCTGGAACTTCTTCGACCCGATCGAGCGGCCGGACGGGGACCAGCTTTCCGAGGACTACGCCTTCTGCGCCCGCGTGCGCGAGCTGGGGGACGTGCCGCTCCTCGCCTATGTCGGCCCCGGGATCGGTCATGTCGGCCCCTTCACCTACGGCGCGGCCTTCATCGAACGTCTGAAGGCGGATCGCGGCTGAAGGCGCTTGACCTTCCCATCATGGGAAGCCCCATATCCGCGTCTCCGACAAAAAAGGAGACGCCATGAAGAAGACCCTCCCCGCCCTCGCCCTCGCCCTCGTCGCCACGGGCGCGCTTGCGACCAGCCATGGCGGTCATTCCGGTCATGGCGGGCACGGCGGCCATTCAGGCCACGGCGACGCGCCCTCGACGAAGGCCTACATGGAGGCCAACGAGGCGATGCATCACGGCATGGCCATCGAGTTCACCGGCGATGCGGATGTGGACTTCGCCCGCGGAATGATCCCGCATCACCAGGGCGCCATCGACATGGCGAAGGTCGTGCTGGAGCACGGGAAGGACCCGGAACTGCGGAAGCTCGCGGAGGAGATCATCGCGGCGCAGGAATCGGAGATCGCCTTCCTGCGCGAATGGCTGGAAAAGGCAGGCCGCTGACCCCTCAGCGCCGCCGCGCGCCGCGCCGCCGGGGCGGGGGCGTCTCCGCCCCCTCCCGCAGCACCGCCGTCATCGGATGGTCCGGCGCCTCGGCCTCGTAATGGCGGAGGAGCGCGGCGGCGTCCGCCGCCATGTCCCGCCCCGGCGCGACGCCAAGCGCCCAGTCGAAGAAGATCGACCGGCAATCCGCCGCGACGATCCCCTCGATCCGGTAGGCTTCGAGGATCAGCGCGCGCGGGTCGAGATCGCCGGTCGGGCCTTCGTTCTTCCTCACGCGCGCCCTTTGTAGATGTCGATGATCTGGGAGAGCATCTTCAGCGCGTCCTCGCGCGGCCGCTGGAAGGTGTTGCGCCCGATGATGGAGCCGTTCCCGCCCCCGTCCCGGATCGCGCGGGCGTCGTCATAGACCGAGTCCTCGCCCTTCTTCGCGCCGCCGGAGAAGACGACGATGCGCCGCCCGCCGAACGCCGCCTGCATGCAATGCGCGACGCGCTTCGCCTGGGTGGAGATGTCGATCCCCTCCGCCTCGTAGACCTTCTTGGCCTCCTTCAGCTCCAGATGGTCGGTGGAGAGCTTGATCTTGATGATATGCGCGCCGATCAGCGCCGCGATCTGCGCGGCGTAGGCGGCGATGTCGATCGCCGTCTCCCCATCCTTGGAGATCGCCTCGCCGCGGGGATAGGACCAGATGACGGTGGCGACGCCCTTCGCCGCCGCCTCTTCCCGCATCGCGGAGATTTCCTCGAACATGTCGAGCGCCATGTCGGAGCCCGGATAGATCGTGAAGCCGATGGCGGAGCAGCCGAGGCGCAGCGCGTCGTCCACGCTCGCCGTCACCGCCTGGTTCTTGCCCGCCGTCTCCGACATCAGCGAGTTGGCGCTGTTCGCCTTGAGGATCGTCGGGATCTGTCCGGCGAAGGTGTCCGCCCCCGCCTCGAGCATGCCGAGCGGGGCGGCGTAGGCGTTCAGCCCGGCGTCGATGGCGAGCTTGTAATGGTAGTGCGGGTCATAGGCCGCCGGGTTCGGCGCGAAGCTCCGCGCCGGCCCGTGCTCGAAGCCCTGGTCCACCGGCAGGATCACCATCTTGCCGGAGCCGCCGAGCCGCCCGTTCATGAGCATCCGGCAAAGCTGGCCCTTCACGCCGGGCGTGTCGCCCTCGTAGTTGGCGAGGATCTTCTGAACGATGCGGGTGGCCTTCATCTCGGTCTCCGTGCCCCAAGGTCGCGATGCTTCGCCGCGGGGCGTAGCGCGGGGCGGCGCGCGCGGTCAAGCGAAAGCGGGGGCGGCGCGGGGCGGATCGTCGCGCCCCGTCGCCGCGGGCCCGCGCCGCCCCATCTCCCGTCTCTCATCGCAGACGCAGGAGCAGACATGTCGAGCCTCGAAGACCGCAAGCGCCTCATGGAGGCGAAGCCCCTCACCCCCGCCGAGCATCGCGAGAACCTGCGCCATGAAGTGAACGACCTCCTCTTCGGCGGCTTCTGGGCCTTCGCCACCAGCAAGGCGGGGGAGCGGATGCGCCAGGGCGCCCTCACCTTCTTCATGATCGTGGCGACCGCCGCCGCAATCGGCGGGCTCAGCCGCTACGGCTGACCTCACCCCGCCGGGGCGAGGTCGAAGAGGACCTCGTTCCGGCGGAGGAAGCCGGGCGTCCACGGATCGTTGTAATAGGCGTATTCGGGCGGCCCGGCGGGCTCCAGCCCGCGCGCCGCGAGAAAGGCGCGCAGCTTCGCCTCCTCCGCCGCGATCAGAACATCGTCCGCCCGCCCGGAAAAGCGGATCGCGGCGCGGCGCATCGGCGGCAGCGGCCTGAGCGTGACCTCCGCGCCCGCCGGCAGCGGCAGGTCCTCCAGCCGGTATTCCGAAGGCATGATGAACCGCACGGCCCAGGCCTCGCCCGCCTGAGTCTGGGTGACCGGCGCGGTCATGGCGATCTTCTCGCCCTCCCGCTCCCGCGCGAAGATATAGCCGGCGAGCGGGCCGAACCCGGCCCGCACCGCCTCGCCCCGGCTCCCCGTCCGCTCCACCTCCGCGACGACGAGCGCCGGGTAATCCCGGATCTCGACCGTCCCCTCCGCCTCGACAAGCGTATAGGACGGCTGCTCGACATTCCCCATGACGTATAGCCACCCTCCAGCCGCCAGCGCGAAGAGGAGGAGGAACGCCGCCCCGGCCCAGATCATCACGCGCCTCATGCTGGTCTCCCTTCGCGGGGAGAGATAGCGCGAAAGGCGCAGGCGTCAGACCTTCGCCAGCACCTTCTTCGTGATCGGCGCGACGAGCGCGCTCGGCAGCAGCTTCGTCGCCCAGCGCGCGACGATGTTGAGCGCGCCGGTGACAGCGACGGAATCGCCCCGGATCGCGGCGTCATAGCCCTCCTCGGCCACGTCCCGCGCGGTCATCGGCTTGCCGATCTGGGTGATGCGGGCGGAGCGCATGTTGGCCGACTTGAAGAATTCGGACTCGGTCGCGCCGGGGCAGAGCGCCGTCACCGTCACGTCGGTGTCGGAGAGCTCCTCTTTCACCGCCCGGCTGAGGGAGACGACATAGGCCTTCGTCGCATGATAGACCGCCATGCCCGGCCCCGGCGTGAATCCGGCGAGCGAGGCGACGTTGAGCACCCTGCCCCGCTCGACCGTCTTGAGATGCGGGATCGCCAGTTTCATCAGCGTGGTGAGCGCGACGATGTTGACCTGGATCGAGGCGAGCTCCCGCTCCCACCCGCCATCCCCCGGCGTCTCGGCGTCGAACGGGCCGTGGCGCCCGAGCCCGGCGTTGTTCACGAGGAAGTCGATCACCCGCCCCTCCGAGGCCTTGGCCCAGAGCGCCTCCGCCCCGCCCGGTTCCGCGAGATCGGCGGGGATCGCGACCGCCTGAACGCCATGCTCCGTGGAAAGCTCCGCCGCCAGCGCCTCCAGCTTCCCGGCGTTCCGGGCGGAGAGGATCACGTTGCGCCCGCGCGCCGCCGCGATCTTCGCGAATTCGCGCCCGATGCCCTCGGAGGCGCCGGTGATGAGGGTGAAGGTCTCGGTCATCGCATCTCTCCCTGTCCGCACGCTCAAGATAAGCGCTCGGGGGCCGGAGGGAACAGTGACGAATTCGTCACGCCCCGAGCGCGGCGACCCCGGGCAGCGTCTTGCCCTCCAGCCATTCGAGGAAGGCGCCGCCCGCCGTCGATACATAGGAGAACCGCGCCGCGGCGCCGGAGGCGTTGAGCGCCGCCACCGTATCGCCCCCGCCCGCGACGGTGAGGAGCCGCCCCGCCTCCGTCAGCGTCGCGGCCGCGAGCGCCGCCGCGTTCGTCGCCGCGTCGAAGGGCGGGATCTCGAAGGCGCCGAGCGGGCCGTTCCAGACGATCGTCTTCGCCCCCTCGAAGCGCCGCGCGATTTCCGCCGCCGTCTCGGGCCCCGCATCGAGGATCATCGCATCGGCCGGGCAGGCCTCCGCCGGCAGCGTCTCGGAGGCCGCGCCGGCCTTGAACTCCCGCGCGACGACGATGTCCTTCGGCAGCACGATCTCGCAGCCCGCCTCCGCCGCGCCCGCCATGATCGCCCGCGCCGTCTCCGCCATCTCCGACTCGCAGAGCGACTTGCCGACGCCGACGCCCTTCGCGAAGAGGAAGGTGTTGGCCATGCCGCCGCCGATCACGATCTGGTCCACCCGCTTCGAAAGGTTGCCGAGCAGTTCGAGCTTGGTGGAGACCTTGGCGCCGCCGACCACAGCGATGACGGGCCGCTCCGGCGCCGTCAGCGCCTTCTCAAGCGCGGAAAGCTCCGCCGCCATCAGCCGCCCCGCCGCCGAGGGCAGAAGATGCGCCAGCCCCTCGGTCGAGGCGTGCGCGCGATGCGCGGCCGAGAAGGCGTCGTTCACATAGACATCCCCGAGCGCCGCCATCGCCTTCGCGAAGGCCGGGTCGTTCGCCTCCTCGCCCGGGTGAAACCGCGTGTTCTCCAGCAGGAGCGCCGAGCCGACGGGCAGCGCGGCCACCGCCGCCGCCGCCTCCTCCCCGAAGGTCGCCCCGCAGAAGACCACCGGAACGCCGATCAAAGCCGCGAGCGCGGGCGCGATGGGGGCGAGGGATTGCGCCGGGTCCGGCTTCCCCTTCGGCCGCCCGAAATGCGCCAGCAGCACCGGCTTGCCGCCCTTCGCGATCACGTCCCGGATCGTCGGGCCCACCGCCTCCAGCCGCGTCGCGTCCGTCACCACGCCGTCCTTCACCGGGGCGTTGAGGTCGACGCGGATCAGGACGCGTTTTCCTGTCATCGCGAGATCGTCAATGGTCCGGAAGGTCATGGCGCTTTCCCCTGTCACGACGTTGCGCTTTCCTGCCCCGAGCCGCGGCGGCGGCGCAAGAGCGCAAATCGCGCCACAGGAGGAGCCCGACATGGAGATTCTGAGAACCCCTGACGACCGCTTCACGGGCCTCCCCGGCTGGAGCTTCGCCCCGAACTATGTCGAGGTCGCGGGGATGCGGATGCACTATGTGGACGAAGGCCCGCGCAGCGCGCCGCCCGTCCTCATGCTGCACGGCGAGCCCACCTGGTCCTATCTCTACCGCCGCATGATCCCGCTCTTCGCCGCGGCCGGCTTCCGCGCCGTCGCGCTTGATCTCTTCGGCTTCGGCCGGTCTGACAAGCCGGTTGACCGGGCGGCCTACACCTATCAGGCGCATGTCGACTGGCTGAAGGGCTTCCTCGCGGCGCTCGACCTCCGGGAGATCACCCTGATCTGTCAGGACTGGGGCGGGCTCCTCGGCCTCCGCCTCGTCGCGGAGGAGGGCGGGCGCTTCGCCCGCGTCGTCGCCGCCAACACCTTCCTGCCGACGGGCGACGAGCCGGAGAACCCCGCCTTCCTCAAATGGCTGAAATTCTCGCAGGAGGTCCCCGAACTCCCCGTCGGCGGCATCGTGCAGGGCGGAACCGCGCGCGGGATTTCTCCGGAAATCCGCGCCGCCTATGACGCGCCCTTCCCCGACGAGCGCTTCAAGGCCGGCGCCCGCGCCTTCCCCGCCCTCGTCCCCGTCACGCCGGACAATCCGGCGAGCGCCGCCAACCGCGCCGCCTGGGCCGCGCTCGAACGCTTCGAGAAACCCTTCCTCACCGCCTTCTCGGACAAGGACGCGGTGACGGCGCATGGGGCGAAGGCCTTCCGCCGCCGCGTGCCCGGCGCCGCCGGCCAGCCGCACGTGACCATCGGAAACGCGGGGCACTTCCTGCAGGAGGATGACGGGGAGGCGCTGGCCGACGCCGCGCTTCGCTTCATGGCCCGCTGAAACGGAAACGGCCGCCCCCGGAGGGGCGGCCGCCATATCCGCGCAACTGACCGGATCAGCTGGATTCGGCCGCGATCACGTCGCCGAAGAGCTCATAGGTCGTGCCGTTGAACTTCTGCAGCCGCATCGACTCGATCGGATAGAAGTCCGTCGGCGAGGTGGAGACGTTGATGCCGGGCAGCAGCAGCGGGATGCGGACGTTCCGCAGGTTCGCCGCCTCCTTCATGATGTTCTCGCGGCTCAGGTCGTCGCCCGCCTGCTCCAGCACCTTCACCAGCGTGTGGCCCACGGCGTAGCCGTAGCCCGTGAAGCTGGAGGTCTTGTCGCCCGTCGGGTGATACTTGTCCATGAAGGCGCGCCACTCGACCATTTCCGGGTGATCCTGGAACTGCGGGTCGGTCGGGTCCATCTGGTAGCCGGCGGTGATGATGTCCACCGAGGCTTCGAGGCCGGCGGGCTTCAGCACGGAGCCGACGGAGGCGGAGACGTTGTTGAGGAACTGGGTCGGCTTCCAGCCGATCTCATGCGCCTTCTTGATCGCCTGCGCCGCGAATTTCGGCGTGGTGATGTTGAAGAACACATTGGCGCCGGAGGCCTTCAGCGAGATGATCTGGCTGTCCACCGTCGGGTCGGCGACCTCGTAGGGCAGCTCCGCGACGATCAGGGAGGTCTTGTCGCCCAGCCCGTCCTTGAAGCCCTTGAGGTAGTCCTTGCCGTAATCGTCGTTCTGGAAGAGGATCCCGATCTTCGCGTCCGGGATATTGTCCAGGATGTACTGCGCGTAGATCTTCGCCTCGGTCTGGTAGTTGGGCTGCCAGCCCATCGTCCAGGGGAAGTTCTCCGGGTCGCCCCACTTGGTCGCGCCGGTGGCGACGAAGAGATGCGGCACCTTCTTCGCGTTCATGTACTTGTGGATGGCGCTGTTCGGCGGGGTGCCGAGCGGCTGGAAGATCAGCGCGACCTCGTCGCTCTCCACCAGCTTGCGCGCCTGCTCCACCGTCTTCGGCGGCGAATAGGCGTCGTCATAGCTGATGTATTCGATCATCCGGCCGTTCACGCCGCCATTGGCGTTCACCATCTCGAAATACTTGCCGATGGTCTCCCCGATCTGGCCATAGGCCGAGGCCGGGCCGGAATAGGGCATGATGTTGCCGATCTTGATCGACGTGTCGGTGACCCCGACCACCGTCTGGGCCGAACCCGGCCCGGCCGCGAAGGCGAGCGCCGCCGCCGCCGCCGCGATGAGGGATGTGCGTCTCGTCAACATGCGTCAGTCTCCCTTGGTTTGCTGTTTCACCGGCCGCCAAGCAGCCGTTTCACCCGCCCCACGCCCGCGCGGAGCAGCCCTCCCGCGCCCTGCGGCGCAAGGTAGATCACGAGAATGAGGAAGAACCCGAACACGGCGCCCGAAAGCCCCTTCGATATCTCTTCCGCGAAATTCGGCACGAAGACGATGAACGCCGCGCCGATCAGCGCGCCCGGCAGCCAGCCCACACCGCCGACCACGAGCCCGACGAGGAGCACGATGGAGAGCGCGAAGGTGAAGCTGTCCGGCGCCACGAACTTCACGGCGATGGCGGAAAGCGCGCCCGCGACGCCGGTGAAGAGCGCGGAGAGGCCGAAGGCCAGCGTCTTGTAGAGCGCGATGTTGACGCCCATGGAGCGCGCGGCGATCGGATTGTCCCGGATCGCCATCATCGCCCGCCCGGTCCGGCTCGCCACGATGTTCCGCGCCAGCCAGAAGAGGAAGACGCCGACGAAGAGCGTGAAGAGATAGGTCCACACGCCCGGGTCGAGCGGCAGGCCGAACGGCACTTCCGGGTCGAAGGTCTCGGAAAAGACGATCACGCCCTGCACGCCGCCCGTCAGATGCTCGATCGTCGAGAGCTTGAGGAACTGCGGCATGGCGATGGCGAGCGCGAAGGTCGCGAGCGCGAGATAGATCCCGTCGAGCCTCAGCGCCGGCAGGCCGAAGAGGAAGCCGAAGACGAAGCAGATGAGCCCCGCCACCGGCAGGGTGAGCATGTAGTTCACCCCCATCATCTCCACCATGATCGCCGTCGTATAGGCGCCGACCGCATAGAAGGCGCCGTGGCCGAGGGAGAACTGGCCGTTGATGCCGGTCAGCAGGTTCAGCCCGATGATCGCGATGGCGTAGATCAAGAGCTTCGTCATCTGGAAGACGAAGAAGCCCTTGGAGAAGAACGGCAGCGCCACCAGCCCGATGAAGAGCAGGAGATAGACGACCCGCTCCGCCGTGATGAAGGGTTTTGGCGCAGAAGCGGCGCCCGCGGCGTAGGTTTCGCTTGTCGCCATCTCAGACCCTCTGCACCACGCGGCGGCCCAGCAGGCCCTCCGGCTTCACCACCAGCACCACCACGATCAGGAAGAGCGCGATGGGCAGCTTCAGCTCCCCGCCCACGACCGGGATGTAGGTGCCTGCGAGATTCTCCACGATGCCGACGATGAACCCCCCGATCACCGCGCCGAGCGGACTTGTGAGCCCGCCGAGCACCGCGCCGGCGAAGCCGTAGAGCAGGATCGAGAGCATCATGTTCGGCTCGAGGAAGACAACCGGCGCGATCAGGATGCCCGCCACCGCTCCGATGGCGGAGGCCATGCCCCAACCGAGCGCCGTCATGAAGCTGACCCGGATGCCGACGAGCCGCGCGCTCTGCGGATTCGCCGCCGCCGCCCGCATCGCGAGCCCGACCCGCGTGAAGCGGAAGAAGGCCCAGAGCAGCACGAGCACGAACATCGTCACCGAGATCATCCCGGTCTGATGCTTGCTGAGGAGGCTCCCCTCATAGAGCGGCCCCTCGCCGAACGCGCTCGGCACCGGCTTGATCGAGAAGTCCCAGATGAAGCCCATCGCCGAGTTGAAGATCGCGAAGAGCGCGATGAAGATGACGATGTGGGAGAGGACGGGCGCGTTCTCGATCGGCTTGAACACCACCCGCTCCACGATGAACCCGCCGATGAAGCTGAGCCCGATGGCGAGCGGAATGACCGCGAAATAGGGCAGGCCCCAGGCGAGCAGCTGCCAGGCGATGAAGGTCGAGAAAGTCGCCATCTCGCCCTGCGCGAAGTTCAGGTGATGGATCGCCTGGTAGATCATCACGACCGAGAGCGCCATGCAGGCGTAGATCCCGCCGGTGGCGAAGCCCGAGACGATCTGCTGGAGAAAGAGGTCCATGTCGTCTCCTCAATAGCCGAGATAGGAGGCGCGCACGCTCTCGTCTTCGCGGATCGCCTTCGCCTCGCCCGAGATCACGATGGAGCCGGTCTCGATCAGATAGGCGTGGTCGGCGAGTTCGAGCGCGAGGGAGGCGTTCTGCTCCACGATCAGCATGGACACGCCGGCCTCCCGCTTCACATCCGCGAGAATGTCGAAGATCTGCCGCACGATCAGCGGCGCGAGGCCGAAGGAAGGCTCGTCCAGCAGCATCAGCTTGGGCCGCAGCATCAGCGCGCGGGCGATGGCGAGCATCTGCTGCTCGCCGCCCGAAAGCGTGCCGGCCTGCTGGTTCCGCCGCTCCTTGAGCCGGGGGAAGAAGCCGTAGCAGCGCTCGATATCGGCCTGGATGTCCGAATTGTTGGGCCGCGTCATCGCGCCGAGCTGAAGATTCTCCTCCGTCGTGAGCGTCCCGAACGTGCCGCGCCCCTCCGGGATATGCGCGACGCCGAGGCGCACCACGTCCTCCGTCCCCAGCTTCTCGATCCGCTGGCCGTCGAAGGTGATCTCCCCCTTCCGGCGGATCATGCCGCAGATGGCGCGGAGCGTCGTCGTCTTGCCCGCGCCGTTCGCGCCGAGAAGCGCCGTCACGCCCCCCTTCGCCACCTCGAAATCGAGGCCGCGCAGAACCTGGAGCTGCCCGTAGGAGGCTTCGAGCCCCTTCACTTCGAGAATGGCGCTCATGAAGCCCCTCCGAGATAGGCCGCAATCACGTCCGGGTTCTTCTGCACGTCGGCGGGAACGCCCTCCGCGATCTTCTTGCCGAAATTCATCACCACCACCCGGTCGGAGACCGACATGACGAGGGACATGTGATGCTCGACGAGCAGCACCGTCACGCCCCGGTCGTCCCGGATGCGGCGGATGAGGCGGCCGAGATCCGTCACCTCGTCATGGTTGAGCCCGCCCGCCGGCTCGTCGAGCAGGAGGAGCTTCGGCTTCGTCGCGAGGGCGCGGGCGAGCTCCACCCGCTTCTGCCAGCCGAAGGGCAGCCCGGCCACCGGCTGGTCCGCCACCTCGCCGAGCTGGAGCCAGGCGATCAGCTCGTTCGTCACCCGGTCGATCTCCGCCGCCTCGCGCCGCGCGCGGCCGAGCCGGAACGCGTCCGTCACCATGTCCCCGGCGGAGGCGGAATGGGCGCCGACGCGGATATTGTCCCGCACCGAGAGGTTCGCGAAGGCCGCGACGTTCTGGAAGGTGCGCCCGATGCCGAGCCCGGCGATCCTGTGGGCAGGCAGGCCGAGAATCGACTGGCCGTCCAGCGTGATCTCCCCCTCGGTCGGCGTGTAGAGGCGGCTGAGGCAGTTGAAGAGTGTCGTCTTGCCGGCGCCGTTCGGCCCGATCAGGCCCAGCACCTCGCCGTCGAGGATATCGAAGCTCACCCCGTCGAGCGCCACGATCCCGCCGAAGCGAACCGTCACGTCCTTCACGGAGATGACCGGAGCGCCCCGCCCCGGGGCGGCGCGCATCGCCGCGCCGCTCATGCGCGCCGCTCCTGCGCCGCAAGATTCGCCTTCGCCGAAAGTTCGGTCGTCACACGCGTCTCCCTGTGCTCCCGCCACTGACCGGGCGGGTAATTTTGTTAAAGAGACAGATAGTGCGCCCGCAAGCAA
>JAUIDE010000081.1 GCA_030429105.1 Alphaproteobacteria bacterium
GTCCGCGCCTTCCAGCGGGACCAGGGGCTGACGGTTGACGGCGTGGTGGAGGGGGAGACGGCGTTCCGCCTCGGCGTCTGACCGCCCTTGCATCCGCCGCCCGCCCGCGCTAGGGAGCGCCGGCTTCCGAACGGTTGAACGCGGCGCCTCTCGTATGCGGGCCGGAAGCCTCGTCGCCCGGCATTTTGAAGCGCGCATGACAGAGGTGAGACGCATGGCTCTTTACGAGCATGTCTTTATCGCGCGTCAGGACATATCCAACGCGCAGGCCGAGGGCCTGATCGAGCATTTCTCCCAGGTGCTGAAGGACAATGGCGGCGAGGTCGTCGGGTTCGAGTACTGGGGCCTTCGCACGATGGCCTTCAAGATCAACAAGAACCGGAAGGGCCACTACGCCTTCCTGAAGTCGAACTCGCCCGCCCCCGCGGTGGACGAGATGGAGCGCCTGATGCGCCTCCATGACGACGTGATGCGCGTGATGACCGTGAAGGTCGACGCGCACGAGGAAGGCGAGAGCGCCGTCGTCCGCGCCAAGAACTCCCGTGACCGGGATGATCGCGGCGACCGTGGGGATCGCGGCGACCGCGGCCCGCGCGGGCCCCGCCCGCCCCGCCCGCCCCGGCGCGACGACTGAGCGAGAGGACAGAGACCATGGCCAAGAAACCCTTTTTCCGGCGCAAGAAGTCCTGCCCCTTCGCCGCCTCCGACGCGCCGAAGATCGACTACAAGGACGTGAAGCTCCTTCAGCGCTACATCTCCGAGCGCGGCAAGATCGTGCCGAGCCGGATCACCGCCGTCTCCGCCAAGAAGCAGCGTGAACTCGGCCGCGCCATCAAGCGCGCCCGGTTCCTCGCGCTGCTGCCTTACGCGATCAAGTGAGGAGCTGAATCATGGATGTGGTTCTTCTCGAACGGGTCGAGAAACTCGGCCAGATGGGCGACGTGGTGAAGGTGAAGGACGGGTTCGCCCGGAACTTCCTCCTGCCGAAGGGCAAGGCCCTGCGCGCCACGAAGCGCAACATGGAGCGGTTCGAGACCGAGCGCGCGCAGCTCGAGGCGCGCAATCTCGAACTGAAGAAGGAGGCGGAGGCGGTCGCCAAGACGCTGAACGGGGCGCGCTTCGTCGCCATCCGTCAGGCGTCGGACGCCGGCGCGCTCTACGGCTCCGTAACCTCCCGCGACATTGCGGAGCTCTGCACCGAGGGCGGGTTCACCATCGCCCGCACGCAGGTCGTCCTCACCAGCCCGGTGAAGGAGCTCGGCATGCATGACGTGCGCGTGATCCTCCACCCCGAGGTCAGTGCGACGATCACGATCAACGTCGCCCGCTCGCCGGACGAGGCGGCGCTGCAGGCCCAGGGCAAGTCCATCCAGGATCTGCGCGCCGAGGAGGAGGCCGCCGAGGCCTTCGACGTCGCGCAGCTCTTCGAGGACGATGCCGACGCCGAGGGCATCATCGAGGATCGCGCGGCGGACGAGACCGAGCAGCCGCGCTACTGACCGGCCCGTTCACGGGCATGAAGGGCCGCCCCCCAGGGGGCGGCTCTTTTCGCTGCGCGCGTTGCGCGCCCCCCTCCACAATCGGAGGCTGAAGGCTTACCCTCCGCCTGCAGGTTCAGGAGGAACACCCGATGACCGACCGCCTCATCACCGATCTCGGCCCGAAACCGGGCGATTCCGAATGGCGCGCCGCACAGGCCGCGCTCGCCGCCTCCGACACGGTGATCGGCCATATCGACACCGGGCTCCACCCCCATCCCGCGCTCGGCTATACGGATGAGACGCCGCCGGCGAACATCCTCTTCGCCGAAGGCGCGAACTTCCACGATCCGGAAGCGACCGGCGGCCTCCCCGCCGCCGACCCGCTGAACGCGAACCACGGGCGCGGCGAATATCCCGACCACGGGGTGAAGACGCTCTCCGTCATCCTCGGGAGCGAGCCCGGCAAGCTCGTCGGCGCCGCGCCGGGCGCGAAGGTGCTGCCCTACCGCGTCGCAAACGGCCCGGTCTTCATCGGGGAGGCGGACACCGCCGCCATCGGGCGCGCCATCGACCATGCGCTCGCCCGCCCCGTTACGCCGAAGGTCTTTTCGATCTCGATGGGCAATCCCGGCTTCCTCGGCATCGCCGCCCTGCTTCAATACGGCCTGAAGGCGGAGCCCGGCCTCGCGACGTCGACGACCGACGCGATCGACCGCGCCTACGAGGCCGGCGTGCCCCTCGTCGCTGCGGGCGGGCAGATCATCAACGTCGTCTCCTATCCCGCCGGCTGCGCCCGCGCGATCTCCGTCGGCGGGATCAGCAGCCGGGAGGTGCATTATCCGGTCGGCGGCTACAACCAGCCGGACCGGATCGACATCTGGGCCTATGCGACGCCGGTGAACCGCGCCGCCTTCGCCATCGTGGACGGAAAGGTAAAGCCGACCCACTGGAGCGACCCGGAGGACAATGACGGAGAGCCCTCCGGCACCTCCTACGCCACCCCGCAGGTCGCCGCCGCCGCCGCCATGTGGCTCACGCGCTACGCCGATGAGCTTTCGCGCCTGCCCGAGCCCTGGATGATCGTGGAGAGCTTCCGCAAGGCGCTGCGCCTCAGCGCCCGGAAGGAATCGATCCCCCTCCAGGTCGCCGGGCGGAAGATGCAGGCGATCCGCCGGCTCGACACGGAGGCGCTGCTGAAGACGCCCCCCGCGCTGCCGGCGGAAAAGGAGAAGGTCGGCGCCGCCCGCGCCTTCTGGTGAGGGCGCGTCAGGCCGCGCCCCGCACCTCCATCAGCCGCGCGAAAAGGCTCGCGCCAAGCGGCAGGATCCCGTCGTCGAGATAGAAGCCGGGATTGTGCAGCGGCACAGAGCCGCCATGCCCGACCGTGCAATAGGCGCCCGGGACGACATGGAGCATGTCCGCGAAATCTTCGGAGCCCATCACCAGCTGATCCTTGATCTGCGCCTTGTCGCCGACGAACTCCTTCGCGACGCCGATCATCGCCTCCGCCAGCGCCGGGTCGTTCTCCAGCACGTCGAAGACGTTGCGGATGTCGCAGTCGATCTCCACCTCGTGCGCCGAGGCGAAGCCGGAGCAGAGCGCGCGCATCCGGTCGGAGACCTTGTCCGCCGTCTCCCGGCTGAAATAGCGGACGGTGCCGCAGATCTTCGCCTCCTCCGGGATCACGTTATAGGCTGCGCCCGCGTGGAACTGGGTGATGGAGAGGACGATCTGCTCCGTCGCCGCGATGTTGCGGGAGACGATGGACTGGATCTGCCCCACGAGGGCGGACATGATGACGATCGGGTCCCGCGAATGCTCGGGGCTCGCGGCGTGGCTGCCGACGCCGCGCACCGTGATGTCGAAGAAATTGGCGCCCGCCATCGCCGGCCCCTTCTTCACGCCGATCACGCCCGGCTCGTGATAGGGCGAGTTGTGCATGGCGTAGATCTCGTCGCAGGGGAACTTCCTGAAGAGCCCGTCCGCGATCATCGCCCGTCCGCCGCCGAGCCCTTCCTCCGCCGGCTGGAAGATGAGGACGCAGCGGCCCGCGAAATCCCGGTTCTCCGCGAGGTAGCGGGCGGCGCCGAGCAGCATGGTCGTGTGCCCGTCATGGCCGCAGGCATGCATGATCCCCGGCGTCTTGGAGGCCCAGGGAAGGTTCGTCGTCTCGTGGATCGGCAGCGCGTCCATATCCGCGCGGAGGCCGATGGTCTTGCCTGGCCGATTCCCCTCGATCACGCCGACGACGCCCGTCTTGCCGATGCCTGTCGTCACCTCGATCCCCCAGCTCCGCAGCTTCTCCGCGACGATGCCGGAGGTCCGCACCTCCTCGAATCCAAGCTCGGGATGCTCATGGAAATCGCGGCGGATCGCGGTCAGTTCGTCGGCATAGGCGGCGATGCGGTCGAGCGGGGCCATCGGGGTCTCCTTGTTTCGGGATGCCGCACTGTTCGGCGAAGGCGCGGGAATGTCCAGCCGCTTGACCCCGGAAGCGGGCCGGCCTACGCGGCGCCATGCCCCACGAATTCGAATCCGACTTCTACCCCCCCGATCTCGAAGAGTTCGAGGCGATGGCCGAAGCCGCCTTCGCCGCCCTGCCGGAGGCGTTCCGCTCCCGCTGCGGCGGGCTTCTGATCCGCGTCGCGGATTTCGCGGAGGACGACGTGCTGGAGGAGATGGGGATCGAGGACGCGTTCCAGCTCACCGGCCTCTATTCCGGCGTGGACCTGACGCAGAAGAGCGTCGTCGATTCCGGCGCACTGCCGGATGAAGTCTGGCTGTACCGCCGCCCGATCCTCGACGAATGGGCGGAACGCGGGGATACGGGGCTCTATGAACTCGTCTCGCATGTTCTCGTCCACGAGATCGGCCATCATTTCGGCCTTTCGGACGAGGAGATAGACGCGATTCTTTCGAGGGTGCATTAGGGGCGCCGGAAGGGCTCGCAAGCGATCCCGTCATCATCCGCATCGAGATGTCGATGGTAGCCCGGCGCGCCGCGCGCGGATGTCGCAAGGCCGACCGCGCGGGCGGCGTCGCAATTCGGGAACGCCGCGATATGGCGCAGCGTCATCAGGACAGGCCACTCGCTGCGCCTGAACGCTTCGACGACGATCGCAGCGAGCAGGGCGGCGATTGCGAGGAAGATCAGCAAACGCTTCCGTCTCGCCCGCCACCTTTGTCGCCGCTCGATGCCGGAGCTGACCGCCTCGAACCGCCGCCGCAACACGCGCTCCCGGCGTTCGGCTCCCTTCCGGAATGGCCCGAAACCCGGCATCGAGCCTAAAGCGCCCGCAGCGCCGCCAGCGCCAACTGCGTGAAGGCGGAGCCTCCGTGATAGTCCTGCATCGCCTTCGGCTTCGCCTCCAGCGCGGCGATCAGGCTTTCGCGCTGATCTTCGGTCAGCGCCTCGACCGGCGTCACCAGGGTCTTGATCGAAAAGACCGCATGGCCCGAAGAGCGCAGCTTGAGGATCGACTGACGCTCAACCCGAAGCCAGAACCGGCCAGTCGGATCATGCGGTTTCTTGTTTCCTTCGAAAAGCTTGGGCTGGTGAAGCTCCGGGATCGGATGAAGCAGCCAGTTGGCCCTCACCAGCGGCCGGTCCGGCGTCAGCACGTCGAAGAGCCGCTGCACCCGCGGCGCGAGCCCGTCGTCATAAACCGGCACGCGCTCGTGAATCGCGACAAGCGGGCGGCCGAACTTCTCCGCCAGCGACCAACGCGAGGGGAAGCAGAGGATTGCGCCGATCAGCACATGCTCCGCATCCTCCGGCCCCTTCCGGAGGATCACGAAATCCTCCTGCGTCAGCCGCCCCAGCGTCGCCAGCGGGCGCGACCGGTCGAGCGCGACAGTCTCGTCATCGGGCCGGCGCACCGCTTCGTCGCCCACATCGTAATCCCGGGCATGCGCATCGAGCGCGCAGAGAACGAGGTCGAGCAACTCCTCCGCCCCGTCGCACCCCTCCCCCGCCAGCACGACATCGCCCCGCTCCGCGATCAGCCGGTCGCGATAGGCCATCTGCTCCGCGAAGGCTTCGTCCCGGTGCAGCCAGTCCGCCATCGCGAGCGGGGACATGCCGGGGAGCCGTCCGGGGATCCATGGCGTCAGCGGGGCGTAGGCGAGCTCCATCATCGCGTCCCTTCCGAATAGCGCAGGAGGTTGAATCCGGTGAGCGCCGCATGGGCCGGCGCCCAGAGTGCGGCGAAGGCGAACCAGTCCTTCCCCAGCCGCCTCGCAATCTCCCCGAGCCGTAGCCGCCCATCCGCCAGCGCGAGCGCCGGCGCCGCCTCGCGCGGGATGTCGAGCCGGTGCGTCAGGCCGTCCGACGTGAGCCGGAGCGCACCTTTTCGCCCGATCTCGGCGGCCAGATTCGCGGCCGAGAGGCCGTTGAGCCGCGGTCGGGCTTCGGGCGAGGGGGCGGCGGGCTTCCGCGCGCCCTTCGCGGCGTAGAATACATGCGTCTTCATGTTTCCCGCCAATCGCTCCGCCAGCGCCATCCGCGCGGGCGCGTCGAGCCCGGCGGCGCGGGCGTGGAGGCTTTCCGGCAGATAGCGCGCCGGGTCATAGCGCAGCGGCTCGAGGAAGGAGACGAAGGCGAGCCCCGCCCGCTCCAGCGCCCCGAGCAGGGCCGGAACGTCGAAGGGAACGTCCCGCGCGTGGAGGAGGAGGTCATAGAGCCCGGCGTCGCTCGCCCGGTGGTCGGAAAGATGCGGGTTGGCGAGGAACCAGTTCGTCTTCGGCAGCCCGGCCAGCGCCCGCTTCGCGATCTCCACCTGCGCCTCCGGCGCCTCCCCCTCCGTCAGCGCGGCGAGCGCGGCCTGGAGCGGATAGACGCCGGTGCGGCCATAGGGGGCGTAGACCATGCCGCCTATCCCGCCCCCATCCGCCAGCGCGGCGGAAAGCGCGTCGAACCCCGCCTGCGGGTCCGGCAGGTGATGGAGCACGCCCGTGCAATCGATATAGTCGAAGGGGCCGAGTTCCGGCGCAGTCAGGAGGTCCGCCGTCACGAAGCGTATGGAGGAGAGCCCGCGCGCCGCCGCCCGCGCCTCGGCCACCTTCCGGCTCGCCGCCGACATGTCGAGATAGACGATCTCCGCCGCCGCGCCTGCATCCGCGAGTTTCTGCGCGAGCATGATGGTCGCGTCCCCCGTCCCCCCGCCGGCGACGAGCGCGCGGAAGGGCTTCCGCCAGTCCCGCTTTCCGCCGAAGAGGAAATGGTCGATTTCGGGCGGGTCCGAGGGGGAGCCGACGATGAGCCGCTTCGCCTCCTCCGCAGGGTCGCGGGCGGGATAGGGATAGGCTTCGTACTGGCGGGCCACGGCGTCCATACGCCCGGCATAGCGCGGCGGGGCCGTTCGCGACAATCCTTCGCCGCAATCGGACGAGCGCGCCGCCGCTTTCGCGCGCCCAATCGGCCATTACCGACCGGAGCGCCCCCGATGAACCGCCACATCACCGAAAGCCACTACGCCGAACGGCGGAAGATCACGCCAGGCCTCAAGCCGGACATGACGCCGGACGACAACGACCGGGTGGAGATCGGGCCGACCAAGCTCGCCTATGACGAATGGGCCGCGGCGGGCATCGAATGTCCCGACCTGCCGCGGATGCGCGCCCACCGCCTCGCCCGCATCGTCGCCGCGCTGGAGGCGCGGGGGCTCGACGCGGTGCTGCTGACCGACCCGCTCAACATCCGCTACGCCACGGATGCGCCGAACATGCAGCTCTGGAACACCCACAACCCGTTCCGCGCTTGCCTCGTCACCGCCTCCGGCCACATCGCGCTCTGGGAATACAAGGGGCTCGACCATCTCGTCGCGCATAACCCGCTGGTGAAGGAGGTGCTGAACGGCGCCGGGCTCTTCTACTTCAACTACGGGGACAGGACGCCCGAGGTCGCCGCCGAATTCGCGAAGGCGGTGGAGGGAATCATGGCGCGGGAATGCGGCCGCGGGCGCCGCCTCGCCGTGGACAAGATGATGCCGGTCGGCCATGCCGCCCTCGCCGCGCGAGGCATCGGGCTTTCGGACGGCGAGGAGGTGATGGAGAAGACCCGCGCCGTGAAGGGGCCGGACGAGATCGACGCACTCCGCTGCGCGCAGCATGCCTGCGAGCAGGCGCTGGCGGAGATGCGCCGGGCGATGCGGCCGGGCATGACGGAGAACGACGTCTGGGCCGTGCTCCATGCGGAGAACATCCGCCGCGGCGGCGAATGGATCGAGACGCGGCTCCTCGCCTCCGGCCCGCGGACGAATCCGTGGTTCCAGGAATGCGGCCCGCGGGTGATCGCCGAGGGCGACATCCTCGCCTGGGATACGGACCTCATCGGCTGCTACGGCATGTGCGTGGACATTTCCCGCACCTGGATCGTGGGGGACGCGGAGCCGACGCGCGAGATGGTGGAGACGCACCGGGAGGCGTGGACGCAGGTCTGGGAGAACTGGTCCCTCCTCAGGCCCGGCATGACGCTCCGCGAGGTCTCGATGGCGACGCGGCCGATGCCGCCGGAATTCCAGGCGCTGAAATACGGCTGCGTGATGCACGGCGTCGGGCTTTGCGACGAGTGGCCGCTGGTGAAATATCCCGATCTCTGGGTGGACGGCGAGTTCGACGCGCCGCTGGAGCCGGGCATGTTCCTCTGCTCGGAAAGCTATCTCGGCCGCGTCGGCGGCGGCTTCGGGATCAAGCTGGAGGATCAGGTCATGATCACGGAGACGGGCGCAGAGAACCTCACCCGCTGCCCGTTCGACCCGAAGTTGATGGGGGACCTGAAGGACCCGCTCGGAAGGTAGGCCGCCGACCGGAGGGGACGGTCGGCGGCCCTGCGCTCACGCGGCTTCGGCGCGGGGGGCCTCCGCCTCGCGTTCGCGCGTCTTCTGGCGGAGACCATGCTCCGCCATCCATTCGTCCATGCCCGCGCCCGCGCCGGTGAGGCGCGAGGCCTCGCGCGCCGGGGCGAGCGGGGGGACGTAACCGAAGAAGCTGAAGGTCATCGCCGCCCCCTCATGCCGCCGGCCGCTGGTCGGGGCGGGAGAGGGTGCGGAGAACGCCCGCCATCTCGTCCTTCGCCTTGAGCCGCCGGCGCTTCAGCGTCTGGAGCCGCAGCGCGTCCGGCGCCGGGCGGCGGACTTCCTCCGCGATCTCCGCCTCGATGCGGGCGCGACGGGCGCGGAGCGCGCCGACGCGCGGCGGGGTCGGATCGTCGTCGTCATGCGGCGTCATGGCGGAACCTCCCTTTTCTCTGTCGGACATTAACCATATGGGCGCCGGCGGGCCGCAAGGAACATGATCGGAGATGAAATCCTGATAGGAAAATCCTATCTCCATCCGGAGCGGACAGGAGCGCCCCGATGGACGCAGAGAAGATCACGCTGAAGCAGCTCCGCCGCCTCGTCGCGCTGGCGGAAACCGGGCATTTCCGCCGCGCGGCGGAGCGCTGCGGCGTCAGCCAGCCCTCGCTCAGCGCGCAGATAGAGGCGCTGGAGGAGGCGCTCGGCGTCCGGCTCGTAGAGCGCGGCGGCGCAGGGGCGACGCTGACGCCTGTGGGGCGGGAGGTCGTCGCCCGCGCCCGCATCGCGCTGGAGGCCGCGCAGGGCGTGGCGGATCTCGCCGCCGCGGCGCGGGAGGGGCCGGTGGGCGCGATCCGCCTCGGCGCAAAGCCGACTCTCGGCCCCTATCTCCTGCCCCATGTCGTCGCCGCGCTCCACGCCAAGCGCCGCGCGCTGAAGCTCTACATCCGGGAGGCGCCGCCCCGCGTGCTGGAGCGGGAGCTGGCGGAGGGCGTGCATGACGTGATCCTCGCCCAGCTTCCCGCCGCGGGGGCGGAGCTGGAGGCGCGGCCGCTTTTCCGCGAGCCGCTCTATCTCGCGGTCGCGGCGGATCACCCGCTGGCGGCGAAGCGGCGCATCGCCTCGGAGGATCTCGCCGGGCTCGAGGTTCTCTCCCTCTCCCCCGCCTTCCACCTCCATGACCAGATCGAGGCGCTGGCCCGCGCCCACGGCGCGCGGCTGAACCGGGATTATGAGGGCACGAGCCTCGACGCGCTCCGGCAGATGGCCGGGATGGGCATGGGCGTGACGATCCTGCCCGCGCTCTACGCCCATTCCGAAATCCGGGAGGGGAGCGAGGTCGTCGTCCGCCGCTTCGCCTTCGGCGCGCCCTATCGCACGATCGGCCTCGTCTGGCGCAAGAGCGCCGGGCGCGCCCCCGCCTATGAGGAAATCGCGGAGACGGCGCGGGAGGTCGCCGCCGCGCTCATAGCAAGGATCGGCGCGGCGACGCGCGGGGCGTAAGGCGCCCTTCCCCTCCCCCGCCCGACAGGCTTAGGTGGGGCGGAGGAGCGGAAAGCGCATGGAGAGCGACACGGCCCGGTTCGCCTTCTCGCCCGAACCGGGCGAGGTCACGCGCGTGACGCTGCGCTGGGGCGCGCTCTCCGCCTTCACGTTCGGGCTCGGGCGCTTCTGGTTCAAGACGACGCAGCGCCGGCTCTTCTGGGGGCGGACGACGCTCGGCGGCGACCCGTTCGAATATGACGGAACGGCGGGGGAGATGCTGCGCGGCTCGGTCATGGTCGTGATCCTGCTCGGCCTCGCCATCCTCGGCTTCAACCTCGCGCTTTCCTGGGCCTCGCTGCTCCTGACGGGCGCGATCTCCCCGCCCGCCTCGGTCGCGCTTACGCTGCTCGGCGTCCTGCCGGTTCTGGAATTCGCGAAATACCGGGCGCGGCGCTACCGGCTGCTCCGCACCCGCTGGCGCGGCGTGCGCTTCGGCATGGAGCGGGGCGCGGGCGGGTTCGTGCTGCTCTGGGCGCGCCATGCGCTGCTGATGGCGCTGACCCTCGGCCTCTCCCGCCCCTGGCTCCGCATGGCGCGGGAGCGGCGGATGACGGAGCGGATGCGCTATGGCGACGCGCCGTTCCGGTTCGAGGGGCGGGCCGCGCCGCTCTTCCGCCCCTGGGCGATGGTTTGGTTCGGCGCGCTCGCCGCCTTCGCCTTCCTCGCCGTGATACGGAATTTCGGCCTCGTCGTCGCTTACGGGGAGGCGCGGCTCGACGTGATGCGCGTGCTCTACCCGCTTTCCGCCGCGCTCGCCGCCGCCTGTCTCTACGCGCTCTGGTGCGGATACCGGGCGGCGGAGCTCAACGCCTTCATGGAGGCGCGGCGGGTCGCCGGCCTTCGCATCTCCTGCCGGCTCGAAGGCGCGGCGCTCCGCCGGGCCGCGTGGGCAGCGGTCGGGCGCGGGCTCATCGCCCTGCCCTTCCTCGCGCTCTTCCTCGTCAGCCTCGCCGCGACGGCGCTGAACCTCGCCGTGATGGCCGAGGGCGGCGACGCGGCGGAGGTTCCGCTGAGCCTCGACCTCTCGCTCTTCGCGCGGTTCGAGACTCTGGCGGGCCAGGCGCTGTTCCTTGTCGCAGCCTGGGCGAATTACGGCTTCGCCGTGCTCTACCTCATCTGGCTCGTCCACGGCGTCCACGCGCCGCGGGCCCATGCCGCGCTGATGGCGGCGGCGGAGGCGACGGGGCTCGCCAGCCTCTCCGGCGTCCGGAACCGTCCCGGAGAGGGGCAGATCGAGGCCGAAGGCTTCGCAGACGTGCTGGACGCAGGCGGGCTCTGACGAGGCGCCGGCGATTGACGCGCCGCCCGCGCCGGCCGATCCTCGGCGTATGATCCGAGAGACCGAAATCGCCCATCAGGGCCTCTGCTTCCACTGCCTCGAAGCCGGGGAGCGGGGCGCGCCGCTCCTCCTCCTCCTCCACGGCTTCCCGGAATATTCCGGGGCGTGGGAGGAGGTGCTGGAGCGCCTCGCCGGCCGCTTCCACCTCGTCGCGCCGGACCAGCGCGGCTATGGCCGCTCCTCAAAGCCCGGCGAGGTGAAGGACTACGCCGCCGGCAAGCTGGCGGGGGACGCGGCGGCGATCCTGACGCATTTCGCGCCGAAGGCCCGCGCCGTGGTCGGGCATGACTGGGGCGCCTCCGTCGCCTACGCCCTCGCCATCGCCCGCCCGGACCTGATGGAGCGGCTCGTCATCATGAACGGCGCCCATCCGATCCCCTTCCAGCAGGCGCTGGCGGCGGGCGGCGCGCAATCCGCCGCCTCGCAATACTTCCACTACCTTCGCGCGCCGGAGGCGGAGGCCAGGCTCTCCGCCAATGATTTTGCGAAGCTGGAGAAGCTTTTCGCCGAAGGAATGGACCTCTCCTGGCTGGCCGGGGAGCGCCTCGCCCGCTACCGCGCCGCGTGGGCCGAGCCCGGCGCGCTGACGGGGATGCTGAACTGGTATCGGGCGACGCCCCTGAAAGTGGCCGACCCGGGCGCGCCCCTGCCCGACTCGGCGCTCCTCCCGCTCGACCCGGCGCGGCTCCGCATCCGGATGCCTCATCTCCTGATCTGGGGGACGGGGGACCGCGCGCTCCTCCCCGAAGCGACCGAGGGGCTGGAGGCGCTCTGCGACGATCTCCGCCGCGTGGAGATCGCGGGGGCGGACCATTGGCTCCACCACCAGAAACCGGACGAAGTCTGCCGCCTGATCGCAGACTTCGCCGGATGAAGCCGGCGGCGCTTCCGCTCGTCGCCGCCCCCGGCGCCGCGATCCGCGCGGCGCTGATGATGGCTGTCTGCTGCGCCTGCGTCGCCGGCTCCACCTTCTTCGCGAAGATGCTCGGCTCGGGCGCCGCCGGGGAGCCGATGCACCCCTTCATGGTCGTCTTCGGCCGGTATCTCTTCGCGCTGGTCGCCATCCTCCCCTTCGCGCTCCACGCGCGGGAGCGGATGGAGGGCTCGCCGTGGCGGCTCTATATCGGCCGCTCGATCTTCGGCACGGCGGGCGTCGCCGGCCTCTTCACCGCGGTGGCCATGATCCCGCTCGCGGACGCGACCGCGATCAGTTTCCTCAACCCGGTCTTCGCGATGATCCTCGCCGTCCTCTTCCTCGGGGAGCGGGTGGGGCGCTGGCGCTGGGGCGCCGCGGCCGTCTCCCTCGCCGGCGGCGTCCTCGTCATCCGGCCCGGCGCGGGGACGATGGAGCCCGGCGCGCTTATCGCCCTCGCCGCCGCCGTGTTCATCGCCGCGGAGATAATCTTCACCAAGGTGATCGCGCGGACGGAGTCGGTCCTCCGCGGGTTGATCGGCGTGAACCTCGTCTCGACGATCATCACCTTCGTCGCCGCCATGTTCGTCTGGCGGGCGCCGACGGCGCAGGAATGGATGCTTATGGCCGCCGTCGGCTGGGCCATGGTGGCGGCGCAGACGCTCTTCATGTCGACGCTGCGGATCGTCGATTCGAGCTTCGCGACGCCGTTCTTCTACGGAACGCTCCTCTTCGCCGCGCTCTATGACGCGCTCTGGTTCGGCGTGATCCCCGCGCCGCTCTCCTTCCTCGGCGCGGCGCTCATCGTGATCGGCGCGGTCGTCCTCGCCGTGCGGGAGGCGCGGGCGCAGCGGGTGCGGGCGGCTGCTGGATAGAATCGCCGCACGGATTGTCACGAAAGCTTTGCCGGAATCGGAGAATGAGCCGCGTCGATGATCCGCGCTCACAACCGCTTCTGGTATTTCCTCAAGAAGACGCCGCTTGTCTTTCCGCGCGCGCGCGCAGGCGCGGAGCCGCCCTTTCTCGCCGCCTCGGGGCTCCATGACTTCTACGCCGCGATCTGGCGCGAGGCCGGGCCGCTGCGCCGCCTCGCCTTCCGGCTGACCCGCGCCGCCTTCCTCGCCTGGCTCCCCGGCCGGGCGCGGGCGCTGGCGAAGGCGCACGCCCTGCCGCCTGACCGCGCCGCCGCGGTGCTGGCGCTCAGCCGCGCCCGCTTCCTCGACCCGCGGGACGCGATCATCCAGGACCTGAAGACGGAGGCCGAGGCCGCGCTCTATGTCCGCCGCTTCGAGGAGGCGGCGATCAGCCGGAAGCTCAACCCGCAATACTGGAACGGAACCTGCGAGATGGACGACAAGGCGGCCTTCGCCGCCCGCTGCGCCCGCCACGGCCTGCCGCATCCGCCGCTCCGCGCCGTCTGCCTCAGTGGCCGGATCGAGGCGCGCTCGCTCCCCGAGGCGCCGGAACTCTTCGTGAAGCCGATGTTCGGGACGGGCGGCTTCGGCGTCGGCGTCGTTTCCGCCTCCGGCCTTTCGGACCTCCGCGGGCTTGAGTCGCGCCTCCGGTCCGACGCGGGCGCGAAGACGGACTGGATCGCGCAGGACCGTCTCCGCTCGCATCCCGATATCGCCGACGTGGCGCTGAAGGCGCTCTCAACCGTACGCGTCTACACGATCCTGAACGAGGCGCGGCGGGCCGAGATCGTCTCCGTCGCGCTCAAGCTCTCGACCGTGCCGGAGGCGCTGGCGGACAACGGCGCCGGCGTCGGCATCCATATCGGCGTGGAGCCGGAGACAGGGCTTCTGACCATCGGGACGGGGCGGGCGCAATCGAAGATGCACGAGCGAAACCCGGCCAACGGCGTCCTCTTCCGCGGCCGCCCCCTGCCCCGCTTCCGGGAGATCGTGGACCTCGCCGTCGCGGCGCATGAGACGGCCTTTCCGGACTATTCCTATTGCGGATGGGACCTTGCGCCGACGGCGGAGCGCGTCTGGCTGATCGAAGGCAACGCCAAGGCCTCGATGGTCGCGGCGCAGCGGCCCAACCTGCGATGGATGGCGCCGGAACGGTGGAACGACCTCCTCCGACTCACCATCGCCCGCCATTGATCGCGCCGCGCTCCCGGCGCATTATCCCTGACCGTCGAGCAGAACAGGATGAGCCCAATGGCCGCCGCCCCGGGAAGCCAGGCCGCGAAGGACCTCTTCGCCGCCGAGGACGCCGCATCGAAAGCCTATGACGCCTCCGCCATCGAGGTGCTGGAGGGACTGGAGCCCGTCCGCAAGCGCCCCGGCATGTATATCGGCGGGACGGACGAACGCGCGCTCCACCATCTCGTCGCCGAGGTGCTGGACAATTCGATGGACGAGGCGGTCGCGGGCCATGCCAGCCGCATCGAGATCGAGCTGCTGGAGGACGGCGCCTGCCGCATATCGGACAACGGCCGCGGCATCCCGGTGGACCCTCACCCGCGCTTCCCCGGCAAGTCCGCGCTGGAGGTGATCCTCACAACGCTCCATTCAGGGGGAAAATTCTCCGGCAAGGCCTACGAGACCTCGGGCGGGCTCCACGGCGTCGGCATTTCCGTCGTCAACGCGCTCTCCGACCGGCTGGAGGTCGAGGTGGCGCGGGACAGGACGCTGTGGCGGCAGGATTTTTCCCGCGGCGCCCCGCTCGGGCCCCTCGCCCGCGTCGGCGCGGCGCCGAACCGGCGGGGAACGACCGTGACCTTCCATCCGGATGCGGAGATCTTCGGCCCCCGCGCGGCGCTGAAGCCCGCGCGGCTCTGGAAGATGGCGCGCTCGAAGGCCTATCTCTTCCGCGGAGTCGAGATCCGCTGGCGCTGCGCCGCCGCGCTGATCCATGACGAGACGCCGGCGGAGGACGTGTTCCACTTCCCCGGAGGGCTCGCCGACTTCCTCGGCGCGACGCTGAAGGGCGTGGCGACGGAGACGGCGTCGCCCTTCGCCGGCAAGGTCGAGTTCGCGGAGAAGTTCGCGGGCACGCCCGGCTCGGTCGAATGGGCGATCCACTGGACCCCGATGCGGGACGCTTTCGTCTCCTCCTATTGCAACACCGTGCCGACGCCGGAGGGCGGGACGCATGAGGCCGGATTCCGCGCCGCGCTCGCAAAGGGCGCCCGCGCCTATGGCGAGCTTGTCGGCAACCGCCGCGCCGCGCAGATCACGGGGGAGGACGTGTTCGCGCAGGGCTGCGCCATGATCTCCGCCTTCATCCGGGACCCGGACTTCGTGGGCCAGACGAAGGACCGGCTCTCGACCGTTGAGGCGCAGCGCCTCGTCGAGGGCGCGGTGCGCGACCATTGGGACAACTGGCTCGCCGCCGACCCGAAATCCGCCGGCGCCCTGATCGAGACCTTCATCGAGCGGGCGGAGGAGCGGCAGCGGCGGCGGAAGGAGAAGGAGACGGCGCGGAAGACCGCGACGAAGAAGCTCCGCCTCCCCGGCAAGCTCGTCGACTGCTCCGCGACCGACCGGAAGGGCACGGAGATCTTCCTCGTCGAGGGGGACAGCGCGGGCGGCTCCGCCAAGATGGCGCGGGACCGGCGGAACCAGGCGCTCCTCCCCCTCCGTGGCAAGATCCTCAACGTGCTCGGCGCCGCCTCCTCCAAGCTCGGCCAGAACCAGGAGATCGCGGACCTCGCGCTGGCGCTCGGCGTCGGCCTCGGCTCCCGCTACGATGACGAGGACCTGCGCTATGAGCGCGTCATCATCATGACGGACGCGGATGTGGACGGGGCGCATATCGCGGCGCTCCTGATGACCTTCTTCTTCACGCAGATGCGCCCGCTGGTGGACAATGGCCGCCTCTTCCTCGCGCAGCCGCCGCTCTTCCGGCTGACGCAGGGCGGAAAATCGGTCTATGCGAAGGACGAGGCGGAGCGGGACCGGCTGATGAAGACCGCCTTCACGGGCCGCGGCCGGATCGACGTGAGCCGGTTCAAGGGCCTTGGCGAGATGGACGCGAAGGACCTCAAGTCCACCACGATGGACCCGGCCACCCGCACCCTCATCCGCGTCGCCATCGACGACGACGAGCCGGGCGAGACGGCGGACCTTGTCGAGCGGCTGATGGGCAAGAAGCCCGAGGCGCGGTTCGACTACATTCAGGAGAACGCCCGCTTCGCGGAGATGCTGGACATCTGAGGGGCGGTTGCCTTTCGCGCCCGAGCCTGTAGTTTCCGCCGCGCCGGCTCCGTAGCTCAGGGGATAGAGCGGCCGCCTCCTAAGCGGCAGGTCGATGGTTCGAATCCATCCGGAGTCGGGAGAATCCTTTTTTTGCGCTACCGCCCTTCGGGCTGCTTGAGCGCGTAATGGCGCTCAGCCCCACGCTTCGCGCTGCTTGAGCGCGTAGCGGCGCTCACCCCCACGCTTCGCGCCGGAACCCCTCGCTCGGCCCCGGACCCGATCCGGGGCCCCGACGGCATGAGCGCCCATCCCTGCGAGGCCCCGGACGGGTCCGGGGCCTTGGAGCCCGCGATTCGGGGATTTCCATGGAAATCGGCATCGGAGGCTTGATTCCAAACGAATAAACTCGTGATCGATTGTTTCAGGCGGCCGATGGGTCCTGACTCCCTCTCGCGCGGCGCACGGAATGTTCCTATAATGTTCTCCATGAACGCACCGAATCGGAACGGCATGGCGAAGGGGCGCGGGGCGGTCTCGAACCGCTCCGGGCGGTTCGACCTGTCGCGCGCGGCGGAGGATGACGGCTGGGCGCGGGAGGAGGAGGAGCGGCCCCGGCTCCGCACCGAACTCACGATAGACCGCTCGAAGAGCGTCATTTCCCGCGTCGTCTCGCCGGACCTGAATTTTGAGCGGTCGCTCAACCCCTACCGGGGCTGCGAGCATGGCTGCGTCTATTGCTTCGCGCGGCCGACGCACGCCTGGCTCGGCCTCTCGCCCGGTCTCGATTTCGAGACGAAGATCACAATGAAGCCGGACGCCCCGGCGCTCCTCCGCCGCGCCCTCTCCCGCCCGGGATACAAGCCGAAAACGCTCGCCATCGGCACGAACACGGACCCTTATCAGCCGGTCGAGAAGTCGCAGCGGATCATGCGCGGGGTGCTGGAGGTCCTCTCCGAATTCTCCCATCCCGTCGCCATCGTCACGAAATCCGCGCTGGTGGCGCGGGATGCGGACATTCTCGGCCCGATGGGGCGGCGCGGCCTCGCCCGCGTCTCGCTTTCGCTCACGACGCTGGACCCGGCGCTTTCCGCCCGGATGGAGCCGCGCGCGGCGCAGCCCGCGCGCCGGCTCTGGGCGATGCGCCGCCTCGCCGCCGCGGGCTGCCCGGTCGGCGTGATGACCGCGCCGCTCATCCCCGCGATCAACGACCACGAGATCGAGGCGCTGCTGAAGGCCGCCGCGGCCTCCGGCGCGAAGAGCGCAGGTTATGTGGTGCTCCGTCTGCCGCTCGAAGTGCGGGACCTCTTCGTCGAATGGCTGGAGGCGGCCTTTCCGGACAGGGCGGCCCGCGTGATGCGGCAGGTGCGGGACCTGCACGGCGGCAAGGATTACGACCCGGAATGGGGCAAGCGCCTCGCCGGGCAGGGCCCGCTCGCGGACCTCATCCGCCGCCGCTTCGCCCGCGCGGCGCGGGAGGCGGGGCTGGACCGGCCGGCGCCGCCGCTGAGGGAGGACCTCTTCGCCCCGCCGCCGGCGCTCCCCGCCCCGCAATTGTCGTTTCTCGACCGGCTGGGGGAGGCGCCGGGGTGACGAGGCAGGACGCGCGAAGGCGAGGCCGCCCGCGGCCCGAGCGGCGCGCGAAGGGGCGCGGCCTCCCTCGGGAGGACGCCTTGGAGCGATTGGTCTGCGTGGTTTATGGCGTAAGAGACTCTGACGATTGAGCGTTTTGAGGCGTTGCGATGCGGCCTCCCTGGGGGGAGGGAGGCCGCGGCCCGGGCTGGTCGCCCGAGCCAAGGATAGTCGGGGAGCGGAGCACTCAAACCTGGCCACGTCCTCGCGAGGCCGGGCCAGCCGAAGCCCCGGCCGCGCCTCAGCCTTCCACAACGATGTCGTAGGCCTCGTCGCCGCCGTCGAAGATGATCCGCCGCGGGAGGATGCGGAGCACCGACTTGTCGACCGGCCGGTAGCCTTCCACGCGAATCTCCCGCCGCATCCGGAATTCCTTCCCGTCCTGGGAAAGCCCGGCCTTCTCCAGCACGAACTGGTCTCCGACATCGACCTCCCAGTCCTTCCCCTCGACCCGCACCCAGATCTCCCAGTGCGGGAACCCGTCCAGTTCCTTCGAGACCCAGCCCTCTATGAAGACCGGGTTCTCGTAATCCCATTGCATGAAGCCGTGATGCGCCGCAGCGGGCGCGGCTGCGAGCGCGAGGAGCGCGGCGCGGCGGGTGATCTTCATTTGGGCCTCCCGTTTCAACCCGGAAAATAGGCGATCAGACGACCGCAGAGAAGCGCGCCGAGCCAGCAGAAGAGCGAGGCCGCGCCATGGAACGCCGCCTGCCCCGGCCCCGCCCGTTCGACCCAGAGCCCGGCGCGCGCATGGAAGATCAGCGCCAGCGTCGCCCCTGTCACGATCAGCCCCAGCTTCCAGGCGAGGAGGTCGACCTTCACATAATGCGGCGCCCGCACCGAGAAGAGCACCATCCCGGCGCAGACGGCGAGGAGTAGCCCCGCCGCCGCGACGGGGACGAGCACCCGCGCCAGCATCGTCCGGTCCACGCTCCGCCAGGCGCCGAGCAGCCGGAGATCGAGCGGCAGGATCGCGCCGACGAGGAGCGCGATGCCGAGCACATGCGCCGCATTCGCCAGCGAATAGCCCCAGCGCGAGAACTTGAGCGCCTTCACGGCGTCGAGGCTCTCCACGGCGGCGGCGAAGTCGGCGAGCGTGGTCATCCGCCAGCCTTAGCGCGGCGCGCGGGGCGGCGCACGGGCGGAAATGTCGCGGCCTCAGCCGGGCCCGACCAGCCCCGCGAATTCCCCGAACACCGCCTCGTAGACCTGTCGCTTGAAGGGCACGATCCGCTCCATCAGCGCATCCGGCGCCATCCAGCGCCATTCGCTGAACTCGGGATGCTCCCCGTCGATCCGCACCTCGGAATCGGCGCCGAGGAAGCGGAGGAGGAACCACTTCTGCTCCTGCCCGCGAAATCGCCCGCCCCAGAGCTTCGGGATCAGCTCCGCCGGAAGATCATAGGGAATCCACCCCGCCGTCTCCGCCAGCACGGCGACGCGCGCCGGATCGAGGCCCGTCTCCTCCCCGAGTTCGCGAAGCGCCGCCTCGCGCGGGGTCTCGCCCTCGTCGATCCCGCCCTGCGGCATCTGCCAGGCGGGGCCGGGATTGTCGATCCGCCGCCCGGCGAAGACCTCCCCGGCCCGGTTCATCAGCACGAGGCCGACGCAGGGCCGGTAGGGCAGCGACGCGAAGGCCGCCGCCCCGGCTTCCGCCGCGCTCATTTCGTCTGCGCGATGACCGAGAGGCCGGTGAGAAGGTCAAGCGCATAGGCGAGCTGGAGATCGTCCTCCCGCAGCTTCGCGGTCGCCTCGTGCCGCTCCCGCTCCTCCTTCAGGAGCCGCTGCTCCTCCTCGGTCAGCTTGTTCTCGAGGCTGCCGCGAAGATCGGCCTCGCTGCGGCGGGCGGCGGGCCCGGTCGCCTCCGGCTCGGCCTCGAACTTCCGCTGTTCGACGAGGATGTCGGGCTCGATGCCGAGCGCCTGGATGGAGCGGCCCGAGGGCGTGTAGTAGCGCGCCGTCGTCAGCCGCATCGCGCCCTGGCCCGAGAGCGGCATGATCGTCTGGACGGAGCCCTTACCGAAACTCTTCTCGCCCACGATGATCGCGCGGCGATGATCCTGCAGCGCGCCGGCGACGATCTCGGAGGCGGAGGCGGAGCCGCCGTTGATGAGGACGACGATGGGCTTGCCGCCGGTCAGGTCCCCCGGCTGGGCGTTGTGGCGCTCGCTGTCATCCGAGTTGCGCCCGCGGGTCGAAACGATCTCCCCCGTCTCGAGGAAGGCGTCGGAGACGGAGATCGCCTGGTTCAGGAGCCCGCCCGGATTGTTGCGAAGGTCGATCACATAGCCCTTTATCTTGTCCTCGCCGATCTCGGCCGTCACCTCGGCGATGCCGGATTCGAGATTGTCGAAGGTCTGCTCGTTGAAGGTGGTGATGCGGATGACGCCGACATCCCCCTCCGCCCGCGCGCGCACGGCGCGGATCTTGATCGTGTCGCGGACGATGGAAATCTCGAACGGCTCCTCCCGCCCTTCGCGGAGGATGGTGAGCGTGATCTCCTCGCCCACGCGGCCGCGCATCTTCTCCACCGCCTCGGCCAGCGTGAGGCCGAGCACGGGCTCCCCGTCGAGCGCGGAGATGAAGTCGCCCGACTCGATGCCGGCCTTCGCCGCCGGCGTCTCGTCGATCGGGGCGACGACCTTCACGAGGCCGTTCTCCATCGTCACCTCGATGCCGAGCCCGCCGAACTCGCCCTTGGTCTGGACGCGCATGTCCTCGAAATTGTCGGGCGGGAGGTAGCTCGAATGCGGGTCGAGCGAGGCGAGCATGCCGTTGATCGCGCTCTCGATCAGCTTCGCCTCGTCCACCTGGTCGACATACTGGCTGCGCACGCGCTCGAAAATGTCGCCGAAGAGATCGAGCTGCTCATAGGTGCTGCGGGCGCCGTTCTCCTGCGCCACGAGCGGGGGGGTCAGCTGCGTCGCCGCGAAGACGCCGAGCGCCGCGCCGCCGATGACGCCGATGAACGCCTGTTTCATGGTCTCTCGCCTTCCTCGTTGTCGAATGCGAACCAGATCGCCGGGTCCGCCGGCGCGCCGCTTCGTCTCACCTCCATATAGAGCGTTTCGGCGGGGAGGGTTTCAACCGCCGACATCGCCGCAATCAAAAATTCTTCAGCAGCCGGCGCCGGGCCGCCCATCGCGCCGACGGGCGCGCCCGCTGGCACGATGTCCCCCGCGGCGACGCTGACGCCGGAAAGGCCGGAGAGGACGATCAGCATGTCCGGGTCCGGCTCCAGGATCACCACCGCGCCCTCGGCGCCGAAGGGGCCGGCGAAGCGCACGGCGCTCGCCCAGGGGGCGTAGACCGCGGCCCAGGGCGCGGTCGCGATCTCGACGCCTTCCGCCGGCCCGCCCGCGCCCGGCGCGCCGAAACGGCGGCGGAGCGGGCCCTCCGCCGGCGGCGGCAGGGCGCGGGCGGCGGCGAA
>JAUIDE010000082.1 GCA_030429105.1 Alphaproteobacteria bacterium
GTCTCCGGGGGAGACCCGCAGGGGCCGTTCGCCCGGAGGCGAAGGCCGGAGGGCGAGGGGCGCCAAGCCGCCGCGTCGGGCTGCATCGGCGCGCGGCCGCCCGGGCGGACGCGTCTCGCGGCCGCCCCCGTTCAGATGATTGGGGGGCGGGCGGCCGCGGGCCGATACGCGGGGCGTATCGGCCGGGCGCTTTCTGGCGACCGAGGAGCCATTGAGCGAGGGCTGTAGGCTATCCGGCGGGCGGGGGCGCAAGAGGAAACCAGGCGCTCGCGCGACGCCTGCATTTCGCGCCACGGCCTCGAAAAGCGACCTTCCGGTGGAAGGTCACCGAGGCCGTTCGGCCGGAGCCCAGGCGGAGGCCGAGGGGCGCCGGGCTTGGCCGGAGGTAGAAGATCAGGCCGTGCACGCCGCGGTGGGCGCGGCGACGCGCCCGGCCCGTTTGAACGCGGGGGGGCGGCGGGCGCGGGCTGATCTGACGCGGGTCAGATCAGCCGGGCGCATTTGGGCGATGGTGGGTCAATCGGAAACGTCAAAGGCTCCGGCCCCTGCCTGCGAGGCCCCGGATCAGGTCCGAGGCCCACGGCTTTTCGAAGCGGCGCGGCGCCCCCCGCCCTTCCCCCGCCCCGCGCGCTCCGGCATGGTCCGCCCGACAAGACCCGGAGCCGCCGATGACCCTCGCACCGATCCTCGCCGCGCCCTTCGCGACGCAGGTCCACATCCTCGCCGTCGCAATCGCCGCGGCGGCGACGCTCTACATCCTGCCGATGCGGAAGGGGACGGCGCGGCACAAGGCGTTCGGGCGTGTCTGGGCCGGGGCGATGATGGCGGCCGCCATTTCGAGCCTCTGGATCGGGGAGAGCTTCTCCTGGCTCCACATCCTCACGGCCGTCGTGCTCTTCAACGTGCCTTACGCGATCTGGTCGATCCGGCGGGGGAACGTGGCGGCGCACCGGGCGGCGATGCTCGGCGTCACCATCGGCGGGCTCGGGGTCGCGGGGGCCTTCGCGCTCGCGCTTCCCGGGCGGATCATGCACGCGGCGCTCTTCGGCGGGTGAGGCTCAGGCCGTCAATCCCTCGGGCGCGGGGAGGCCGTTCGCGCGGCAGGCCGCGGTGACGGTGTTGGCGAGGAGGCAGGCGATGGTCATCGGGCCGACCCCGCCCGGGACGGGCGTGATCGCGCCGGCGACGGGTGCGACGGCGGCGAAGTCCACGTCGCCGACGAGGCGGGCCTTGCCGCCCTCCCCTTCGAGCCGGTTGATGCCGACGTCGATCACGGTGGCGCCGGGCTTCACCCAGTTCGCCTTCACCATCTCGGGCCGGCCGATGGCGGCGACGAGGATATCGGCGCGCGCGGCCACCGCCTCGATCCCCTTCGTGCGGCTGTGGGCGATGGTGACGGTGCAGCTCTCCCGCAGCAGAAGCTGCGCCATCGGCTTGCCGACGATGTTGGACCGGCCGAGGACGACCGCCTCCATCCCCGCGAGGCTCCCGTGGAGATCGCGGAGGAGGAGGAGGCAGCCGAGCGGCGTGCAGGGGACGAGCGCATCCTGCCCCGTCGCCAGGAGGCCGACATTCGAGATGTGGAACCCGTCCGCATCCTTTTCCGGCGCGATGGCGCCGATCACCTTCGCCTCGTCGATATGGGCGGGGAGCGGGAGCTGGACGAGGATGCCGTGCACCGCCGGGTCCGCGTTCAGCCGGGCGACGAGGGCGAGGAGATCGGCCTCCGCCGTCTCTGCGGGCAGGCGATGCTCGAAGGATTCCATGCCGGCCTCCTGCGTCTGCTTGCCCTTGTTGCGGACATAGACTTCCGAGGCCGGGTCCGCCCCGACCAGCACGACGGCGAGGCCGGGGGTCAGCCCGTGATCCGCCTTGAGGCGCGAAACGTGGGCGGCGACCCGTTCGCGGATCGTCGCCGCGAAGGCCTTTCCGTCGATGATGCGGGCGGTCATGCGGGCTCCTTTCAGCCTCCGGCGACGAAATTCACGCGGTGGGACCAGGTCGCCCCGTCGCTGAGGACGAGCGAGGAGAAGCCCATGATCTGCAACATGTCATAGAGCGTGCCCTCGAGATGCAGGTCCTGCTGGCGGAAGAAATCCGTGCCGCGCATGTTCGAGGTCAGCTGGGCGAGCACGGCGCGGGCGCGGAAGAGGGTGCGGAAGACATCGTCGTCGAGCGCGATGATCATCAGCCGGTCCGAATTCGCGCCCTTCTCGAAGATGACGTAGCGCGGGCTTTCCGGCGCGGCGAGCTGCGCCTTGGTGATCGAGGTGACGAAGTTGACCCGCACGGCCTGTTCGGCGGGCGGCGTGCCGGGGGCGATGACTCGGGTGAAGGTCTCCTCCGTCGTCACCGGCGGGTAGTGGTAGCCGGCGTAACGGTCCTCGATCTCCTGCGCGGCGGCGGGGAGGGCGAGGAGGGCGAGGGCGAGGGCGGCGGCGCGGATCATGGTCGGCTCCTTGGGGGTCAAGCGGGCGCCGCCACGCTAGCGGCGGGAGCGCCCGGCCTCAACTCAAGATCAGAAGAGCCCCTCTATCTCCCCGGCGTCGTTGAAGCGGATCGTCTCCGCCGCCGGGCGGCGCGGCAGGCCCGGCATCGTCATGATCTCCCCGCAGATGGCGACGACGAAGCCGGCGCCGGCGGAGAGGCGGACCTCCCGCACCGGGATCGAATGGCCGACGGGGGCGCCGCGGACGGTCGGGTCGGTCGTGAAGGAATATTGCGTCTTGGCCATGCAGACGGGGAGGTGGCCGTAGCCCGCCGCCTCCCATTCCTTCAACTGGGAAAGGACGGCGGCGGGCGCCGTCACCTCCGCGGCGCGATAGATCTCCTTCGCCACGGTCTCGATCTTCGCGAAAAGCGGCGGCTCGTCCGCATAGAGGGGCCTGTAGGCGGCCTTGCCGCTCTCGGCGATGGCGACGACCTTCTGCGCCAGCGCCTCGATCCCCTTCGAGCCCTCGGCCCAGTGGCGGCAGAGCACGGCCTCGGCCCCGAGACCGGCGACATGGGCCTTCACCGCCTCGATCTCCGCCTCCGTGTCCGTCACGAAGTGGTTGATGGCGACGATGGCGGGGACGCCGAACTTCGCCACGTTCTCGATATGCCGGCCGAGATTGGCGCAGCCTTCCTTAACGGCGGCGACGTTCTCGGCCCCGAGCGCCTCCTTCGCGACGCCACCGTTCATCTTCAGCGCGCGGATCGTCGCCACGATCACCACCGCGTCGGGCGCGAGGCCGGCCTTGCGGCACTTGATGTTCATGAACTTCTCGGCCCCGAGATCGGCGCCGAAGCCCGCCTCCGTCACCACATAGTCGGCGAGGGCAAGGGCCGTCTTCGTCGCGATGGCGGAGTTGCAGCCGTGGGCGATGTTGGCGAAGGGGCCGCCATGGACGAAGGCGGGGTTGTTCTCCAGCGTCTGCACGAGGTTCGGCTGCATCGCCTGGGCGAGGAGGACGGCCATCGCGCCGTCCGCCTTCAGGTCGCGGGCGTAGATGGGCTTCTTCTCCCGCGTATAGGCGACGATGATGTCGCCGAGGCGCGTCTTGAGGTCCGCGAGGTCGGCGGCGAGGCAGAGGATCGCCATGACCTCGGAGGCGACCGTGATGTCGAATCCGGTCTGACGGGGGAAGCCGTTGGCGACGCCGCCGAGGCTCACCACGATGTCGCGGAGCGCGCGGTCGTTCATGTCCATCACGCGGCGCCAGACGATGCGGCGCTCGTCGATCTCGAGCTCGTTGCCCCAATAGATGTGGTTGTCGATCATCGCGGAGAGGAGATTGTGCGCGCTGGTGATCGCGTGGAAATCGCCGGTGAAGTGGAGGTTCATTTCCTCCATCGGCACGACCTGCGCCATGCCGCCGCCCGCGGCGCCGCCCTTCATGCCGAAATTCGGGCCGAGCGAGGCTTCGCGGATGCAGACGGCCGCCTTCTTGCCGATGGCGTTCAAGCCGTCGCCGAGGCCGACCGTCGTCGTCGTCTTGCCCTCGCCCGCCGGGGTCGGGTTGATGGCGGTGACGAGGACGAGCTTGCCGCGGGGGCGTTCCGCGAGCCCCGCGATGAACTCGGCGGAGATCTTCGCCTTGTCGTGGCCGAACGGCAGCAGATGCTCGGCGGGCACGCCGAGACGGGCGCCGATCTCCTGGATCGGCTTCTTCTTCGCGGCGCGGGCGATCTCGATATCGGTCTTCATGGCGCTCCCCTTTCGTCTTTCGCCTTGGCGTATCGCGGGCGGCGGCGAAAACAAGGGAGGAAAGCGACGGGGGCGCGCCCGTTCGCGGCGGGAAGGGTTGCAAGAGCGGGCGGCCTCGTTAAGGCTTTCGCCATGGCTGCGCCCGCCCCCCTTCCGCCCGCCCGCCGGGCCTTCATCCTCCGCTGGGGGGAGGTGGCGCGCGGGCTCGGGCTGACGAAGAGCGGCGGGCAGGTCTGGGCGCTGATTCTCTCCGCGGAGAGCGCGCTGAGCGCGGCGGAGATCGCCGAAGCGCTGTCCATCGCACGCTCCAACGTCTCGGCGGCGCTGAAGGAGCTGCGGGGGTTCGGCCTTGTCCGCTCGGCGCCGGCGCCGGGCGAGCGGCAGGAGCGGTTCGCGGCCCCGGATGCGCCGGAAGAGGCGGCGGCGGCGCTCCTCTCCGCCTTCCGCGCGCGGGTTTCGGAGCCGGCGGCGGCGGCGCTTTCCGCCCTGGAGGGCGCCCCGCGCCTTGCGGCCTACGCCGGCTACATGGCCGCGCTCGGCCCCGCGCTGGAGGCGGCGCTGGCTCCGGCGGCGGCGCAGGCCGATCCGCCGAAGAAGAAAAAGAAGAAGAAGTAGGCGGGCCGGCGGCGGCGCCGACAGGCGGGCAGGTTCCCGTTTGTTAAGAGCAGGGCTGGCCACCACGAGGCCGGCCGCGGCCTGAGCGGCGCGCGGAGGGGCGCGCTCTCCCTCGGGGGGGCGCTTCGAGACGACTGGTCTCGGCGGTTTATGGCGTCAGGGTCTTCGACGGTTGCGCATCTTGCGCCGTTGCGATGCGCCCTCCCTGGGGGGGAGGGAGGGCGCGGCCCGGGCTTGTCGCCCGGGCCAAAGGTTACGGGGAGAGCACGGCGCCTTCGCCCGGCCGGGTCCCCAGCCGCACTGAGCGCCTCCGCCCGGCAGCACTCTATTCCGCCGCCATGCGCCCCGCCGCCTCTCCGACGCCGTAAGCCTCCCGGATCATCGCGGCGAGCATGTCGGTCATCTCCCGCTTCGGGCCTTCGGCGCGATACATGCCGATCCGGATCGGCGGCAGGTCCGGCAGGGCGCCGCCGTGCTGGATGATCTCGAAATAGGGCGGGATCGAACTCGCGATCTGGGTGTGGATCGCGAGGTCGGCGGAGACGGCGGCCTCGACCGGGCGGGTCTGGTCGCTTTCCACCGCCATCACCCAGTCCAGCCCCGCATCCTCCAGCGCGCGCTGCACGAGGGCGCGGAAGATGCAGGCGCGCTCATAGGCGAGCTTCACGGGCCGCCCCTTCCAGGCCGCGCCGCCATGCGCGCCGACCCAGACGAGATGGCTTTCCGCCAGCACCTCGCCCGGCGCGGCGACGTTCGATTCGGTGGTCAGGATCAGGTCCGCCTCGCCGCGGGCGAACTCCTCCTTCAATCGCCTGGTGAAGGAGGAGGTGAGGGAGACCTTCACCCGCGGGAAGGCGCGGGCGAAGCGCTGCATCACCGCGGGGATGTGGGGATAGACGATGTCGTGCGGGACGCCGAGGGTCAGCTCCCCCTCGTAATCCGCATGGGTCATCCGGCCCCAAATCTCGTCATTGAGGGCCACCATGCGGCGGGCGTAGCCGAGGAGAAGCTCGCCCTCCGCCGTCAGCGCGACGCCCCTGCCCGACCGGTCGAAAAGCCCGGCGCCGAGGGATTCCTCCAGCCGCTTCAGCTGCATCGAGACGGCGGATTGCGTGAGGTTCAGCCGGCCGGCCGCGGCCGTCACCTTCCCCTCGTCCGCGACGGCGACGAAGCTGCGGAGCGCGGTGATGTCGAGATTGCGCGCCATATCATCCTCCGTGATGACCTGCATCAGATCAATTCGTTTCCGGAATGAAGCATGGCGCGCCATATCAATCAAGCGAAATGATGGATCGGGGCGCAAGCATACGATCCGATGATGGAGATGGCGATGAGCATGATGAGCGACCTGATCGGCTATGGCCGGTCCGAGAAGACCCGCGGCGCCGCCGACCCGGCGCGCGCCCACGCCGCGCTCTGGCTTTCGACGATGCGGGAGCGGCGGACGCTGGCGGAGCTGCCCGATCACCTGCTGGCCGATATCGGGATCACCCGCGCCGAGGCGGAGGCGGAGGCGCGGCGGCCTTTCTGGAGCGTGCGGAAGCGCCGCTGAGCGGCGGGCCCGCCGCGGGCGGGCCGGAGGCCGGGCGTCGGGCGCCGTCAGAAGATGAAGTCGTCTTCCGTGAAGGCGCCCGCGTTCTGGTTCTCGAAGAGAATCGAGCCGCGGGTGTAGGTCACGAGGACGTCGTCGCCCTGCTGCTCGATCCGGAGATCGTCGAAGCCCGCCACGCCGCGCTTGAACTCGACCTGATCGGCCCCCTGCTGGAAGCGCCGGATCACATCCGCCCCGTCCCCCGGCGCGAAGCGGAAGAGGTCCGCCCCGCCGCCGCCGATCATCGTGTCGTCGCCCTTGTTGCCCTCGATCGTGTCGTCGCCGCCGCCGCCGATCAGACGGTCCGCGCCGCCGCCGCCCTTGAGGAAATCGCCGGCGCCGCCGCCCTTCAGCGTGTCGTCCGCGGCCTGGCCGAACATCCGGTCCGCCCCGCCGCCGCCCTTGAGGCTGTCATCCCCGCCGCCGCCGCGCAGGATATCCTCCCCGCCCTGGCCGAGCAGCGTATCGTCCCCGCCGAGGCCGCGCACGGTGTCGTCGCCCCTCAGCGCCGCGATCCGCTCCGGCCCGCCGGTTCCGCGCAGGTTGTCGTCACCCTGCGTCGGCCCGGCGGGCGGGGTCGCAGGGGGTGTCACGGGGGGCGTTGTCGGAGGCGTAACGGGCGGCTCCGCCGGGGGCGTGACGGGCGGCGTGACCGGAGGGGTCACCGGCGGGGTCGTGGGCGGAGTCACGGGCGGCGTGACCGGAGGCGTCACGGGCGGTTCGACCGGCGGCGTGACGGGCGGGGTCACGGGCGGCGTCACCGGCGGGGTCACGGGCGGCGTCACCGGCGGGGTCGTGGGCGGCGTGACCGGCGGGGTGACGGGGGGCGTGACCGGAGGGGTGACGGGGGGCGTGACGGGTGGGGTCGTCACCGAGACTGCGAGGCGCGCCGCGGCGGAGACGAGGCCGTCCCCGTCCGTCGCCTCGACGGTGAAGCCGCCGGCCCCGGTTCCGCCTGCATGGGTGAAGAGCACGCGCCCGGCGGCGAGGTCGGCTCCGGTGAAGCTCTCGACCGCCGCGTTCTGCGCCGTGGAAAGGGAGACGAAGCCCCGGCTTTCGCCGGTCACATGGAAGAGGAGGTCCTCGCCCGTCGCCGAGAGGTCCGCCGCGCGCACGGTCGCGCGCCCGCCGGAGGCGACGGAGAGCGACAGGTCGCCGGCGATGACGGGCGCGCCGAAATCGCCGCCGAAGACGACGAAGGCCGCGCCGGCCTGCTCGCTCAGCGGGCCCCTGTCCGCGAAACGCGCGCCGATGATGAAATCGTCCCGCCCGTCGCCGTTCACGTCTCCGAGCGCGGCGACGGAATCGCCGCTGCCGCGCCCCGCCTCCGCGCCCGTGAGGCGGAACCCGGCGGCGGGCGCGAGCGCGGAGAGCTCGATGGAGGCCGCGAACCCGCTCCGCGAGCCGAAGACGACATAGGTCTCGCCCAGAAAGCTTGGCCCCGCGGAGCGCGCGCCGACCAGCAGATCGTCGATCCCGTCCCCGTTCACGTCGCCGGCGGCGGAGACGGCGTCGCCCGCATAGTTGAACTCCGCGACGCCCCGTAGCGCGAAACCGTTCGCGCCGTTCAGCGCCGAAAGTTCCTGAGGCTCCGGAAAGCCGGCGGCCGAGCCGAAAATCACATAGGCCGTTCCGGAGGATTCCCCGTTCGGATCGACCAGCCCGCTGCCGACGATGATGTCGTCGATCCCGTCACCGTTGATATCTCCGGCGGCGGAGACGGCGCGGCCGACATTGTCCCCCCCCCGCGCGTTTTCCGGCGGCGCGCCCACGATGCCGTTGATGACAGGTTTTGCGCCGGGGCCGAATGAGAAGACGCTGACCTGCCCCGCCGCGCTCCTGCCGTCGGGGTCGGCGCCCGAGGCTCCGATGGCGATGTCGGTCACGCCGTCCCCGTTGATATCGCCAAGGCCTGCGAGGGAGGTTCCGAACCGGTCGTTCGACGCTGCATCACTAAAGGAGAGACCGTCCTGCGGCCCCAGCGTCGCCAGACTGACGGGGCCGCGCGTCCCCTCGCTTCCGAACACCACATAGACCTTGGTCCTGTCGCCGGTCGGCGTGACGCCGGAGAAAATCGCAACGTCCGCCAGCCCGTCGCTGTTGAAGTCGCCGATCCCCTTTGCGACGGCGCCTGCGTTGTACTCTCCCGGGTTGTCGATGCGGAAGCCGGCGGCTCCGGAGATCTCGCTCGCCGAGATCACCGGGGCGAAGCCGCCCTCGCGCCCGAAGAGGATGTAGACCGAGCCGGAATCCTCGCCCGCATAATCCGCGAAGGGCGCGGAGATCAGGAGGTCGTCGATCCCGTCCCCGTTCATGTCGCCGACGATGTCGACCTGATAGCCGAGCCCCTCGCCCTCGAAACCGCGGAGGCGGAAGCCGTTCGTCCCGTCCAGCTCCTCCGCCCCGAGCCGGGCGGCGAAGCCGTTGGCCGAGCCGAACACGACATAGGCCTCTCCGCCGCCCACCGAGCCTATGTCGGCGTAGCGCGCGCCGACGACGATGTCGTTGATCCCGTCGCCGTTGATGTCCCCCCCGCCGCCGACATCCTTGCCGGCGCGGGAGCCGAACCGCATGGAGCCCGTATCCCCGTCGATCCGGAATCCGTCCGCCCCGTCGAGATCGGCGAGGGAGCGGCCCGGGACCACGTCTATCGTGCGCGCGAAGCTCGTGAGCCCGTCGACCGCGCTCGTCGCCGTCACGGTGAAGGCGCCGCCGTCCTGCGCCGTATCGACGAAGCGGATCGCCCGCGCGTCGATCTCCGCCTGCGTGAAGGTCGTGACGGCGACGCCGGGCGCCCCGGCGCGTTCGAGGAAGCCGCCCGTCACGCCCGTCGCGGTGAAGACGACCTGATCGGCCCGCGCGGCGCCGAGCGTGGCGGAGAGATCCTCGGCCCGGATCGCCACCTTCTGGCCGTGCGCGAGCGCGAGCGCGCCGTCGCCCTCGATGATGCGGAAACGGTCCGAGAGTTCGAAGAACTCGTCGCCGAAGAAGAACTCCTCGACGTTGAAGACCGTCGTCGTCTCGACGCCGTTCGAGAAGCCGAGGCCGCCGGCGATGTTCGAAACGGTGAAAGTCCCGAAATCGTCCCGGAAGACGACCTGATCGACCCCGGCGCCGCCGTCGATGAAGTTGGTTCCCGGGCCGCCTTCGAGCGTGTCGTTCCCCGCGCCGCCGAGCAGGGTGTCGTTGCCGAAGACGCCAAAGAGGCTGTCTTCATTGTCCCCGCCTTCGAGCCGGTCGTCGCCGCCGACGCCGGCGGTCGAGTCATCGCCGACGAGGATGTCGTTCCCGGCGCCGCCGAGGAGCGTGTCGCCCCCGGCGAGGCCGAAGAGCTGGTCGGCCCCGCCGCGGCCTTCGATCCGGTTTGCGAGGAAGTCGCCGGTGAGCTGGTCGGCCTGTTGCGAGCCGGTCAGGTTCTCGATCTGCTCGATGGTCCCGCTCAGTGCGAGATTGTTGGGCAGATCGGTGAAGATTAAGGCCTGGAGAGAGGCGAAGACCCCGAAAGCCGTGTCGAATTGCAGCGTGTCCGTCCCGTAGAAACCCGAGCCCTCGCCGCCGTCGCCGCGCACCGTCACGTCGCCCGCGCCGGTGATGACGAGGAGGTCGTTCCCCGCCTCGCCGTCCAGCAGGATCGCGCCCTCGCCGGAGATCGTGTCTGCGCCCGGCCCCATGCCGACGACGTCGCCGGGGCCGACGCCGAAGAACTCGTCGTTTCCGGCGCCGCCGAAGAAGGTCTGGCTGCTGGCGAGGCCGAACTGGAAGTCCGCGCCCGGCGAGCCGAGGAAGACCTGCTCGTTCGCGATACGCGAGACGCCCGAGGGCGCGCCGGGAATGGCGGAGAGGTCGAGGGTGATCCCCGCCGCCGCGATGTCGATATTGGAGCCGAAGAAGGCCTGGCCATAGGCTCCGTCGGTTCCGGCGCCGAGGCCGAGGCCCGGATTTCCGCCGATGGCGACGGAGCCCGCGGCGCCAGCGCGGATCGTCGTGGAGCCGCCCCCGGCGACGGTGATGGAGGTGTTGACGGAATAGACGCCGATGACCGCGAGGCCGCCGTTCCGCCCGTCCGGGGAGCCGTTGGGATAATCCGTCCCGTCTCCCCCCGCTCCGCCGATCGCCGTCCCGTCCACCGTGATGTTGCGGATCGCGAGGTCGCCGGCGTTGCGGATGCCCACGGTCGCGGGCCCGCCGCCATAGTTGCCGTAATTGTCGCCCGGGTCGGTGTCGAACCCGTCGCCGCCCTGCGCATGGCCGCCGGTGATTACCGTGTCGATGACGGTCAGCGTCGCCCCGCTGCGGTTGTAGATCGTGGCGGCGGCGTTGAAGGTGCCTTCCACGAAGGGCAGGCCCTCCGTCCGCGTCTCCGCGATCGTGGAGCCCGTGATCGTGAGCGTTCCGCGGTTCTCGATCACCGAGCCGACGGTGTCGATCTCGGCGCGGCCGAAGCCGTTCGTCAGCGTGAGCGTGTCGAGCGCGGCGGCCGCGCCGGCTCCTATGTAGAAGAACTGCGAGTCCCCGGCGTCGGCGATCCCGTTGGGATTCGTGTCGCCGGAGATGGTGATGTCCGCGTCGCCGTCACCGTCGATATCGCCTTCGATCCTCACGGCGCCGTCGAGCACTTCGAGGCGGGATTGCAGCGTGATCGTCTGGCCCGAGAGCGCCTCCGCGAACCGGATCACGCCCGAACCGAGGATCGCACCGGCGTCCGCCAGCGCCTGCCGGAGCGACCCCGCGCCGGAATCGTTTGTGTTCGTGACGGTGAAATTTTGCTGATAGGCCATGGCAAGCGCCCCCTTACTAGGGGAAAGCTAGCGGTTAATGCGGGGTTAAACCAGTGCAGGCCTGCACGGCCGGGCCGATTTCCATGGTGAATCAAGCCCTTGAATCCCGCATGCCGCGCCCGCGCCGGAGCGGTGCGCGGTAAAGTTGCATTCGCCCCTCATTGTCACGCCTGCGTCAGGGCGCCGCAACGCGGGCGTCATGCGGCGGGCGTATGAGGCGCGCCTCTGACGGAGGGCGGGCGATGGCCGGCGAGCGGTTGATCTGGAAGGCGGCGAAATCGGCGCGGAAGGCGGAGGCGTTCCTGCCCCGCTTCGCGCTGGCGCGGGGGCGGCTGAGCCGGGCGGCGCGGCGGGGGCGGCCTCAGCCCAAGAGGGCGTAGCGCGCCAGCGGTTCGTAGACCGGGCGCGCATGGCCGAGCGTCGAGCGGAAGAGGACGAAGTCTTCGATCCGCGCCGGGCCGATCAGCGCCGCGCCCGTCGCCTCCAGCCAGCGGGCGGCGCGGGCGGCGGACATTTCGCCGGGATGGAGCCGCTTCAGGGTGACATGCGGGCGGTAGCGTTCCGCGGGGTTCGGAAAGCCCGCCTGCCGCCCGGCCTGCTCCACCTTCTCGTGAAGGCGGGCGAGCGCCGGGTTGGGCCGGGCGGCGGCGAAGAGGAGGCGGGGCTTCGCGCCGCCGAAGGCGCCGGTTCCGTCGATCCAGAGGTCGAAGGGCGCGGCCTTCACCCGGCCGAGCGCGGCGTGAAGCTCCTCCGCCTCCCGCGCCCCGGCCTCGCCGAAGAAGGCGAGCGTGAGGTGGAGGTTCTCGGGCGTCGTCAACCGGCCTTCGGGGAGGCCGGCCTGGAGGGCGGCGAGCCTATCCCGCATCTCCTCCGGCAGGTCGAGCGCGGCGAAGAGGCGCAAGGCGTCACTCCGCCCGCGCCCGCTCCACGAGTTCGAGCGCGATAGGCCCGAAGCGGGCGACGAGCGCCTCCACCCCTTCGGCGTTCGGATGGATGCCGTCCGGCTGGAACAGCTCGGGCTTGCCGACGAGGCCTTCGAGGAAGAACTCGTCATGGATCGCGCCGTACTCGGCGGCGAGCTCGGGATAGATCGCGTCGAATTCCGCCTTGTAGTCGGCGCCGTAGTTGAGCGGCGCGCGCATGCCGGTGAGGAGGACGGGGAGATCGCGGGCCTTCGCCTCTTCCATGATCGCGGCGAGGTTGGCGCGGCTCGCGGCCGGGTCGATGGCGCGGAGGAGGTCGTTGCCGCCAAGCTCCACGATCAGCGCGTCCGCCCCGTCGCCCCCGGCGCCGTCGAGCGCCCAGCCGAGCCGGGCCTTGCCGCCCGCCGTCGTGTCCCCGCTCACCCCAGCATTGACCACCACGGCGTCGGGCGCGCCGTTCTCCCTGAGCCAGGCTTCGAGCCGGGGCGCGAAGCCCTGTTCGGCGGGGAGGCCGTAGCCATGCGTCAGGCTGTCCCCCAGCGCCACGATGCGCACCTCGGCCGCCGCCGCCGAGGCGGCGAGCGCCGCCAGCCCGGCCAGAAACGCCTTGCGGATCATCGCCGCCAGCCCATATCGCATCGCAACAGACCTCATGCCGGATCGCCCCATGACCGTGTTCTCCCTCCAAGATGTGCATCTGTCGCTCGGCGCCAAGGCCGGAAAGGTGGATATCCTCCGCGGGGTCGGGCTTGAAGTCTCCGCCGGGCAGTCGGTCGGCATCGTCGGGCCTTCGGGTTCGGGCAAGTCGTCCCTCCTCATGATCATGGGCGGGCTGGAGCGCGCGACCTCGGGGAGCGTGAAGGCGCTCGGGCAGGACCTGACGGCGATGGGGGAGGATGCGCTGGCGCGGTTCCGGCGGGACAACATGGGCGTAGTCTTCCAGTCCTTCCACCTCATTCCGACGATGACGGCGATCGAGAATGTCGCGGCGCCGCTGGAGCTTGCGGGGGCGCGGGACGCGTTCGACCGGGCGCTGGAGGAGCTGAAGGCGCTCGGCCTCGGCCACCGGGCGGACCATTACCCGGCGCAGCTTTCGGGCGGGGAGCAGCAGCGCGTCGCGCTCGCCCGCGCCGCGGCGCCGCGGCCCAAAATTCTTCTCGCGGACGAGCCGACCGGCAATCTCGACAGCGCGACGGGCGCGGTGATCGTGGAGGCGCTCTTCGACCTCCAGAAGCGCCACGGCGCGACGCTGGTGATGGTGACGCATGCGCCCGCGCTCGCCGCGATGTGCGACCGGGTGATCCGCATCGAGGACGGACGGGCGCGGGAGACGCCGGAAGCCGCGCGGGCCGCGGCGTGAGCCCGGCGCTCGCGCTCCGCTTCGCGCTCCGGGAGATGCGCGGCGGGTTGAAGGGATTCAGGGTCTTTCTGCTCTGCCTTGCGCTCGGCGTCGCGGCGGTGGCCGCCGTCGGCTCAGTCAAGACGGCGATAGAGACAGGGCTCGCGGAGAAGGGGCGGGAGATTCTGGGGGGCGACGCGGAGCTGCGCCTCACCTATCGCCGCGCCACGGCGGAGGAGATGGCGGAGGTGCAGGCGGCGGCGCTCCGCGTCTCAGAGATCGTCGATTTCCGCTCCATGGCGGTGGCGGAGAGCCGGATCAGCGGGGAGACGGAGCGCGGGCTGACGCAGGTCAAGGGCGTGGACTCGGCCTATCCGCTCTATGGCGCGGTCGAGCTGGAGCCGGCCATGACGCTCGACGAGGCGCTGGCCATGGAGGGGCGGCCCGGGCTCGTGATGGAGCAGGTTCTGATCGACCGGCTGGGGCTCGAAATCGGGGACGAGGTGCGGCTCGGCGCGCAGGCCTTCGAGCTGCGGGCAGCGCTTCTGGCGGAGCCGGACGGGGTTTCGGCGGGGTTCGGGCTCGGGCCGCGGATCATCGTGCGGACGGAGGCTTTGGGCGGCTCCGGGCTGCTCGGCGAGGGATCGTTCTATGAGAGCTCGCTCCGGCTCTCGCTGCCGGAGGGCGCCGATCTCGACGCGCTGAAGACGGAGTTCGAGGGCGCGGCGGAGGCCGGCGGCTGGCGCTGGCGGGACAGCCGGAACGGCGCGCCAGGGATCCAGCGCTTCGTGGAGCGGCTGGCGGCCTTCCTCGTTCTCGTCGGGCTCGCGGCGCTCGCGGTCGGCGGGGTGGGGATTTCCTCCGCCGTCCGGGCCTATCTGGCGGAGAAGACGGAGACCATCGCGATCCTGAAGACCATCGGCGCGCCCTCGCGCGGGGTGTTCATGATCTATCTTATACAGATCGGGTTGCTGACGGCGCTCGGCGTCGCGCTCGGGCTCCTGATCGGGGCGGGGCTGCCGGCGCTGATTGGGCCGCTTTTCGCGGATGCGCTGCCGGTGCCGGCGCTCTTCCGGCTCTATCCGGGACCGATCTTTGAGGCCTCGCTCTATGGCGCGCTGACGGCCTTCCTCTTCGCGCTCTGGCCGCTGGCGCGGGTGCGGGCGGTGCGGGCGGCGGCGCTGTTCCGCGACATGGCGGCGCCGGAGCGGGGGCTGCCTTCGGGCGGGGACCTCCTCGCGCTCGGCGCGCTCCTTCTCGCGCTCGTCGCGGCGGCGCTGACCTTTTCGGGCGCGCCGCTGCTGGCGGCATGGTTCATGGGCGGGGTGGCGGCGGCGCTCGCGGTGCTCTGGCTCGTCTCGAAACTGCTCGGCCGGCTCGCCGCATCGGCGGCGCGGGGGACGATGCCGCGCGGGCGGCCGACGCTCCGGCTTGCGCTCGCCTCCATCGGCGGGCCGGGAGGCGAGACGACGGGGGCGGCGCTCTCGCTCGGCCTCGGGCTAACCGTGCTCGCCGCCATCGGGCAGATCGACCACAACATGCGCAGCGTGATCGGCGAGCAATTGCCGGAAAACGCGCCGGCCTATTTCTTCATCGACATCCAGAACGACCAGCTCGGCGGCTTCCTCGACGTGGCGCGCGCCGAACCGGGCGTGGGCGAGATCGCGACGGCGCCGATGCTCCGCGGCGTCATCACCGCGCTCGACGGCGTGCCCGCCGCGGAGGCGCGGGAACAGGTGGACCCCGGCGCGCGCTGGGTGCTGAGCGGGGATCGCGGCGTCTCCTACGCCGCGGAGCCGCCGCGCGGCGCGGTCATCACCGAGGGCGAATGGTGGGCGGCGGATTATTCCGGCCCGCCGCTCGTCTCCTTCTCCGCCGAGGAGGGCGCGGAGCTCGGGCTCCGGATCGGGGATACGGTGACGGTGAACGTGCTCGGCCGCGACATCACGGCGACCATCGCCAATTTCCGGGAGATCGACTGGCGGGGCATGGGGATCAACTTCCTGATGATCCTCGACCCCGGCGCCATGGCCGGCGCACCGCACACCCATATCGCGACTGTCCACGCCGCGGCGGAGGCGGAGGCGCCGCTGCTGCGCGCTGTCGGGCCGGCCTATCCGAACGTCACCGCGATCCGGGTGCGGGACGCGATAGACCGCGTTTCCGAAGGGCTGGCGGACCTCGCCTCCGCCTCGCGCTGGGCGGCGGCGGCGGTGCTCGTCACCGGGCTTGTCGTGCTGATCGGCGCGGCGGCGGCTGGGGAGCGGGCGCGGGCCTACGAGGCGGCGATCCTCAAGGTCATCGGCGCCTCCCGCGGGCGCATCCTGCGGAGCTTCGCGCTCCGCTCCGCGCTCGTCGGCGCGGCGGCGGGACTGGTGGCCATCGGCTTCGGCGCCGCGGCCTCCTGGGCGGTCATAACCTTCGTGATGGAGGCGGATTTCCGCTTCGACGCGGCCTCGGCGCTCGGGGTGGTCGCGGGGGGGGCGCTGGCGGCGCTTCTGGCCGGGCTGGCCTTCGCCTGGCGGCCCCTTGCTGCGCGGCCCGCTTCCGTACTTCGCGCGCGCGAATGAGGTTGAAATGCGGCGACGGCGTAACGATATCTCGGGGCGAGGAGAGACCGCCGTTCAAGGCGGCCTTTTCATTGTGAAACAACGGAGAGGACACAGCTGCAATGGCTGACTACCAGACGGCGATACGGCGCGACGGCGCCATAGGGGCGGAGATCGACGCGGGCCTCCGCGCCTACATGAACAAGGTCTACTCGCTCATGGCGGTCGCGATGGCGATCACCGGCGTGGTGGCCTATGTTTTCGGCAACGATCTCTACGCGGTCACGCGCGGGCAGGAGACGATGCTGGTGCCCGCGGGCGTCATCACGGCGCTCTTCGCCTCGCCGCTCAAGTGGGTGGTGATGTTCGCGCCGCTGATCTTCGTCTTCGGCTTCGCGGCGATGGTCAACAAGATGTCCGCCTCCACGGCGCAGACGGTGTTCTGGGCCTTCGCGGCGGTGATGGGCATTTCCATCTCCTCGATCTTCGCGATCTACACCGGCATGTCGATCGCGCAGACCTTCTTCGTGACGGCGATCGCCTTCCTCGGCCTCAGCATCTACGGCTACACGACCAAGCGGGATCTTTCCGGCATGGGCGCGTTCCTGGTGATGGGCGTGATCGGCCTGATCGTCGCCTCCATCGTGAACATCTTCCTCGCCTCTTCGGCGCTGCAGTTCGCGATCTCGGTCATCGGCGTGCTGATCTTCGCGGGCCTTACCGCCTTCGACACGCAGCGGCTGAAGAACGAGTATGTGCATTTCAGCCAGATGGGCAGCGAGGGCGCCGCCTATCTGCAGAAGGGCGCGATCATGGGGGCGCTGAGCCTCTATCTGAACTTCCTCAACATGTTCATGTTCCTGCTCTCGTTCCTCGGCCAGAACCGCGAGTGACCTGAGACCGGACTGAGCTTCGAGGGCCGGGGGGCGACCCCCGGCCCTTTCTCTTTCCGCCACGGAGGCGAAAGCGATGTTCATGGCCGGCGAGGCGGGCGCGGACCAGGCGGAGACCCGGCGCATCGCGGAGGCGCTGGCGCGGGAGGCGCGGCGCCGGGCGAGGCCGACGGCGATCAACCGCAGCTTCGCCATGATCGGCGCCGCGATCATCGTCATGAGCGTCGCGCCCTGGCCGGCGGTCTGGTACTGGCTCGGGCTCATCGCCGTCTTCGTCGCGGTCGGCTGGGCGCAATACCTGATCGCGACGCGGCGATGGTTTCGCGACTGGATGGTCTACGCCTTCGTCGCCTTCGACACGGCGCTGCTGGTCTTCACCCTGATCTATCCCAACCCCCTCAACCCGCCTGACCTGCCGCCGCAGATGGCGCTCCGCTTCGGCAATTCCGCCTATCTCTTCATCGTCACCGGCGCGCTGGCGATGACGCTCCGGCCGGCGCTGATCCTCTGGGGCGGGGTCTGCGGCGCCGTCTTCTGGGGGGCCGCGATAGTCTGGCTCGCGACGCTCCCGGGCGCCGTGCTGGAGACGGGCGACGGAGAGGACTTCGTTTCGCTGCTCGGAAACCCGCATTTCGTCGACGTCGCGGTCCAGGTCCAGTTCGCCGCGGTGTTCCTGATCGTCTCCGCGCTCGTCGCCGCCGGCAGCGCGGCGGCGCGGCGGGCGGCCAACCTCTCCCGCTATCTGCCCGCCGAGGCCGTTTCCGAGCTTGCGGAGCGGGACGCGCCCTTCGGCGCGGAGCGTGAGGCGGCGGCGGCCGTGCTCTTCACCGACATAGTGGGCTTCACCGCGCTCGCCGAACGGCTCGGCCCGAAGGCGGCGATCGGGCTCCTGCGGGAGGCGCAGGCGCTCGTCGCCACCGCGGTCGCGGAGGCGCATGGCGTGCTTGACAAGTTCATCGGGGACGGCGCGATGGCGACCTTCGGCGCCTTCCCGATGCTGGAGACGGAGGGCCGCGCCCCGCCCGCCGCGCGGGCCCTCGCCGCCGCGCTGCGCATCGCGGTGGATGCGGAGGCCTGGAGCCGGGCGCGGGAGGCGCGGGGCGAGGCGCCGGCGCGGATCGTCGTCGGGCTGCATTTCGGGCCCGTCCTCCTCGGCGAGGTGGGCGCGGCGCAGCGGATGGAGTTCGCCGTCATCGGCGACACGGTGAACGTCGCCTCCCGGCTCGAACATCTCTGCCGCGCGCTCGACCTCTCGGTCGCGGTCAGCGAGGAGGCGATGGCGGCGGCGGGATGGCCGGAGGGGCCGGAGCGGATCGGGACCGAAGCCTTGCGAGGGCGGGCGAAGCCCGTGATCGTCTGGGGCCTTCCGGCTCAGCGCCCCTCGGCGACCGCCTTCTCGTAGACGGGCCGGAAGGCGGAGGTGCGGAAGGCCTTCTCGTTGATGTAGCGGCGATAGGCATAGAGGCCGAAGACGCGGATGATCGCCGCCTTCAACCGTCGCTTCATCGCGCTCTGCCCTCTCCACGAAGCGGTGAAATGGTGGATCGCGTAGTTGCTGCGGCGGGTGAAGGAGGGCTGCTCGAACGCGTACATGTCCATCACGCGCACGCCGCCGCCTCGCCATTCCCGCCCGTCGAGCCGGAAGCCCTCGACCTGGTCGATGAAGTAGCGGGTGAAGATGTGGTTGTTGGGCAGCGTGTAGTCGATCTTCTCCGGCGTCTCGAGATAGGGACGGAGGAGCGCGTGGAGGATCGGATGGTCGGCCACGGAGGCGAAGATCGCCGTGCCGAGCATGCATTTCCACATGTAGCCGACGAGGAAGTCCGCTTCGAGGAGGTCGTCGAACGGGCGCCGCACCTCGACATCCGTGTCGAAGTAGATCCCGCCCCGGTCCCGCAGGGCTAGGAGGCGGATCATGTCCGACAGATGGGCGAATTGCCGGTCTTCATAGGCCTTGCGGAGGAAGGGGTAACGATCGAGATCGAAATTCGCCTCGGACCATTCGACAAATTCGTAGTCCTTCAGGACGCGGCGCTGCGTCTCCTGGCACCATTGCACGAGCGGCGGCTTCGGCTTGCCGCCAAACCAGCAGCTGTGGACGACCTTCGGTATGCGCTGCATCGGCCCGCCCCCGGCTCCCGTTCTTCCGCCGCGGAACCGCTACCGCAAACCGGCCCGGCGCGCCACCCGTGGGGGGCGCGAAGGGGGCGTTCGCATCGTGCGGACGTTCGGCCGCCTTGTTCCCGGCCTCGATCAGCGGGTCTCCAGTGGAGACCCGCAGAGGCCGTCGCCCGGAGGCGCAGGCCGGAGGGCAAGGGGCGCCGAGCCGCCGCGTCGGTCGTAGATCTGACCGCGGTCGCCGCGGCGGGCGCGGAAACACAGTTGCCGGGGGGCGGCGGCCGCGGGCAGATCAGCCGCGGGTCTGATCTGCCGGGCGCTCTTGGGAGCGGTTCAACTAAGTCCGCCGCCCGCGGTTTCCGGGCCAGCGAACCGATCGCCCTGCGCGATCCGGAAACCGACGGCTCACCTGAACTCGGGCAGCTTGTACTCCATCTCCTCCAGCTTCTTGCGGAGGTGGAGCTTGGAGATCTTGCCCGTCGCGGTGTGCGGAAGCTCGGGGAGGAACACCACGTCGTCCGGCCGTTGCCATTTCGCGAGGCCCTTCGAGGCGAGCTCGATGATCTCCGCCGGGTCCGGGTCCTCCCCCGGCGCCTTGACGCAGACGAGGATCGGCCGCTCGTCCCATTTCGGGTGGGCGACGCCGATGGCCGCCGCCTCCGCGACGCCGGGATGGGCGACGGCGGCGTTCTCCATGTCGATGGAGCTGATCCATTCGCCGCCGGACTTGATGACGTCCTTCGAGCGGTCGGTGATGCGGACATAGGCGTTGGCGTCGATGGTCGCCACGTCCCCCGTGTCGAACCAGTTGTCGTTCCGCGCCGCGTCCGTCTCCGCCTTCAGATAGCGGCGGACGACGCCGGGGCCGCGGATCCAGAGCCGGCCCTGGGCCTCCCCGTCCCACGGAAGCTCTGTCCCCGCATCGTCGGTGATGCGGAGGTCGACGGTGAAGGGCGGGTGGCCGACCATGCACTGCACGTCCATCTGCGCCTCGGGCGCAAGGCCGGCGACCTCCGGCTTGAAGGAGGAGGTGGTGCCGAGCGGGGAGGTCTCCGTCATCCCCCATGCGTGGAAGACGCGGACGCCGTAATTGTTCTGGAAGGCCTCGATCACCGCGCGCGGGCAGGAGGAGCCGCCGATCACGACGCGCTCGAGGGTGGAGAATGTCTTCTTCTCCGCCTTCAGATACTGGAGCATCCCGAGCCAGATCGTCGGCACGGCGGCGGTGATCGTCACGCCCATCTCCAGCATCTCGTAGATGCCCGCCGGCGTCATGTCCCGCCCCGGCATGACCATCGCGGCGCCGTTCATCGGCGCGGTGTAGGCGATGGACCAGCCGTTGGCGTGGAAGAGCGGGACGACGGGCATGATCGTGTCGCGCGAGGTGAGGTTGAGGCAATCCGGCGCCGAGGCCGCCATCGCGTGCAGCATGTTGGAGCGGTGGGTGTAGACCACGCCCTTCGGGTTGCCGGTGGTGCCGGAGGTGTAGCAGATGCCGCAGGCGTCCCGCTCCGAGCCTTCCACCCAGTCGAAGTTCCCGTCCTCCGCGCCGATCCATTCCTCGTAGCAGAGCGCGCCGGGCAGGATGCCCTCCGGCATATGCGCCCGGTCGGTGAGGATCACGAACTGCTTCACGGTCGCCAGATGCGGCGCGATGGCGTTGATGACCACGGCGAGGTCGGGGTCGACGAGGAACATCCGGTCCTCGGCGTGGTTGATGATGTAGATGAGCTGCTCGCCCGAGAGCCGCGGGTTGAGCGTGTGCAGCACCGCCCCGGCGCCCGAGACGCCATACCAGACCTTCAGATGCCGCGCCGTGTTCCAGGCCATGACGCCGACCGCCTCGCCCGGCTTGACGCCGGAGCGGACGAGGGCCTGCGCCGTCTTCTTCGCGCCCTTGTGGATCTCGGCCCAGTTCGTCGTCTCGATCGGGCCTTCCACGGAGCGGGAGATGATGGGGCGGGCGCCGTGATATTTCGCGGCATGGTCGAGAATGTGGGAGACTCGCATCTCCCAGTGCTGCATCAGATCGCGCATGGCGTTCTCCCGTGATTTTCGTTGCGCGGAGATTAGCAGCGAAATCGGCGAAGCAAAGGGCCGCCCCGCTTATTGTCGCGGGCGGCGTTCCGTGGGGTCGGGAATGGGGCAAACGGCGGAGCGGCCGCTCTACGGCGCGGCGATGATCGTCGCCGGCATGGCGGTGATCGGCTTCATCGACAATTTCGTGCGCGTGGCGGCGGAGGAGATCGGGCTCTGGCAGTTCCACGCGATG
>JAUIDE010000083.1 GCA_030429105.1 Alphaproteobacteria bacterium
ATGATCGTCGCCTCGGTCTTCCTCGCCTATACGTTTCTCGGGCCGCTGATGCCCGGGATCATCGCGCACAAGGGCAATTCGCTCTCGGAAGTCGTGAACCACCAGTGGATCACGACGGAGGGGGTGTTCGGCATCGCGCTCGGCGTCTCCACCTCCTTCGTGTTCCTCTTCGTCCTGTTCGGCTCGCTGCTCGACAAGGCGGGGGCCGGCAACTACTTCATCCAGGTGGCGTTTTCGCTGATGGGGCACATGCGCGGCGGGCCGGCGAAGGCCGCCGTCGTCTCCTCCGCGATGACCGGGCTGATCTCCGGCTCCTCCATCGCCAATGTCGTGACGACGGGCACGTTCACCATCCCGCTGATGAAGAAGGTCGGCTTTTCGTCGGAGAAGGCCGGGGCCGTCGAGGTCGCCTCCTCCGTCAACGGGCAGATCATGCCGCCGGTCATGGGCGCGGCGGCGTTCCTCATGGTCGAATATGTCGGCATCCCCTATTTCGACGTGGTGAAGCACGCCTTCCTGCCGGCGACGATCTCCTACATCGCGCTCGTCTACATTGTTCATCTCGAAGCGATGAAGGCGGGGATGCAGGGGCTGCCGCGGGCCTATGAGCCGAAGCCCATCGTGCAGCGGCTCGTCGGGATCGCCTTCACGATCGCGGTGATCTGCGCGCTTTCCTTCGGCGTCTATTACGGCATGGGCTGGATGCGGCCCGCCTTCGGCGCCGCCGCCGGATATGTCGTCTTCGCGCTGCTGACGGCGGCCTATGTCGGGCTGCTCTGGGTCGCCTCGCGGGAGGCGCCGCTGAAGCTCGACGATCCGAACGCGCCGGTGACGCGGCTGCCCTTGCCGGGGCCGACGATCCGCTCCGGCCTGCATTTCCTCCTCCCCGTCATCGTCCTCGTCTGGGCGCTGATGGTGGACCGGCTCTCGCCCGGCCTCTCGGCCTTCTGGGCGGCTTCCTACATGATCTTCATCCTCGTGACGCAGCGGCCGCTGATGGCGATCTTCCGCGGGGAGAGCGAGTTCGCGCGGGACGTGGCGCAGGGCTTCCGCGACCTGCTCGAAGGGCTGATCGCCGGGGCGCGGAACATGATCGGCATCGGCATCGCCACGGCGACGGCGGGCATCATCGTCGGCGCGGTGAGCCAGACGGGCGTCGGCTCCTCCCTCGCCGACGTGGTGGAGGTGCTTTCGGGCGGGAACATCATGGCGATCCTGCTGCTGACCGCCGTGCTCTCCCTCATCCTCGGCATGGGATTGCCGACGACGGCGAACTACATCGTCGTCTCCGCCCTGCTCGCGCCGGTGATCGTGACGCTCGGGCAGCAGAACGGGCTGATCGTGCCGCTGATCGCGGTGCATCTCTTCGTCTTCTATTTCGGGATCATGGCGGACGTGACGCCGCCTGTCGGCCTCGCCTCCTTCGCGGCGGCGGCGGTTTCGGGCGGGGACCCGATCCGCACCGGGGTCGTCGCCTTCTTCTATTCGCTCAGGACGGCGGCGCTGCCCTTCCTCTTCGTCTTCAACACGGAGCTTCTGCTGATCGACGTGACATGGGCGCAGGGGATATTCGTCTTCGTCATCGCGACGACGGCGATGCTGCTCTTCGCGGCGGCGACGCAGGGCTGGTTCCTGGCGCGGAACCGCATTCACGAGACGGTCATCCTCCTCTTCGTCGCCTTCACGCTCTTCCGCCCCGGATACTGGATGGACATGGTCGCCCCGCCATTCACGGAGCGCCCGCCGGCCGAGATCGAGGCTGCGGCGGGGAATGCGCCGCCGGGCGCGGAGCTTCGGCTGGAGGTGAACGGGCTCAACGCCGTCGGCGACCCGGTGACCTTCACCGCGCTCCTGCCGCTCGGCGAGGGGGCGACGGGGGTGGAGCGGCTCGCCGCCGCAGGGCTCGAATACATCATCGACGGCGAGACGACGACGATCGACAACGTCGCCTTCGGTTCGGCGGCGCAGGAGGCGGGGCTCGACTGGGACCAGCAGATCACCCGCGTCCTCGCGCCGGCGCCGCAGCCTTCGAAATATTTCATGTTCATCCCGGCGCTGGCGCTGCTCGCGCTCGTCGTCCTGATGCAGCTGCGGCGCGCCGACGCCGCGCCCGCGCCCGCCACGGCCTGAGAGGAGGCGAAGATGTTCTCGACAATCCTTCTGCCGGTGGACCTTGGCCATGACGCCTCCTGGGAGAAGGCGCTGCCGGCGGCGCTCGGCTTCGGCGGCGCGCTGCATCTTCTGAGCGTCGCGCCGGATTTCGGCGAATCCGCCGTCTCCTCCTATTTCCCGCCGGATTTCGAGGCGAAGGCGCGGGCCGGGCTGAAGGCGCGGCTCGAAGCCTTCGCGGCGGAAAAGGCGCCGGGGGCGACCGCGCATGTCGCCTTCGGGGATATCGACCGCTCGATCCTCGACGCGGCGTCCCGCATCGGGGCCGACCTGATCGTGATGGCTTCCCACAAGCCGAACGAGCTGCGCTCCTTCTTCGTCGGAAGTCATGCGGAACGGGTGGTGCGCCATGCGCCGATCCCCGTTCTCGTGATCCGCTGAGGGGAGGGTGGCGCCGCATCTGCGAATGGTCATAATCGGGGAACCGAGACCGACACAGGAGCCGGACCGAGAATGACCCCTTTCGCCATCGCCGGCGTGCAGATGCACGTAGCGGCCCTCCATTCCAACGTGGAGGCGATGCGCCACCGCATCGACGTGCTGATGGCCCGCTTTCCCTGGGTGCAGATGGCGCTCTTTTCCGAGCTCGCGCCCTATGGCCCGCTGGACCGCTTCGCGCAGCCCTTCCCGAACGACGTGATCGACCAGTTCCAGCATGACGCGCGGCGGCATGGCATCTGGCTCATTCCCGGCTCGATGTTCGAGAAGCTGGAGGACGGGCGCATCCGCAACACCTCCGTCGTCATCAACCCCGAGGGCGAGATCGTCGCGAAATATGCGAAGATGTTCCCCTTCCGGCCCTATGAAGCGAATGTGGATGCGGGGACCGAGTTCTGCGTCTTCGACGTGCCGGGCGCGGGGCGGTTCGGGCTCTCGATCTGCTATGACATCTGGTTCCCGGAGACGACGCGGCACCTGACGGCGCAGGGCGTCGAGGTGCTGCTCCATCCGGTGCTGACCGGGACGACGGACCGCGATGCGGAAATCGCCATTGCGCGGGCGACGGCGGCGCAGTTCCAGTGCTATGTCTTCGACGTGAACGGCCTGGCCGCGGGCGGGGTGGGGCGGTCCCTCGTCGTCGATCCGGCGGCGACGGTTCTGCACCAATCGGCCGGGCAGGAGGACATGTTCCCCATCGAGGTCGATTTCGACCTCGTGCGCCGCCAGCGTGAGACCGGGCTCAAGGGGCTCGGGCAGGTGCTGAAGAGCTGGCGGGACCGGTCCGCGGATTTCCCGGTCTATGACCGAAGCTCCGGCGCCGAGGCCTGGCTCCACACGCTCGGGCCGCTGGAACTGCCTCAGCGGGGCTCGCGCGCGGGCATGGACCCGCGGACGCCGCTCAACGATTACGAGTCGGCGCCCGTCCCCGTGGCGCCGCTCGCCCTCCTTAAGGGCGGACAGGGATAGACCGGAGCCCGGAGAACCGGGCGAGGAGAGAGACATGAACGTCGCCGCGCCCGAACCGAAGCTGCCCTCCATCGGGGACTATTTCAGCGCCACGCAGCTTCGCGCCGACCGGTGGAGCGCCCTGCGGGAGACGGCGGAGGCGCTCTCCCGCCACGGGCCGCAGGGCCGGAAGGGGACGAAGCTGGTGGCGGAAGCGGAGACGCTGCTCGCCGCGCTCGCCCCGATCGAACGCTACTGGGCCTTTCCCGGACACGCCGCCTTCGCCCATCTGAAGCGGATGCTGGACGGGCGGCAGATTTCCGAATTCGCCTTCGCCGCCCGCCGGGTGGCCCGCGCGCTCGCCACCGGCGCCTATCGCCGCCGGCACGTTCCGCTCATGACGGCGGAGAACGAGGCGGAGGACATCGAGGACGACACGCTCTCCCCCGGCGCGCGGGCGCTCGGGCGGCCCTATTTCGAGGTGCTGATCGTCGACAACGTGACGGATGCGCAGGAACGCTGGCTCCGCGCCTCCCTCCTCGCCATGCGCCGCCCGGAGGACGCCTTCGTCTACGAGCCGGTGATCCTGCCGAGCCTCGAGGATGCGCTGATCGGCATTCTCTTCAACCACAACGTCCAGGCGGTCGTCGTCCGCCCCGGGCTGAAGCTGAAATCGGCCAACAAGCTGCCGATCCTCAACGCCTACCTCAACCAGCTGGGCGAGGAGGAGGACGTGGACGCGCTGGAGCCCTCGCATTACGGGCCGGAATGCTGCCGCCTCATCGCGAAGGTTCGCCCGGAGCTCGACGCCTATCTGGTGACGGACCGTTCGGCGGAGGACATCGCCGGGCTCGACCTCGGGGGGTGCCGCCGCGTCTTCTACAATCAGGAAGACTTTCTGGAGCTGCACCTCAACATCCTGCGCGGCGTCGGGAAGCGCCACAAGACGCCGTTCTTCACGGCGTTGAAGGAATATTCGAAGCAGCCCACCGGCGTCTTCCACGCCATGCCGATCAGCCGCGGCAAGTCGATCACCCGGTCGCACTGGATCCAGGACATGGGGGAGTTCTATGGCCCCAACATCTTCCTCGCGGAGACCTCGGCGACTTCGGGCGGGCTAGACAGCCTGCTGGAGCCGCGCGGGCCGATCAAGGAGGCGCAGGAATACGCCGCCCGCGCCTTCGGCGCGAAGCAGACCTTCTTCGCGACCAACGGCACCTCGACCTGCAACAAGATCGTGGTGCAGGCGCTCGTCCGGCCCGGCGACATCGTGCTGGTGGACCGGGACTGCCACAAGTCCCACCATTACGGGATGGTGCTGGCGGGGGCCAATGTCGTCTACACGGAGTCCTATCCGCTGCATCAGTATTCGATGTACGGGGCCGTGCCGATCCGCGAGATCAAGGAGAAGCTGCTCGACCTGAAGGCGGCGGGCAAGCTCCACAAGGTGCGGATGATCCTCCTCACCAACTGCACGTTCGACGGGCTCGTCTACAATGTCGAACGGGTGATGGAGGAATGCCTCGCGATCAAGAAGGATCTCGTCTTCCTCTGGGACGAGGCGTGGTTCGCCTTCGCGCGGTTCAGCCCGACCTACCGGCAGCGGACGGCGATGCATGTGGCCGGCGCGCTGCGGGAGAAGCTGCGCTCGGCCGCCCATGCGAAGGCCTTCGCGGAGCAGCAGAAGGCGCTGGAGGGCGCGGACCGTGAGACGCTGCTTAAGACGCGGCTCATCCCGCCGCCGGACGCGCGGGTGCGCGCCTACGCCACGCAATCGACGCACAAGACGCTGACTTCGCTGCGGCAGGGTTCGATGATCCATGTCAACGATCAGGACTTCAAGGGCGAGGTCGAGCAGGCGTTCCACGAAGCCTACATGACGCATACCTCCACCTCGCCCAACTATCAGATCATCGCCTCGCTCGATGTCGGGCGGCGGCAGGTGGAGCTCGAAGGCTTCGAATTCGTGCAGCATCAGGTCGAGGCGGCGATGGGCATTCGCCGCGCCGTGGCCTCCCATCCGCTGCTGAAGAAGTATTTCCGGATCCTGACGGCGGGCGAGATGATCCCGGAGGAGTTTCGCGAAAGCGGCGTCACCGCCTATTACGACGAGGATCAGGGCTGGGTCGACAAGTGGGATATCTGGAGCCGGGACGAGTTCGTGCTGGACCCGACCCGCGTGACCCTCGCCGTCGGCGGCACGGGATGGGACGGGGACACGTTCAAGACCCGCATCCTGATGGACAAGTACGGGATCCAGATCAACAAGACCTCCCGCAACACCGTCCTCTTCATGACGAATATCGGCACCACGCGCTCCTCCGTCGCCTATCTGATCGAGGTGCTGGTGGAGATCGCGAAGGAGCTGGACGAGCGGCTCGACGACGCCTCGAAGATGGAGCGGCTCGGCTTCGAGCGGCGGGTGCGGAGCCTTGTCGAGCTCGTGCCGCCGCTGCCGGATTTCAGCCGGTTCCACGAAGCGTTCCGGGACGGCGAGACGCCGGAAGGGGATATCCGGAGCGCCTTCTTCCTCGCTTATGACGAGGAGAATTGCGACTACCTCGCGCTCGACGGCTCGGTGATGGCGGCGCTGGACGCAGGAAGGATGCTGGTCTCCGCCAGCTTCATCATCCCCTATCCGCCCGGTTTCCCCATCCTCGTGCCGGGGCAGGTGATCAGCCGGGAGATCGTGGCCTTCATGAAGGCGCTCGATGTGAGCGAGATCCACGGCTATCGCCCCGACCTCGGGCTGCGCGTCTTCACCGACGCGGCGCTGGCGGCGGCTTCAGGCGAAACGGCGAAAAAGACAGGGAGACGCAAAAATGCCGAAGAAAAAACTGAATAACATCTCCGAAATCCGGAGGCACTTTCATACCAACAGCGACCCGATCTATTTCGTCTCGGCGACCAACTTCAACCTGCTCGGGCTGGACGAATGGGTGAAGAACTTCAAGTATATCTGCTACATGGATTGCTTCGACGGGCGGCATCCGAACGTCTTCGTGCCTTCAGAGGCGCCGCATGACGAGTTCCAGTCGATCGAGGACATCAACAACTACCTCCTCCAGCACAAGGAGGTGGTGGACCTCATCAAGCGGCGGGGCGGCAAGCCGAAATTCGTCTTCCTCATGTTCGACGAGAAGACGGAGGAGCTGGTGAAGGAGCTTGGCGGCGAACTCTGGTTCCCGAAGGCGAAGCTCCGCACGAAGATGGACAACAAGATCGAGACGGTGCGCGTGGGCGACAAGGCGGGCGTGCCCTCCGTGCCGAACGTTCTGGCGGAGGTGCCGAGCTACGAGGCGCTGCGGGAGATCACGGAGAAGGCCGGGATCGGGCATGACCTCGTGCTGCAATCCGCCTTCGGCGACAGCGGCCACACGACCTTCTTCATCAAGTCCGAGGCCGATTTCCGCCGGCACGAGCATGAGATCGTCGGCGAGGGCGAGATCAAGATCATGAAGCGGATCGACTGCCGCGGCTCGGCCATCGAGGCCTGCGCCACGGCGGAGGGCACCATCGTCGGGCCGCTGATGACGGAGCTTGTCGGCTTTTCCGACCTCACGCCCTATCGCGGCGGCTGGTGCGGCAACGAGATCTTCTCAACCGCCTTCCCGCCGAAGACGCGGAAGATGGCGCGCGACCTCACCTTCAAGTTCGGCGAGCAGCTGCGGAAGGAAGGCTATCGCGGCTATTTCGAGCTCGACTTCCTGATCGAGAAGAAGTCGGGCGACATCTGGCTCGGGGAGCTCAACCCGCGGATCACCGGCGCCTCCTCCATGACGAACCACGCCGCCTTCGCCCATGCGGACGCGCCGCTCTTCCTCTTCCACCTGCTCGAATTCAGCGGCAAGCCCTTCTCCCTCGACGTGGAGGAGCTGAACGCCCGCTGGGCCGACCCGGACATGATCGATTCATGGTCCCAGATGGTCATCAAGCACACCGACGACAGCGTGGACGTCATCACCCAGGCGCCGCAATCCGGCATCTACCGGATGCTCCCGAACGGGCGGGTCGTCTTCGACCGGTTCGACTATCACCGGCGGGCGGTGGAGAGCGAGGACGAGGCCTTCTTCCTCCGCATCCTCCGACCCGGCGATTTCCGCTACGAGGGCGCGGACCTCGGCATTCTCGTCACCCGCGGGCGGTCGATGACCAAGAATTTCGAGCTGACGGACCGTTCGAAGAAGTGGATTCACGGGATCAAGACGGCCTTCTCCGCCCGCCCGCTGCCCTCGGCGGCGGCGCTGGAGGATCACGCCTTCAAGATCATGTGACATGCGGCTCCTCTTCCGCGCGGTGGAGGAGGATGAGCCCGGCCCGAAATGGGCCGGGCTCTTCGCGGAATACTGGCCGGCCTATCGCCGCTGGTGGCTGCGGGAAGGGGTCGCCGCGCGGCCGACATGGCGCGAGGGGCGGAACGCGATCCGCCGGCACATGCCGGAAATCCTCGACCTTCACGAGGCGCTTTCGGAGCTTGCGGGCGGCGGGGACGCGGCGGCGCGGTTCCTTTCCTTCCTCCGCCCGCCCGCCTATCTCGCCGGGTGCAGCCAGGCGGTCTGGCCCGGAGAGACGCCGCTCCTTGTCCGCAACTACGATTACAACCCGCACGCCTTCGACGCGGTGCTGCTGAAGACGCGGTGGCGGCGCGGCGTGATCGCGATGACGGACGGGCTTTTCGGCGTCATCGACGGGATGAACGATGCGGGCCTCGCCGTCTCGCTCACCTTCGGGGGGCGGCGGGAGATCGGGGAGGGGTTCGGCGTGCCGCTCATCCTCCGCTATGTGCTGGAGACCTGCGAGAATGCGGCGGAGGCGGCCGCGGCGCTGAAGCGCATCCCATGCCACATGAGCTACAACGTCACCGCGCTGGACGCCGCGCGGCGCTTCGTGACCGTCTGGCTCGCGCCCGACCGGGAGGCGCTGGTGACGCACGCGCCCGTCGCCACCAACCATCAGGAGCGGGTGGAATGGGCGCATCACGCCCGCTTCACGGCGACGGTGGAGCGGGAGCGGTTCCTCCTGCAGCGGCTGACGCTTCACCCCGAGACGGAGGAGCGGTTCATCGGCGCCTTCCTCCGCCCGCCGCTCTATTCGACCGCCTTCGCGGCGGGCTTCGGAACGCTCTACACGGCGGCCTGGCGGCCAGCCGAGGGGGCGATGGCGCTCTGCTGGCCGGGGGCGGACTGGGCGCAGAGCTTCGCCGCATTCGAGGAGGGCGCGCGGCAGATCCTGACGCCGGAGGCGATTCCGGCGCCATTCTGACGGGGCGGGGGGGGCCGCGCAAGCCGGCCGCATCGCCTGCGCCCTCTCCACAGTGACGCGCCGCTCCCCTATGCTCGCCTGAAGCCACGGAGACCGCGCCATGACCCTCGCCCCCCGCCACGAAACCCTGACGCACCTTGTCGATGTGGCGGCGGGGCGCGCGCCCGCCGATCTCGTCATCCGCGGGGGGCGCTGGGTGAACGTCCATTCGGGTGAGGTCATCCCGGAAACGGATGTCGCCGTCATCGACGGAAGGTTCGCGTATTGCGGGCCGGACGCTTCGCATTGCGTCGGGCCGGAGACGGAGGTCGTTGAGGCGGAGGGGCGGCACCTGGTTCCCGGCCTCATCGACGCGCACATGCATGTCGAGAGCGGGATGGTGACGGTGACGGAATTCGTCCGCGCCGTGCTGCCCCATGGCGCGACGACGCTCTTCATCGACCCGCACGAGATCGCGAACGTGCTCGGCCTCGCGGGCGTGCGGCTAATGCATGACGAGGCGATGGCGGCGCCCGCCAATGTCTTCGTGCAGGCGCCCTCCTGCGTCCCCTCCGCGCCGGGGCTGGAGACTGCGGGGGCGGAGTTCGGGCCGGAGGAGATTGCGGAGATGGTCCGCTGGCCGAACATCGTCGGCCTCGGGGAGGTGATGAACTTCCCCGGCCTCGCTGCGAACGACCCGCGGATGGCCGGAGAGGTCCGCGCCGCGATGGCGGCGGGGAAGGTGATCGGCGGGCATTACGCCGCGCCCGATCTCGGCCGCGCCTTCCACGCCTATGTCGCCGGCGGGGCGGAGGACGACCATGAGGGCACGCGCGCGGAGGACGCGGCGGCGCGGGTGCGGCAGGGGATGCGCGCGATGCTCCGCCTCGGCTCCGCCTGGCACGACGTGGCGCAGCAGGTGCGCGCGATTACGGAAATGGGGCTCGACAGCCGGCATTTCGTGCTCTGCACCGATGACAGCCATTCCGGCACGCTCGTCCGCGAGGGGCATATGGACCGGGTGGTGCGCCACGCGATCGAACAGGGCGTGCGCCCCGTCACGGCGATCCAGATGGCGACGATCAACGCCGCCTGGCATTTCGGCATGGAGCGGGAGATCGGCTCCATCACGCCGGGCCGGCGGGCGGATCTTCTGATCGTCTCCGACCTCGCGGCGCTGACCATCGACCGCGTCTATGCGCGCGGGCGGCTGATGGCGGAGGCGGGGCGGCTCGTCGCCGATATTCCGCCCTATGTCTATCCCGAGAGCGCGATGGGTACGATCCGCCTCGCGCGCCCGCTCGCGGCGGCGGATTTCGCGGTGAAGGCCCCGGCCGGCGCCAATTCCGTCCGCGCCCGCGTGATCGGCGTGGTGGAGAACCAGGCCCCGACGAAGGCGCTCGAGGCGGACCTGCCGGTGCGGGACGGGCAGGTGGAGACGGAGGGCGGCGTCGCCCGCATCGCGCTCGTGGAGCGGCACCGGGCGACGGGGGAGGTGGTGAACGCGTTCGTCTCCGGCTTCGGCTATGACGTTCCCTGCGCGCTCGCCTCCACCGTGGCGCATGACAGCCATCATATGATCGTCGTCGGCACGTCCGCGGCGGACATGGCGGCGGCGGCGAACCGGCTCGCGGAGGTCGGCGGCGGCATCGCCTTCTTCCGGGATGGGGAGGAGAAGGCGCTGATCGAGATGCCGGTGGCGGGGCTCATGTCGGTGGAGCGGGCCGAGATCGTCGCCGCGAAGGCGGACAGGCTGCTGGCGGAGATGGCCGCGGCGGGGTGCCGGATGAACAACGCCGTCATGCAGCATTCGCTTCTCGGCCTCGTCGTGATCCCGGAACTGCGGATCAGCGACAGGGGCCTCGTGGACGTGCGGACCTTCGAGACGGTGGACTTGTTCGTCTGACTGCGCATATCCTCTGCGCATGGCCGATGGAGGACGCCGATGCTCGACCGCCCGCAGCGCAAGCGCGCCGTGAACCTCTCGCTCGACGCCGCGCTGGTGGAGGAGGCGAAGGCGCTCGGCGTCAATCTCAGCGCCGCGGCGGAGGCGGGGCTCCGCGAGGCGGCGCGGGAGGCGTGGCGGCGGGAGAATGCTGAGGCGATGGCCGCCTGGTCCCGCTGGGTCGAGGAGAACGGCCTGCCGCTTGGCGAACATCGTCAGTTCTGATGGCGCAATACGACGTCTACGCCGCTTCGGGCGCCGCGCCGTTCCTGCTCGATCTCCAGACCGATCTTGTGGAAATTCCGGGAACCCGGCTCGTCGCGCCGCTTCTGCCGGAGGCGCGGGTTCCCGCGCCAGTTCTGCATCTCCATCCTGTCTTCGAGGTGAATGGCGCGCGGCTCGTCATGGCCACGCATCTTCTTTCCGCGGTTCCCGCCTCGCTCCTGAAGGCTCCGGTCGCCAACCTTTCGGAGCGCGCGGACGAGATCACCCGCGCGCTCGACTTCGCCTTTCACGGCTTCTGAGCGGGTTCAGGCCCGGATGAAGGTTCCGTTCCGAAGCTCCTTCACCGCCTGCATGATCTCCTCCCGCGTGTTCATCACGATCGGGCCGTGCCAGGCGACAGGCTCCTTCAGCGGCGCGCCGGAGACGAGGAGGAAGCGGACGCCCTCCGGCCCCGCCTTCACGGAGACCTCGTCGCCCCGGTCGAAGACGACGAGCGTGCGGTCCCCGCTCATGTCCCGCACATGCACCTCCTCGCCGTTCACCTCCTTCTCTACGAGAACGCCGAAGGGCTTGGAGGCGTAGGCGAAATCGGCGCGGCCGGCGAAGACATAGGCGAAGGCGTGGCGGTCCACCTCCACCTTGAAGCGCTTCGCTGTGTTCGGCGGGACGGAGATGTCGAGGAAGCGCGGGTCGGCGGCGATGCCGTCCACCGGGCCGGACTTGCCCCAGAAATCGCCGCAGACGACGCGCACTGCGGTTCCGTCGTCGTCCACGACGGTCGGGATCTCGCCGGACTTCACGTCCTGATAGCGGGGCGCGGTCATCTTCTGCGCGGCGGGGAGGTTGGCCCAGAGCTGGAAGCCGTGCATCCGGCCGAGCGCGTCGCCGCGCGGCATCTCCTGATGCATGATCCCGCGCCCGGCGGTCATCCACTGCACGTCGCCGCCGCCGAGGACGCCGCGGTTGCCGAGGCTGTCCCCATGCTCGACCTCGCCGGCGAGGACATAGGTGATCGTCTCGATCCCGCGATGGGGATGCCAGGGGAAGCCCTTCTCATAGAGGCGCGGATCGTCGTTCCGGAAATCGTCCAGCATCAGGAACGGATCGAGCTCCGAAGGGTCGCCGAAGCCGAAGGCGCGGGAGAGGTGGACGCCGGCGCCTTCCAGCGTGCGCTGGCCGGCGGCGGTGCGGGCGACGGGGCGGATGGACATGATGCGTCTCCTTGTTCTTCGCCCCGGGATATAGACGCGCGAAGGCGGTCCGTCAGGCGCCGTGGCGGAAACAGTCTCTTCCCCCGCCGGCGCCCTGCCGCCATATAGGGCCTTCGAAGGGGGAGCCGCCTTGCGCCTGACCGACATCGCCGACGATCTCATCCGCCTCGCAGAGGAGGCGCGGGACGGCGCGGCGGAGATGCTGTTCGAACCCACCGTGCGCCTTGGCGTCACCGGCCTCAGCCGGGCGGGGAAGACCGTGTTCATCACCTCGCTCGTCGCCAATCTCCTCGCCCGGGGGCGGATGACGCAGTTCCGGGCGGAGGCGGAGGGGCGGCTCCTCTCCGCCATCGTCGCGCCGCACCCCGACCGGGGGACGCCGCGCTTCGCCTATGAGGACCATCTCGCCGCGCTCTCGGGCGCGGAGCCGCGCTGGCCCGAAAGCACGCGGCGGATCAGCCAGATACGTGTTTCCCTTCGCTACCGGCGCGAAGGGCTCTTCGCCGGGCTTCAGGGGCCGGGCGCGCTCCATCTCGATATCGTGGACTATCCCGGCGAATGGCTGCTCGACCTCGGGCTGCTCGACGCCGGGTTCGAGGACTGGTCCGCCAAGGCGCTCGCCGCAGCCGACCTTCCCGCGCGTGCGCCTCACGCCGCCCCGTGGCGCGCCGCGCTCGCCGCGCGGGACGGAGCGGAGCCCTTCGACGAGGCGGAGGCGCAACGCCTCGCCGCGGCCTTCACCGGCTATCTTCGCGCCTGTCGGGAGGCCGGGCTTTCCGGTTTCGCGCCGGGCCGGTTCCTGATGCCGGGGGACATGGAGGGCTCGCCCGCGCTCGCCTTCTGCCCGTTGCCGCCGAGATCGGGGCGGGACGCGCTCCACGCGGAATTCGCCCGCCGGTTCGACGCCTATCGCCGGCACGTCGCGAAGCCCTTCTTCCGCGATCATTTCGCGCGGCTCGACCGGCAGATCGTGCTGGTGGACCTGATGACGGCGCTCTCGGACGGCCCTGCGGCGGTGGCGGACCTCGCCGGCGCGATGACGGAGGCGCTTTCCGCCTTCCGCCCGGGGCGCAATTCCTGGCTCGCCTCGATCCTCGGCGCGCGGATCGACCGGATCCTCTTCGCCGCGACGAAGGCGGACCATCTTCATCATTCCGAGCATGATCGGCTGATGGCGATCCTTTCCGCGCTCTTTTCCGACAGTGTGGCGCGCGCGGCCTTCCGTGGGGCTGAGACGCGGGCGATGGCCATCGCCGCGCTCCGCGCCACGGTGGAGCAGGAGGCGGAGGGGATGCGCGCCGTCCGCGGCCGGCTCCTTTCCACCGGCAAGGAGGCCGCGCTCGACCCCGGCGAGCTGCCGCGGGACCCGGCGCCGGTGCTCGCCGCCGCGCGCGCCTCTTCGGGCGAGGCGGGGGGCGGCTGGCTCGACGGCGAGTTCCGCGCGATGGCCTTCGCGCCGCCGCGGCTCACCGCGGGGGAGGGGCTGCCGCATATCCGGCTCGACCGGGCGCTCGACTTCCTGATCGGGGACAAGCTGACATGAGCGAGACGACAGGACGGCGGAGGCCGAAGCTGATCGAAGAGGGGCTGGAGCGGCTGCCGCCGGCGCCGGCCTCCGCCGCCGAGGCGCCGCCCGTCGACGACGCGCCGCCGCCGCCGCCGCTTCGCGCGGGGAGGCGCGGCCTTTCGCTCGCCGGGCTCTTCTGGGCCGGGCTTGGCGGGCTCCTGACCTTTGCGCTCGGGCTCTGGGCCTATGAGGTGGTGGAGGCGCTGATCGCGCGCAATCTCTGGCTTGGCCGCGCGGCGCTCGGGCTCGCCGTTCTCGCCGGGGCGGCGGCGCTCCTCATCGCGCTGAGGGAAATCGCCGGCCTCGCCCGCCTCGGCCGGATCGACGCCCTCCGCACCCGCGCCGCGGCGGCGCGGCAGGGGCGGGACAGGGCGGCGGCGGCCGCGGCGCTCGAAGGGCTTTCCGCCTTCCTCTCGGGGCGCCCCGAACTCGCCGCCGCGCGGGCCGAAGCGAAGGCGCGGGCGGCGGACCTGATGGACGCCGACGCGGTGCTCGACCTCGGTGAGCGGCGCCTCCTCGCCCCGCTCGACGCGGCGGCGGAGCAGGCGGTGAAGCGCGGCGCGCGGGAGGCGGCGACGGCGACGGCGCTGATCCCGCTCCCCGCGCTCGACGTTCTCATCGCCTTCGCGATCAATCTTCGCATGATCCGCCGCGTGGCGGAGATCTATGGCGGCCGCTCCGGATGGGCCGGCTCGCTCCGGCTCATGCGGGCCGTCGCCGCGCATCTCGCCGCGACGGGGCTCATTGCGCTGGGCGACGATCTCCTCGGCCCGACGCTCGGCGGCGGCGCGCTCGCCAAGCTCTCCCGCCGGTTCGGGGAAGGGGCGGCGAACGGCGCGATGACGGCGCGGATCGGGATCGCGGCGATGGAGGTCTGCCGCCCGCTCCCCTTCGTCGCCCGCGCCGCGCCGCGGGTTCCGGCGCTCATGGCGGGCGCGCTTCAGGGTTTTTTGCGACGTGGCGAGGGCGAAGATCGTTAACGGGGCATTTCGTTAACGGAATCGCGGGGAATTCCCGGTAGCCCTCCGCCCTGAAACACCGGGGCGACGCATGAAGCATTTCGACCACAAGGCGACGGCGGACGAGGCGACGGAGGCGGCGGGCGCCGTTCCTGCGCCCGATCCGCTCGCGCATCTCGCGCAGTGCGACATGCTGGACGCCGGCGTGGTCGCATGGGACGCGAAGGGCCGCTGCGACTTCGTGAACGACCGGGCGATCCTCCTGCTCGAACTCGAGGATTACGGGCTGAAGCGGGGGGACCGGCGTTCCGATCTCTTCGAGCATTTCGCGCACCGGGGCGTTCTGGACGCCGCGAAGACGGAGGAGCTGAACGGGCTCTATCGCGCCGGCGAGCCCTTCTCCTTCGAGACGACGACGCCTTCCGGCCGCCATCTCCTCCACAAGGCGCGCCCGCGGGCGGGCGGCGGCCATGCCGTCGTCTCGGTGGACGTCACGGAAATGCGGGCGCGCGAGCTGAAATCCGAGGACGGCCGCGCGCGGGCGGAGAAGATGGAGCGCAAGCTCGGCGCGGAGCTGGCGCGGCTGAATTCGGAGAAGGCCCGCGTCGAGGAGCGGCAGGAGGAGCTTCAGCGCCTCAGCCTCGTCGCCGCCCATGCGAAGGACCTCATCGTCATCACCGACCCGACCTATCGCGTCGCCTGGGCCAACGAGGCCTTTCGCCGGCATAACGGCCTCGACCTCGAGATGGACCTCCTCGGCCGCTCCGCGCGCGACGTTCTGACCGGGCCGGAAAGCGCGCCGGCCACGCTGGCGCGGATCGACGAGGCGGTGCGGAGCCGGCAGTCGGTGACCATCGAGATGATCTGCCACCGGCGGAACGGGCCGCCCTACTGGATGGAGCAGGAGATCATCCCTGTCTTCAACGACCGGGGGGAGCACACCAATTTCATCCTCGTCGGGCGCGACGTCTCGGAGCGCAAGCGCGCCGAGGCGGAGGCGGCGGCGGCGCGGCGGTTCGAGGAGGCGAAGCGCACGGAATCGCGGATGCTCGCCGAGTTCAACGAATGGCTCCAGTCGAGCGACACGCTGGACGAGCTCTTCGCCGTGGTCAGCACCTTCCTCGGCAAGCTGCTCCCCGGCTCCTCCGGCGCCGTCTACACCTATCCCGCGACGCGCGACGCGCTGCACCGCGCCTGCGCCTGGGGCGAGGCGGCGCAGATCGAGGAGTTCGAGCCCTCGGCCTGCTGGGCGCTCCGCCGCGGCCGGCCCTATTTCTACGGCGACAACACGATCGACATCTGCTGCGACCATGTGATGGCGACGCGGACGGACGGCCCGCCGGAGCATCAATACTGCCTTCCGATCATCGCGCATGGCGATACGGTCGGCCTCCTCTCCGTCGAACTCGGGGCGGATGCGGGGCAGGACACGCAGAAGCTGGTGAATTTCTGCGCCGAGCATATCAGCCTCGCCATCGCCAACGTGAAGATGCGGGACCTCCTGCGCGAGCAGTCGACCAAGGACCCGCTGACCGGCCTCTACAACCGGCGGTATTTTCTCGACTATGCGCGGCGCGAGCTGGCGCGGTGCGCGGCGCAGGGCAGGGAGGCGGCGCTCCTTTCCTTCGACGTGGACCATTTCAAGCGGTTCAACGACACCTACGGGCATGAGGCGGGGGATGCGGTGCTGAAGGCGCTGGCCGAGCTTCTGCAGAAGACCTTCCGCCAGGCGGACGTGCCCTGCCGCTTTGGCGGGGAGGAATTCGTCGTCGTCATGCCGGGCTGCGGGGAGGAACGAGCCATGGAGCGGGCGGAACAACTCCGCGCCGCCGTCGAGGCGCTCCAGCTCCGCCATAGCGGCGAGACGCTGCGGGTGACGATCTCCATCGGCGTGGCGACGACCGGCGAGGAGGCGAGCACGATCCAGGACCTTCTCTCGACGGCGGACGAAGCGCTCTACGTCGCGAAGGATGCGGGGCGGAACCGGGTGCAGGCCGCCGCCTGAGGCGCTTTTTCGCCGCCCGGCCCCGCGCCGGGTGGCGCCGCGGCGCGCGGCCCGCTACGTCATGCGTCGCCGGCCGGGAGCGCGCGATGACAGAATCCGAACGAGAGCGCCGCCCCGAGGCGGACGAGGAGAGGGAGGACGAGGCCTATGGCCTCGGCTCCGAGGTCGTCTCCGAAGTGCTTGACGCGCTGGAGGCCGAAGACGCGCCCCGCGTTCTCGCCCTTGTCGACGACCTCCACGTCGCGGACCTCGCGGACCTCATCGAACAGATCGGCTCGGCGGATCGCGAGGCGCTGATCCGCACGCTCGGGGACGGGCTCGACGCCGAGGTGATCTCCGAACTCGACGAGTCGGTGCGCGACGAGGTGCTCGATTTCGTCGACCCGGCGGTGCTCGCCAAGGCGGTGAAGGAGCTGAATTCCGACGACGTCGTCTATCTGGTCGAGGACCTCGAGGACGCGCAGAAGGAGAAAGTGCTGGAGGCGCTGGACCCGGAGGAGCGGGTCGTCGTCGAGCAGTCCCTCGCCTATCCGGACTATTCCGCCGGCCGCATGATGCAGCGGGAGCTGGTGAAGGCACCGCCCTTCTGGACCGTCGGCCAGATGATCGACTCGATGCGCGCGGCGGAGGAGCTGCCGGACCCGTTCTACGAGGTGATCGTGGTCGACCCGGCGATGAAGCCGCTCGGCGTCATCCCGCTCGGGCGGATCATGGGCTCGGGCCGGCCCACGCTCCTCTCCGAGATAATGAACGAGGATTTCCACGCGATTCCCGCGACGCAGGAATCGGACGATGTCGCCTACGCCTTCAGCCAGTATCACCTCGTCTCCGCCCCGGTGGTGGACGAGGACGGGCGGCTCGTCGGCGTCATCACCATCGACGACGCGGTGGAGGCGATGGGCGACGAGGCGGAGGAGGACATCCTGCGCCTCGGCGGCGTCGGCGACGAGAGCCTGGCGGACCGGGTGTGGGACATCACGAAGTCCCGCTTCCCCTGGCTCGCGGTCAATCTCGTCACCGCCATCCTCGCCAGCCTCGTGATCGACATTTTCGAGGAGGCGATCCAGGCCTATGTCGCGCTCGCCGTGCTCATGCCCATCGTCGCCTCGATGGGCGGCAATGCGGGGACGCAGACGCTGACTGTCGCCGTCCGCGCCCTCGCGACGCGCGATCTGACGGCGGCGAACATGTGGCGGGTGATCGGGCGCGAGGCGCTGGTGGGCCTCATCAACGGCCTCGCCTTCGCGGTGCTCGTCGGGATCATGGGCGTGGTCTGGTTCGGGGACCCGATGCTGGGCGTCGTGCTCGCCGTCGCCATGATCGGCAACCTCCTCGTCGCCGGCCTCGCCGGCATCGCCATCCCCCTCGCGCTCGACCGGGTGGGGGCGGACCCTGCGCTGGCCTCGGGCACGTTCGTCACCACGGTGACGGATGTGGTGGGGTTCTTCCTCTTCCTCGGGATCGGGGGGTGGCTGCTGCTGTGAGCCTTGTTCTCACCCCCGCGCCGGGCGCCAGAGCGGGCCGGCGGCGAGGAGGAGGACGAGGACGTTGATGAGCGCGTTCGCCGCGTTGCCGGAGGCGATGGAGCCTGCGCTGTCCAGCACGAACCAGGCGAGAAGGCCGGTCATCACCGCCCGCCTCACGCCCTCGGGAGCCGCGTCGAAGACCGCGCCGGAGAGCATCCAGATCGTGACGCCCCAGCCGAAGAGGAACCCGCCCGTCAGCGCGGAGAGGAAGCGCGTGTCGGGGTGCTCGTATGTCGTCCCGCCGTCGAGCGGCCAGGCGAGGAGGTCGAGCGACCAGCGGGCAGGCTCCAGCGTCGCCTCCATCGTCCCGAGAAAGAAGATCGGCCCGAAGGAGCCGACGACCACCGCCGCCACCTTCAGCCAGAGCTTGTGCATCCCGATCGTCGCCATCGCCGCGCCTCCCTTTCCGCCCGGGTAACGGGCGCGGGAGGCGGCGCGCAATGATCTGGAAGGTCAGTGACGCGACGTCGCCTCTCGCCTAGTCTTGGCGCATGGAGGGGTTCGGAGACGAATTGCGGTCATGGCGGAGGACGCGCCGGGTGAGCCAGATGGGCCTCGCCGCGGCGGCGGATGTCTCCGCCCGCCACATCGCCTGCCTCGAGACGGGCAAGGCGCGGCCGAGCGCGGAGATGGTGGGGCGGCTCGCCGAGGCGCTGGCCCTTCCGCTCCCGGCGCGGAACCGGTTGCTCGCCCGCGCCGGCTTCGCGCCGCGCTGGCGCGCGCGGGACTGGACGGAGGCGGAGATGGCGCCCGTCCGCGCCGCCGTCCGCCACATGCTCGACAGCCATGCGCCCTTTCCCGGGCTCGCGGTGGACCGGCTCTGGCGCGTTCTCGCGCTCAACGCCCCGGCGCGCGCGCTCTTCGGCCCCCTCGGGATCGGGGAGGGGGCGGACCTCCTCGCGCTCATGGCTTCGGGCGCGCTCGCGCCGCATGTGGAGAACTGGCCCGAGGTCGCCCGGCACGCCGTGCTCAGGCTTCGCTCCGAGAGCGCGGCGCAGGGCGGCGCGCCGGAGCTCGATCATGCGGCGGAGCGGCTGGCGGCGGAGGCGGGGCCGGGCGGGGAGGCGGCGGGGCCGGTCATCCCCGTCATCCTCCGCGCGGGCGAGGCGCGGCTTTCCCTCTTCGCTGCGCTGGCCGCCTTCGCGACGCCGGCGGACGAGACGCTGGAGGACTTGCGGATCGAACTCTACTTCCCTGCGGATGCGGAGACGGAAGCCGCGCTCCGCGCCGCGGCCTGCGCTCCGGAGCGGTAGCGAGGGGTTATCAGCCCCGCGCCCGCCTCCTCCGCCGCCCGCCCTCCTCGTCCCCGCTCCCGCCGAAGGCGACGGCGGGGAGCGCGACCACGCCGTTGAGGACCGGGAACGGGTCCGTCTTGTGCGGCACGGCGATGGCGTTGACGAAATGCTCCTGAAAGCGCGGCTCCGTCGCCGTCTCCACCTTCTCGATCCGGCGCACGACGCTCTCGATCTCCCGCCGCGCGGCGGAGTTGAGGAGGGCGATGCGCGCGCCGGTGCCGGCGGCGTTGCCGGCGGAGGAGACCTTGTCCAGCGGGCAATCGGGGATCATGCCGAGCACCATCGCGTGCTTCGGCGAGATATGCGCGCCGAAGGCGCCTGCGAGGATCACGCGGTCCACATTCTCCACCCCGCGCCGGTCCATCAGGAGGCGGGCGCCGGCGTAGAGCGCGGCTTTCGCAAGCTGGATCGCGCGCACGTCCGCCTGCGTGACGAGGATGCGCCGGCCCTCCGGCGTCTCGTGCAGGAGATAGGCGTGGGTCCGCCCGTCCGGCACGCAGCGGCCCGTGCCGGCGGCGGCGGCGGAGCCGATGGCGCCGTCCTCGTCGATCACCCCGGCGAGGCGCATCTCCGCGATCACCTCGATGATCCCGGAGCCGCAGATGCCCGTCACCCCCTCGCGCCCGAGCGCGGCGGCGAAGCCCGGATCGTCGGACCAGAGCTCGCAGCCGATGACGCGGAAGCGCGGCTCCTTCGTCACGGGGTCGATCTCCACCTTCTCGATGGCGCCCGGCGCGGCGCGCTGGCCGGCGCTGATCTGCGCGCCCTCGAAGGCCGGGCCGGTGGGAGACGAGCAGGCGAGCACCTGCCGCCGGTCGCCGAGGAGGATTTCCGCATTCGTGCCCACATCGACGATGAGGACGAGGTCGTCCGAGACGTTCGGCCCTTCGGAAAGCGCCACCGCCGCGGCGTCCGCCCCCACATGGCCGGCGATGCAGGGCAGGATGTAGATGCGGGCGTTCGGGTGCATCTCCATGCCGATCTCGGTGGACCAGAGGGAGAGCGAGGAATTGGTGGCGAGGGCGAAGGGCGCCCAGCCAAGCTCCTTCGGGTCGATCCCGAGGAGCCGCGCCGCTTCCTTCTTGCCGCCCCGCGCCGTCCGCAGAGCCTGCTGGAGGAAGCGTCGCTCCGCGGACTCGAGGCCCCGCCGCAGGTCGAGGTCGTCGAGCTCGGCGTCCTCGGGCGGCGCGCTCGCCGCGGCTCCCAGCACGC
>JAUIDE010000084.1 GCA_030429105.1 Alphaproteobacteria bacterium
GCGGTTTCGGCGGGCCGGGCGGATTCGCCGGCGCCTCTGCGGCGGCCACGACACTCGCGCGCGGGCGCAGCGACTTCCAGACCGCGCTTTCCGACATGAGCCCCGACCGGCTCCGCACGCTTGCGGTGGACGACCTGACCGGTGGCGACGAGGGCGGCGAGGAGGGCGGCGAGGGCGAGGGAAGCACGGAGGGCGACTTCATCGTGGAGCAGGGCTTTGGCGCGACAAGCCTCACCCGGCTACTCGTCGAATCCCTCACCGCGCAGGGCTTCATCGTCAGCGCGAGCAGCTTCGACACGCGGCGCGAGGGGGACGCCCGCGCCTTCGGAACCTTCGAAAATGCGCCCACGCTGATCGAGGGCGTCGTCCTCTCGACCGGCGTTGCGGAAGACCTGCCGGGGCTCAACGAGGAGGATGGCGGCATCCGCTCCTTCCTCTCGGGCGGCCGCTCCGTCGACCTCGGCTTCGAGCGGATCGGGCAATTGGATATCGATGGTTCGGTGACGACCTTCTACCGCGCCGATCTCGGCGCCGTGCCGCTCCCCATGCGCTCGCTCATCCTCCGGGACGACGATGACGGCGTCGGCGGGGCCTCGGGCGCGCGCTCGGGCGCCGACATCGCGGGGATCGCGATCACCACGGCGGATTTCGACGACATCTTCGCGCTGACGGGCGGAGACATGGCGGCGCTCGACGATCCCTCGATCCTTCCCCGGCTCGACCTTCTGGATTTCTCGCCCGCCGGCGTGAAGTTCACGCAGGGCGCGCTCCGCGTCTTCGACCCGATGGACGAGGGAACGCCCGGAACCGTCTCCGAAGGGCCGGACGCGGCGGGCTCCCGCGGCGGCTTCGTGGACGAGGGCGCGGCGACGCTGGGCCGGTTCGACTTCAACGGGGAGACCGGTTTCCTCAGCCTCGGGGATGGCGGCGCGCTCGGCCTCCAGTTCACCGATACGCTGCCGGCGGACCAGCCGGCCTGGCTGATCGTCGCGGAGGCGGGCGGCTCCGAGCGGTTCGAGGGGCGGATCACCGCCTCCACCGAGCCGCTGGACCCGCCCGGCGACCTCTCCACCGATTTCGGCGCGCCGGGGGCGGCGGACGACCGCATCGCGATCACGGTCGAATTCACCGTCGATTTCGGGGCGGGCGGCGAAGGGGACGCCGCGCCGCGCTTCGTGCGGCTCCTCGAGGCGGCGCTCGCCTCGGAGGAGATACGGGAGTTTTCCGGCACGGCCCTGCAGGATTCCGTCTCGATCCGCCTCAACGGCCATCAGGCGGCGTATCTGAGCGACGGACATGCCGCGACGCTCGAACGGCTCTCGCCCTCGGCGGTTGGAGACGCGCATCCCGATCTCGTCCTCGACCTCGTGGGCGACCAGACAACCGGGCCGGGCGCTACGCGGGCCGATGCGTTCTCTCAAGCCTTTTCGGTCGAAGGCTTCATCGTGGACGGCCTGAACCGGCTCGAGATCGTGCTGGAGGAGAGGCGCGACGGTGCGCTCGACACCGCGCTCTTCCTCTCGGCCGCCGAAGCGCCGGATGCGGAGCCGACGGGGCCGCTGACGCTCGGCTTCACCGTGGCGGAGGATGGGCTGCTGACCGGAACTCTCCCCGGAGGCGCGGTCTTCCTGCCGTTCGGCGCCGGCCCTTCCTCCGGCGTTCTCGACCTGGCGCCCGACGGCGCCTTCACCTATCGGCCCGATGCGGATTTCGCGGGCGAGGACAGTTTCGTCTTCGGCGTGGAGGCGGAAGGCGAGACCGGCTTCGGGCGCGCCGTCGTCAGGGTCCAGCCCGTCAACGATGCGCCGGTGGCGACGGACGACGCGTTCGAAACCCCGGCGAACACGGCCTTCGTGACCGGGAACGTCCTCGCCAACGATTTCGACCCGGATGCGGGTGACATGTTCCTCATCGTCGCCTCCGACACGAGCGAAACGCGCGGACTCGTCTCCGACAATGGCGACGGGACCTTCTCCTACGATCCGAACGGAGCTTTCGACGACCTCCGCGCGGGCGAGGCCGCGACGGACAGCTTCCTCTACACGATCCGCGACCGGCGCGGCGCAGAAGCGACCGCGAGGCTCGAGATCACGATCACGGGCGTCGGGGATGACGACCGGCCCGTCCTTGTCGGCGGGCCGGGCGGCGACAGACTCGTGGCGCCCGCGGGCGGCGCGATCATCGATGGCGGGCTAGGGCGGGATGTCTATGTCGGCGGCAGCGGAGCGGACACCTTCGTGCTCGGCGACGGCGAGGGCGACCAGCTCCGCCGCTTCGACGCTTCGCTGGATGTGCTGGACGTCTCGGCCTGGGGCGTCCAGTCCTTCGCGGAGCTGACGATCTTCGACCGCGTCAACGAGGCGCAGGGCGCGACGCTCGTCACGATCCATGACGCGGCGAGCGGGAACATGAGCTTCCACCACGAGCGGGGCGAGCGTCTCTCCGCCGCGGACTTCACCGCGGACAACTTCATCTTCGCGCCGGCCCGGAACCTCACCGTGACGGGAACGGAGCCCTTCCGCACCGAGACGATCTACGGGCGATCCGGAGACGATGTGATCGTGAACGACGGCGGGTTCAACGTCCTCGTCGGCCAGGGCGGAGCGGACCGCTTCGTGATCGGAGACGGCGCCGGCGGCGTGATCGCGGATTTCGAGCCGGGCGAGGACATGATCGACGTCTCGGCCTGGGGCCTCGGCGGCTTCGACGATCTCTCCATCTTCGAGGCGGGCGGCCTGATCGTGGTTCGCGGCGAGCCCGGCCAGATGGTGCGACTGAGGCCGTTCGAAGACATCTCCGATGCCGATCTGACGGCGGATCAATTTGTGTTTGACTCGCTGCTTACAGCATAGCGCTCGGCGATACTTCCCGGTTATCTGACAGGCGGCCAAGCGCCAAGGTCCTGACCAGGCATGGGACGCGAGCGCAGGGATCGATACGAGGTCGGAGACTTATGGACCTCGGGCTTTGTTCCAAAGTCAAACTCCCGACAGAACGAGCTATCCGCCGACGCCTTGAACCATAACTTCCCGTTCTATTGAGGGGTCTGTCGGAGCAGGCGTTGCAGCCGCTCGGGCGATTAAGCCGAAATCGGCTCTCTCAGGGCCGATAGTTTCCGGCAGGCGTGACAGCCCCAAATCGGAAACGTCTGGTATGTCGCTGGGTAGACCGTGATCTTTTTCAGATTCACCCGCGCCTTCGTATTTTGGTTTCAGGTGGCGTACATGATGAGGGGCTAGCCGAACCGGAATCCGCCGCAAGAGGCGAGGCGAGGGCCTCCGGCGCTCCGAGACTTCAAAGGAAGCCGGGCAGCCACGTCGCGAGGCCGGGAAAGGCGGCGACGATGCCCATGCCCAGAAGGAAGAGCCCCACGAACGGCCAGGCGGCTGCGAAGAGTTCGTTCATCGTCACCCCCTCCGCCGCGCCCTTGAAGGCGAACATGGCGTAGCCGAAGGGCGGCGTGATGCCGCCCACGGTGACGTTCAGCAGCATCAGCAGCCAGAACCAGAGCGGATCGAAACCCAGGGTTTCCACCAGCGGCAGGTAGATCGGGATGATCACGAGCATCACCGCCACCTGATCCACGAAAAGGCAGAAGACGAAGACGAGCCCGAGCATCGCCAGCAGCATCAGCCATGGCGAGAGGCCGAGCGCGGAGACAGCCTCCGTCAGCGCGCCGGACGCGCCGCTGATGGCGAGAAGCTGCGAGAAGAGGGTGGATGAAGCCATGATGACGATGATCATCGCGGTGATGAGCGCAGCGCTGCGGAGCGCCCCCGCAAGCATCGGGAGCGTCAGACGCCGGAACACGGCCGCCGCCGCCATGGCGCCGACGACCCCGGTCGCCGCGCTTTCCGAAGGGGTCGCCACGCCCATGAGGATCAGCCCCATCACCGAGGCCATGATGAGGAGAAACGGCGCGCATGAGAGGAGCGCGGCCGAGACCGAACCTGCTCCGCCCGCCGCCTCGGGCGTCTCGGGCGCCAGCGCAGGTTCGAGACGGACGCGGATCAAGGCGTAGAATATGAAGAGACCGGCCAGCAGAAGCCCCGGCAGCACGCCGGCGATGAGGAGCCCCGCGACCGAGACATTGGCGAGCGTGGCGATGATGATCACCAGCACGCTGGGCGGAATCACGGGCGCGAGGCTCGCGCCGCCGAGGATCATCCCGATGGAGAGCTTCCGGTCGTAGCCGCGCGCCGTCATCCCGGGAAAGATCGTCCGCGCCATCATCGCCGCGACGGCCATGTTGGAGCCCGAGAGTGCGCCGAAGACGGCGGAGAGCGCGCCCGCGAGCATGAACTGCCGCCCGGCGATCCGCCCGATGAGCCTGTCCATCGCCCGGAAGAGCACGTCGGTGGCGCCGGAGCGGAACAGTATTTCTCCCATGAGCACGAAGAGCGCGACGGCGGTCAGCGTTCCGGTCGTCGCCGTCGTGAAGATCGAGTTGACAACAAGGCCGAAGGCGCGCGGCCCGAGCAGGATCGCCACACCGGAGACATTGAGAATGAGGAAGGCGAGGAAAACGGGAACCCCGGCGAGAAAGAGCAGCATCAGCCCGCCCGCCGCCGCCCCGAGAAAGAGAAGCGCCTCCATCTCAGCCCCGCGCGCCCTGCGCCGCCGCGCGGGCGAAGTGGAGCGCCGACGACAGGAAGCCGTAGACGATCCAGACCGAGATCCAGCCCTTGGGCGCCGGCAGCGCGGCCATCATCCGCACGTCCCGCTCGAGTTGCCGCATCGTCTCCTCGGCGGCGATCTTAGCGAGAAAGAGACAGACCACGCAGCCCGCTGCGCCGATCGCCGCCGCCGCGTAGCGGTGCGCCCGGGGCGGGAGCCGCTCCAGCAGGATTGTGACGGCGACATGCCCGCCCTCCTTCGTCACCTGCGGCATCGCCATGAAGGCGACGAAGAGAAGGAGGTAGGAGACGAGATCGGCGGACCAGCGCGTCGGGGCGCCGAACGCGTAGCGGGCGACGACCTCCCACACATAGGCGAGGACGATCCAGGCGAGCGCGAGCATGGCGAGCCGCAGGCCTGCCTCAGTCAGCAGGTCATGGGTGCGGGCGGCTCCGGCGGCGGCCCGCGACCATGCCGGAGCCGCCCGCGCGGCGCTCATTCGGTCAGCCCGGCTTCTTTCGCGAGCGCGCGGAGCGAAGACGCCGCTTCGCCGCAACACTCCGCGCCGATCTCCCAGATCGACTCGATGAAGGCCGTCTGCACCTTGGCCGCCATTTCCGGCGAGAGTTGCTGGACGCCGACGCCGAGTTCGGCCAGCTTCGCGTCCTCCTCGGCTTGGATGGCGTTGCCGAGCCAGGGCATTTCGAGCTCCGTGATCCGGCCGGCTTCGAGGAGGATCGCCTGCTCCTCCGCCGTGAGCCCGTTCCACGCGTCGAGATTGACGAAGACGGGCTGCGTCGCCGCGCCGAAGGTCGGGCGGAGCCTCCAGTTGGCCACTTCGTAATGCTTCATGCTGACCATGCCGGCGGCGGGCCACCCGGCGCCGTCCACGATGCCGGTCTGCAGCGCGGAGTAGATCTCCGAGCCGGGGAGAACGACCGGCTCCGCGCCGAGCGCCTTGATCGGGCCGAAATAGGTCGGCGTGCCGCGCACCTTGCGCCCGGCGAGATCCCCCGCTTCGCTCAGCGGCTCCTTGGTGAAGAGATGGTAACCTTCCATGCTGACGGACATCAGGGCCACCATCTTCAGATTGTGTGTCTTCTGATAGAAGGCGTCCACAGCGTCCCAAACGCCGCTTTCACGGCGGGCGACCGGGTCCACCTTCATGGCGTCCACCGTGAGCGCGAGCCCGCCGCTGCCCGCGTGAAACACCGGATGGGTGTAGAGCATGTCGAAGGCGCCGGAGGAGACGGGCTCAAGCTGCTCGAAGATCGGCACCGCCTCCGGCCCCGAGATGCGGAACGTCACCACGTCTCCGCCGATCTTCGCGACGTTCGCCAGATAGCGCTTGAGCACTGCATAGGTCGGCTTCTGCGTGCTGTTGAAGCTCGAAAGCAGCGTCAGCTCCGCCGCCTGCGCCGAAAGCGGGGCCACGGCGATAGTTGCGGCGATGGCGGCGCCGCGAAGCACGGCGACGAAGCGATTCCCTGTCTGCGTCATGTGTCGGTCCTTTTTCGTTCCGGTGTGATCAATCTCTAGGCGTATCCCCACTTGTGTGGCCTTCAAGTAGGCAGATTCGGACTTGATGCCGCGGTTTAATGCAAGTAAGCACATGCTTACAAATCTCCGCAAGCGGTTTATGCCGCGGTGCGGCGCAAAAAGATGGAGGCGGAGCGGATGGCGACCGGAACAGCGCGGGCGACGTCCTTGCGCGCAGAGATCGCGCGACGGGAACCCGCGCTCGCCGCGCTGCTCGATTGCGACGCGGCGGCGCTTGACCGGGCGGAAGGGGACCTGGCTTCGGCCTCAGGCCCACTCGCGGGGATCGTTCTCGGCGTGAAGGACGTCATCGACGTGAAGGGCGCGCCGACGAGGAACGGCAGCGCCGCATGCGCGGGCGCCGCTCCGGCGGAGAGAGACGCGGCGGTTGTCGCGGCGCTGCGCGACGCCGGGGCGACATTTCTCTGCAAGACCGCGACGACCGAATTCGCCTTTATCGACCCTGCGCCGACGCTGAACCCTTACGACCCCTCACGAACGCCGGGCGGCTCCAGCAGCGGGTCCGGCGCCGCGGTGGGGGCGGGAATTCTCGATCTCGCGCTCGGCACGCAGACGGCGGGCTCGCTGATACGCCCGGCGGCCTATTGCGGCGCAGTCGGCTTCAAGCCCGGCAAGGATGCGCTCTCGACGGACGGGGTGACGCCTCTCTCGCCGAGTTTCGACATGATCGGCTTCATTGCGCGCGACGCGAAGATCGCGGCCGACGCCTTCATGGCATGCGGCGGCTCGGCCCCCGCCGCGCCGGACATGTCGCGGCTGCGCGCAGGCTTGCCGGAGGCGGACCCTGCGGCGCCGCTCTCCGCCGCCGCAAAGCAGGCTGCGGCAGGTGCGGCCGACGCGCTCCGTGAAGCCGGGGCGGAGGTGAGGCCGCTGGCTCATGGCGTCGACCTCGCGGCTGTCGTCGCCGACCACCGCATCGTGATGCTTGCAGAGGCGGCGGCCTTGCACGGCGCGCGCCTTCGCGACGCCCCGCTCGGCCCGGCCTTCGCCGCCGCGCTGAAGGCCGGCGCCGCAATCGACGCAGCGGAGCGCGCGGCGGCTCTCACACGCCTCGAAAAGGCGCGGGACCAGTTCTGGCGCGCCGCGGAGCCGTTCGGCATCCTTGTGGCGCCGCCCGTTCCCGCGCCCGCGCCGCCGCGCGAAGGCGGCACGGGGTATCAGCACATGCTGACGCCATGGACGGTTTTCGGCGGCCCTCTCCTCTGCCTCCCCTGGGGCGCGGACGAGGCCGGCCTGCCGCTCTCCGTCATGCTGGCGGCGCCCCCGGGCAAGGAGGCCGCGCTGCTTGGCGCGGGGCTGGCGCTGGCAGAGTTCGCGCCGCCCCGGCCTATCCTTCCTTCAGCGACACGATAGCGTCCACCTCCACCGCCGCATCCCCTGGCAAGCCGGCGACGCCGACGGCGGTTCGTGCGTGGACGCCAGCCTCTCCGAAGAGATCGATGAAGACGTCCGTCGCGCCATCGACCACAAACGGGCTGAGCGGAAAGCCCGGCACGCAATTCACGAAGCCGCCGAGACGGAGGACGGCGCCCACCCGGTCAAGATCGCCGTCGCAGGCAAGCCGGAGGCAATAGAGAAGGTTGAGCGCGCAGATCCGCGCCGCCCTCCGCGCCTCCTCAGGCGCGACCCGCCCTTCGCCGACGGGACCCCGCAGCGTCACCTCCCCGCCCCATTCGCAGATCTGCCCGGAGAGGAAAACGAGCCGACCGTCCCGGCGAAAGGGGGCGAACCGGCCCCGCGGCGTCCATGGCGGAGGGAGTTCAAGCCCGAGTTCGGCCATCCGCGCGTCAATTCTTCCCATTCTCCGCTCCTCCATCCCGGTGCGGCATGATCGGAAAGTAAGCGGATATTTACAAGCCGCCGCTGCGCGCGCCGACATGGCGCATGATCATCTTCACCGCATGCTCGCGACGCGCGGCGATCCATTCCGGGTCCGCCAGATCGCGCCCGAACACCGCGCCAAGCGTGTGGCGGTTGTTGATGTGGTGCGCGCTGAGCGCGACGATGCTGATATAGAGTTGGAGCGGGTCCGCACGCTCCCGGAAGGCGCCGCTCGCCGCGCCGCGCTCCATCAGCCGCTCGATACCGTCGATGAGCGGCTGTGACATCTCGCGGATAGACTGGGAGCGGCGGGCGCGCCGACCGGAGAGCAGGTTCTCCCCCTGGGTCAGGCGCACGAAGACCTGATTGTTCTGGAAGAAGTCGAACGTGTAGCGCACCAGCCGGTCCAACGCCTCTTCCGGCGCCCCGGCGTCCAGATCGAGCCGCCGCTCGCCCGCCCGCAACTCGGCGTAGGCCGCTTCGAGAACGGCCATGTAGAGCCCATCCTTGTCGCCAAAATAATGATAGAGCATTCGCGTCGTGACGCCGGCGGCTACGACCACACGCTCCACACGCGCCCCCTCGAAGCCATGAGCGGCGAACTCCGCCGTCGCCGCCTCCAGAAGGCGCTGCCTCGTGCCCTCCGGGTCTCGTCTCGTGCGGTTGTTGGTCTCGGCTTCCATGCAATCTACTTGCCGAAGCGCCGTTTCGGAGTCCAGTTGGCGCGCCGCCGGATGGAGAGGGTCAGGCGTCGGGCGCATTCCCTCCGCGGATAGGATATCGGCGCGCCTATGTGCTGCTGAAGTGGGAGGGCGTCGCGGTGAACCACAGGAAGCTCTGGCGGCTCTACGCGGAGGAGCGGCTTCAGGTGAGGCGCCGGGACGGCCGGAAGCGGGTTCTGAACGCGCGCAGGCGCATCTCCGCGCCCGAAGCGCCGAGGCGATTGCCGCCTCAGAGCAATTCGAGAGCGGGCAGGGCGCCCCGACGTCTCCGAGGCAGGCCAGACCCCGCGAGGCTCCCAGACCGGGTTTCTATGCGGGAGACGTCCGGCTAGCTTGGCTCAGGACCGGAGGAGGAGAACCTGTGATGGCGCAATTGCCTGAGAGCGGGCAGATATTCCTGGATCATGTCGCCCATTTCACACCTTCGCTGGACGAAGCGGCGAGGGTGTTGAGCGCGATCGGCTTCAGGCTCACGCCCTTCACGGCGCAGCGGAACCGGACGGAGGCCGGGCTTGTGGCCAGCGGCACGGCGAACCGGTGCGTCATGTTGCGCGAAGGCTATCTCGAGTTCCTCGCGGCGGTGTCGGATACGCCGCTTGCTCGCCAGTTGCAGGCCGCGACCGCCCGGCATGTCGGCCTTCATCTCATCGCCTTCGCTGTCTCCGATGCGGAGGCCGCGCGTCGCCGGCTGAGCGAAGGCGGGTTCCATCCCGGAGAGCCGGTGGCGCTGACGCGCCCGGTCGAGACGGAGGACGGGGCCGGCGACGAGGCCCGGTTCACGGTGATCCGCGTGCCGCCGGACGCCATGCCCGAGGGCCGCGTGCAGGTGCTCGCGCACCATACGGAGGCCGCGGTGTGGCAGGAGCGATGGCTCGCCCATGACAACGGGGTGCGGTCGCTCGGCGCCGTCCTGATTGCGGTGGAGGACCCGGACGAGGCCGCGTTCCGCTTCGGGCGCTTCTGCGACCGGCCCTGCGAGCGGCGCGGGGAACGACGGGTCCTGCGCCTCGAACGGGGCGCCTGCATCCTCGTCGCCCATGACGAGCTTCCTTCCGTCGCGCCATGGGCCCGGCCGCAGGTCGGCGCGCCATGGATCGTCTCCACCGCGCTCGGCTCGGACGATCCGGCGCTGACCGAGGCGTGTTTCGCCGCTGGCGGGATTGCGCCGCCTGTGGCAATCTCGGGCGGCAAGGTCTATGCGCTGCCGCCGGAACTGGGCGGGTTCATGACCGTCTCGCCCTATGGAGCCGCGCCGGACTGGGCTGGCTGAGTCTTTCGCCAGGTCGCGTATTGCAAGGCGAAGACGAGGACGAAGAGGCCGATGCCGGCCGCCGAAGCCCAGAGGCTCGGATGCAGCAGGCCCAGCGCCGCAGGCAGAAGCAGCGCGCGCTCGATCCATGAGATCGGGCGCAAGAGATGCCCCTCCAGCACCACGTTGACTGCGATCACGCCGAGCAGCGCCATCGCCGATACGAGCGCCGTATAGCCGAGCCCGGCGTCTACGCCGAGGATCTCCGGATGGGCGACGAACAGGAACGGCAGCACGAAGCCGGGCAGCCCGAGTCGGACCGCGATGAAGCTGGTCTGGAAGAAGCCTGCCTTCGCGATCTTCGCGGCGACGAGACAACAGACCGCGACCGGCGGCGTGATCGCCGAAAGGTTCGCGAAGAAGAAGACGAAGAAATGCGCCGCGATCAGCGGGACGCCGAGCTGGACAAGCGCGGGCGCGCCCATCAGCGCGACGAGGATGTAGGCCGCGGAGGTCGGCAGCCCGAGCCCGAAGGCGAGGCAGGCGAAGGCGGCCACGACGAGCAGCAGCCAGAGAGAGCCGCCGGCCAGCTCAAGCATGAAGAAGGAGAGCTTCTGCGCGAAGCCCGTGACGGAAAGGATGTCGACGAGAACGCCGATCACGGCGACGACGACCGCGATCTGCGCGCCGCCGACGCCGCCGCGCCAGGCGGTCCGGCAGAGGAGCGCGACCAGCCCGCGGCCGATCTCCGCCGGGCCGCGCCAAGTGAGCGCGATCTCGCGCGCTGCATAGACGGTCAGCAGGATTCCCATCGCCTCCAGCGAGCTCCGGCCCGCGAGGTTCGTCTCGAGGAGGCGCCAGATGAGGAAGCCGGTCGCGATGAAGAAATGCGCGTGCAGCAGGCAGCTCTTCCACAATGGTTCGCCGCCGTCCCCAAGCTCCTCCGCCAGCGCATTGTCCGCCGAGGCGTCGAGGCCGCGCTTCACGGCGCGAAGGTGCACGGCGAACATCAGGTAGAGATAGTAGATCAACGCCGGGAAAACCGCCGCGATGACGATCTCGCCGTAAGGAATTCCGGTGAGGCCGACGATCAGGAACGCCGCGAGCCCCATGACAGGAGGCGTGATCTGCCCCCCGGTCGAGGCCACGGCCTCGACAGCGCCGGCGAATTCCGGCCTGAAGCCGACCCGCTTCATCAAGGGGATGGTGAGCGCGCCTGTCGAAGCCACATTGGCGACGGACGAGCCGGACACCATTCCCATGAGGCCGCTGGAAATGATCGCCACCTGGGCGGGCCCCGCCCGGCTCTTGCCGCCCACGCGATAGGCGAGCTTCATGATGAAATCGACGCAGCCCGTCGCATAGAGCGCGGCGGCGAACAGCATGAAGGGAAAGATCGTTCCGGCCGAAAGCTCGGCGAGGCTGCCGAGGAGGCCGGTGAAGTAGGGGATCGAGGTGTAGCCGATCAGCCGCCTGAGCGTGATGCCGCCGTGATAGAGCAGCCCCTCGGGCATCGACTGGCCGAAATAGCCGTAGAGCAGGCCCGCGACCGCGATCAGGCTGACGACCCAGCCCCATTCGCGGAGCGCCGCATAGAGGCAGAGCGCGAGCAGGGCCGCCGCCACGACCTGGTCCGCGACGTTGGGGACGAAGGACCGCTTGGTGGTCAGAAGCTGGTGCTGGTCGAAGATGTAGAACGCCACCGCGAACGCCGCCAGGGCGAGCGCGAGATGAAGGGCGCGGCCGCCGACCCCGACCGTCCGCGCCGCTATCCCGAGGAAGACGATGGCCGCCGCGCCGCCGACATGCAGGATCTTGAACTGCCCGGAGGGCAGGGCGTAGGTCAGCACCTGCCCGATATGCGCGAGAACATAGAGGAGCGCGACCAGACCGAGCGCGACCACGATGGCGGGCGAACCCTCCTCGTCCGTGAAGTAGCCGGCCGCCTTTCGCATGTAACTCACGCTCCTGCGCCGCCGCGGGCGATGCGGCCCTCTTCGGGAAAAAGCCGCGGACCTTTCGGCCCGCGGCGCGGGAGCCTCATGCGGCTTCGATCAGGCTGTCCTTCCAGACGCCCTTTTCCTTGAAGTAGCGCGCGGCGCCCTTGTTCACGGCGAAACCGCCGACGAGGTAGTCCACCGCGAAGTTGAGGTCGATGTCCTGGAACTGGACGCCGAGCGCCTTCACCTCTTCGACATTGTCGTAGATCGCCTTGACGACCTGGTATCCGATCTCGGGATCGAGGCTCGGCGCGGCGGCGAGCACGCCGGCGAAGGACGCCGCCATCACCTCCTCGTCGATCCCCGCGACCGCGCCGGCGGGAATGCGGCCGAGCGAGATGCCGGGGTTGAGGGCTTGCGCCTTCGCGACCGTCTCCTGCGGCACCGGCAGCATCCGGACCTGCCGGGTCGCCACCAGTTCGGAGAGGATCGGGGCGGGGCGGCCATTGGTCAAGAGCGAGGGGATGCAGTCGACGGATCCCGCCATGAGCGCGTCGTAGGTCTCGCGCCAGGAACCGTAGGTCCACGAGATATCAGGCAGGATGCCCGCCGCCTCGAACAGGACCTGCCACATCACGGCGGTGGAGCTGCCGGCGGGGGAGGGCATGCAGCGCCGCCCGCGCAGGTCGTCGAGGGTCTGGATGTCGCTGTCGGCGCGCACCATCGGCGTGCAGTTGAAGAGCGTGTAGGCGAACATCTGGTGGACTTCGATCGGCTGCGGATAGGGATCCTGCCCCTCCGCCGCCGGCTTCCAGTCCGTCGCCGTCGTCTGCCCGAGCTGGATCACCCCCTCGGCGAAGAGCTGCATGTTCTCCGCGCCGCCGCTCGTCGCCATCGAGGCGTTCTGCAGGTCGGTGTGGCGGTTCACCGTGTTCGCAAGCCCCTCCATGATGACATAGCCGGTCGAGCCGATGGAGGAGGAGCCCCACTGAAGGTTCGTCGCCTGGGCCAGCACGCTCGTGGAGCGGAAGGCCGCGCCGCCCGCGAGCGCGGTCGCGAGCGCGCCCAGCGCGGCCTGACGCCGGGTTATGGAGGGGAGCTTTGTCGTTCCGTCGTGAGAAGACATTCGTTTTCCTTTCTTTCCCTGTCTCGCCCGGCTCCTCGGCCAAGCACTTTCCACCGCTCCGAAGAGCGGGCGTTCGTCTCAGGCGATCCACTCCGTGACCGGGGCCGCCGCCTCGTGCAGAGGCTGAGATATGATGTCCACCAGCGTGGGCCCGCCATGTTCCAGCGCGGCCGCCAGCGCGCCGCGCAGGTCCGCCGGATCCTCGACCCGCCAGGCCTTCAGTCCGAACGCTTCCGCGACGCGGGCATGGTCGGTCCGGTTGAAGTCCACGGAAAAGTAGCGCTGCCCGAAGCCTGAATTCTGTCCCGCCTTGATCCAGCCGAAGACGCTGTTCGAGAAGACGATCAGCGTCACCGGCGCGCCGGTGCGCGCCAGCGTCTCCATCTCGCCGGCGTTGAAGCCGAAGCTGCCGTCGCCCATGACAGCGACGCATTTCGCCCCTGGCCGGGCATAATGCGCGCCGAGCACGCCCGGCAGCGAATAGCCGAGCGCGCCATGCGCGCGGTTGCTGATGAGCCGCGCGTCCGGGTGCCTGAGCTCGAAATAGGCGGAGAAGTAGGGGCACGGCGTGCCGGGATCGGCCACGACCACGGCGTCCTTCGGCAGCAGCGCCGCGAGTTCGCGGACGACTCGCTCCGGACGGATCGGGCGGTCTTCCGACGCTGCGAGCGCCTCGAACCGGGCGAACTTCGCCGCCTTCGCTGCGGCGACGGCCTTGCGCGCTTCGGCCCCGTCCCGCGGAGCCGCGCCGTCGTCGAGCGCTTCAAGCAGCGCGGCGAGGGCCAGCTTCGCATCGCCGACGAGGGCGACCTCCGTCGGGTAGTTCGCGGAGATCACGGCGGGGTCGGCGTCTGCGTGGATGATCTTCGCCGCGCCCGGCTTCGGATGCCGCCAACGTTCGGTCGTCACGGAGCCGGCGCGGCAGCCGACCATCAGGATGACGTCGGCCTCGTCCAGCACGCTGCGAGTCTCCGCCGAGCCGCCGTTCGACCCGACGACGCCGAGCGCGAGCGGATGATCGTCGAGAATGGCGCCCTGGCCGCTGATCGAGGTCGCCACGACGGCCCCGAGGCGCTCGGCTAGCGCCGCGACTTCGGCCCGCGCGCCGGCGATGACGGGACCGCCGCCGCAGAGGATGAAAGGGCGGTGCGCACAGGCGAGCAGCGCCGCCGCTTCCTCCGCCGCCGCCGGGTCGGGCGCGGCGCGCAGCGAGGGAAACTGCCCCATCGCCGGATCGCCCCAGACCTCGTCCGCGTCCACCGGCGCCTTCTGCACGTCGAAAGGCAGCCCGAGATGAACCGCCCCGGGTCGCCCCGTCGTCATCTGCCGGAAGGCCGCCCGCACCGTCCGGGGCAGCGCCGCGGCGCTGTCGATCACCTTGTTCCACTTGGTGAGCGGGCGAAACAGCGCCTCCTGGTCGAGTTCCGTGAGCGCGAAGCGCCCGCGCGAGCCGGTTCCGATATCCGTCGTGATCGAGAGGAGCGCGATGGAGGATTCGTTCGCCTCGACGACGCCAGGGAGGATATAGGTCGCGCCGCCGCCCGAAGGGCCCTCGCAGGCGCCGACCTTGCCGGAGACGCGGGCGTAGACGTCCGCCATGTAGGAGGCGGAGCGCTCGTCCCGCGTCAGGACGTGCTCGATGCCGTGGTCCAGGCGATAGAGCGCATCGTAGAAGGGGAGGCTCGTGTCCCCGCAGAGGCCGAACACCACCTTCACGCCGTGAAGGTCGAGCATCCGGACGAAGGCCTCGGCGCCGGTCATCTCGTTCATTCTGTCGCCTTCCCCGGTCGGTTCATGTCCATCCCCGCCTCCGCTTTCGGCCCGTCGCCGGAAGAGAGAAGCGCGTAGCCTTCCCCGACGACGCTCATGATCTGGTCGAGCCGGCGGGCGATGTGCGCGCGGGCGATCTCGGCCGCGCGCGCCGCATCTCCGGCGCAGACGGCCTCCGCGAGGGCGCGATGTTCCGCCTGGGTGCCGTCGCGGCGGCCGCGCATGTCGACCCATCGGAAAAAATGGATCCGCGCATTGATGTTGCGGAGCATGCGCAGAAGCTCGTCGTTCCCCGACGCCTCGGCGAGCAACTCGTGGAAGCCTTCGTCGAGCCGCACCAGCTCCTCGGTCGGCGCAGTGTCGTGCGCCTCGGCGCTCCGGTCCAGATATGCGCCGACCGACGCGCGCCAGTCCGGCGTGACGCGCGTGCAGGCGAGCGATACGATCGCCGTCTCGAGGGCGAGGCGGGCTTCGTAGAGATCATGGACCTGGCGCGCGTCCAGCGGCCTCGCCAGAAACCCGTGCCCTCCGGTGGGGACGATCAACCCTTCGGAGGCGAGCCTGTGCAGCGCCTCGCGAAGCGGCGTCCGGCTCAGCGACAGCGCTTGGGCGAGCTTCACCTCGTTGAGCCGCTCGCCGGGGCGAAAACTGTAATTGGCCGCCATCTCACGGAGCGCGCGATACGCACGTTCGGAGAGGTTGGGGCCTCCATTCGCGCCCTGATCCATGTTCGCCGCAGTTGACAAGCGCCCCCGAATTCCCTGACTTCGTTGCTGTATACAGATCAGTATGCAGGCTTCCGCCCGACTTGCAACAGGAGCAGGGGATGACAGCGCCCGGAATGTTCACCACCCGGCCGGAGCTCAGGGGGACGTTCGGCGTCGCTGCGTCGACCCATTGGCTCGCCTCCGCGGCCGCGATGGGCGTCCTGGAGCGGGGCGGAAACGCCTTCGACGCCGCGGCGGCGGGCGGCTTCGTTCTCCAGATCGTCGAGCCGCACCTGAACGGCCCGGGGGGCGAGGTTCCGATCCTTCTCCATGACGCGTCGAAGGGCGGAATCGAGGTGATCTGCGGGCAGGGCGTCGCGCCGGCCGCGGCGACGGCGGCGAATCTGCGCGATCTCGGGCTGGACCTCGTGCCCGCGACCGGCCTGCTGCCTGCGGTCGTTCCGGGCGCATTCGGCGCCTGGCTCCTGCTCCTCCGCGATCACGGGACGATGCCGCTGGAGGAGGTGCTCGCCCCGGCGATCCACTATGCCGTGACGGGCTTTCCGCTCGTGGGGCGGATCGTCGGCGCCATGGCGACGGTCGAGGAGATGTTCCGCGCGCACTGGCCCAGTTCGGCCGCGATCTACTGCCGCGCGGGCTGTCTGCCGAAGGAGGGGGACCTTTTCCGCAATCCCGACATCGCGGCGACCTACAGGCGGCTTCTCGCCGAGGCGGCCGCCGCGAGCGGCGACCGTGAGCGCGGGATCGAGGCGGCCAGGCGCGCCTGGTACGAGGGTTTCGTCGCCGAGGCCATCGACAGCTTCTATCGCGCCGGACCGCTGTTCGATTCGAGCGGCGGTCGCAATTCAGGCCTCCTGACCGGGGAGGACATGAGCCGGTGGAGCGCGACGAAAGAGGCGCCGGCGACGCTCGACTACCACGGCCACACGATCGCCAAGTGCGGCCCCTGGAGCCAGGGGCCCTTCATGCTGCAGCAACTCGCCTTGCTCAGGGACACGCCGCTCGGAGAGATGCCGGCGGACGGGCCGGATTTCGTCCATACGGTCGTGGAGGCCTCCAAGCTCGCCTTCGCGGATCGCGAAGCGTGGTATGGCGATGCGGAGGGCTACGAGGCGCCGCTGGATACGCTGCTCTCGGCTGACTACAATCGCGAGCGGCGGAGCCTCGTCGGCGAGAGGGCGAACGCCGAGTTCAGGCCGGGCTCGCCCGACGGGCGGCTTCCCCGCCTTCCGAAATACCGCATCGCGGACGAGAACGCGGCGAATCTGAACGCGATGCTGGGGGTCGGCGAGCCGACCGTCGCGAAAAGCGTCCGGCCGGACGGCGAGCCGAAAACCGATCCGGACGGCGCGATGCGGGGCGACACCTGCCATATCGACGTGATCGACCGCTGGGGGAACATGGTCGCCGCGACGCCGAGCGGCGGCTGGTTCCAGTCCAGCCCCGTCGTCCCGGGGCTGGGTTTCTCGGTCACCACGCGCGGCCAGATGTTCTGGCTGGAGGAGGGGTTGCCGAGCACGCTCGCGCCGCGGCGCCGCCCCCGCACGACCCTGACCCCGTCAATGGCGCTGAAGGACGGCGGGCCCTACCTCGCATGGGGCACGCCGGGCGGCGACCAGCAGGACCAGTGGTCGCTCATCTTCCTGCTGAGGCACATACACCACGGGCTGAACCTGCAGGAGGCGATCGACGCCCCCTCCTTCCACAGCGAGCACCCGCCGAGCTCGTTCTGGCCGCGGGAAGCCAGGCCCAACCGGCTCGTGCTCGAAGGGCGGTTCCCGCCGGAAACCGTGCGGGCCCTGCGCGATCGCGGCCATGACGTCGTGACGGGCGGAGACTGGTCCGAGGGCCGGCTCTCCGCCTGCTCGCGCGAGAGTCGCGACGGCCAGCTCTATCTCCGCGCGGCGGCCAATCCGCGCGGCATGCAGGGCTACGCCGTCGGCCGCTAGGGCCGCCCCTTCCTCTCGAACGGAGACCGACACATGCGCCGCGTTGGCGATCTCATCGTCGAAACGCTCATCGCCCACGGCGTGGACAGAATCTTCTGCGTGCCGGGCGAGAGCTATCTCGGCCTTCTGGACGCGCTCCATGACAGGCCGGAGATCGACACGGTGGTGTGCCGGCACGAGGGCGGCGCGGGTTTCATGGCCCTCGCCGATGCGCGGCTGACCGGACGGCCGGGCGTCGTCTGCGTCAGCCGCGGCCCCGGCGCCTGCAACGCCGCGATCGCCGTGCACACGGCGCAGCAGGATGCGACGCCGCTCATCCTCATCGTCGGCCAGGTCGCCGCCGCCGATCTGCGGCGGGACGCTTTCCAGGAAATAGACTACGGCGGGATGTTCGGCGGCATTGCGAAATGGACGGCGGAGATCGCCGACCCTGCGCGGGCGCCTGAAACCCTGCTGCGAGCCTTCCGGGTTGCGACCGGCGGAACCCCCGGTCCGGTCGTCATCTCGGTTCCGGAGGACGTTCTGACGGCCGCATCCGGCGCGCCGGCCGTCGCCCCGCAACGCGCGCCCCGGGCGGCGCCGGCGCCGGGCGACGTCGCCGCGCTACGCCGCTGGCTCGAAGATGCGGAGCGGCCGCTGCTGTTGGCGGGCTCGGCGCTCGAATCGGATATGGGGCGCGCCGCGCTCCTGCGCTTCGCGGAGCGATGGCGCGTTCCCGTCGCCGTCTCCTTCCGGCGGCAGGACCTTTTCCCGAACGATCACCCGCTCTACGCCGGGGCGATGCAGCTCGCCAATCCGCCGGCGCAGATGGCGGTAATGGCGGAATCCGACCCGCTTCTCGTCGTCGGCGCGCGGCTCAGCGACATCACGACCCAGGGCTACGTCTTTCCCGAACTGGTCCGCCCCCGGCGGCGGCTGGCGCATATCCACCCCGACGCGAACGCGATCGGCACGCATTTCGCCACGGATCTCGGGATGGTCTCGGACGCGCCCGAGGCGCTCGACGCGATCGGGGAGCCGGAGGCGCGGCTGCCTGACCGCTCGGGCTGGATCGGGCGACTGGCGGAGCAGCGCCGGGCGCTGGCGGACCGCCGGGCGCTGGAGCCGACGGACGGGCTCGCCTTCGACCGCGTCGTCGCGGCGCTGGCCCGGCAGCTTCCCGAGGATGCGATCGTGACGCTGGACGCCGGCGCGTTCGGCGCCCCGGCGTACCGCGCCATTCCCTTTCGTCCGCCGCAACGCATGCTGGCCCCGATCTCGGGCGCGATGGGCTACGGCGTTCCGGCGGCGGTCGCCGCCGGGCTCAGGCATCCCGGCCGTCCGGTCGTCTGCCTCGTCGGAGACGGCGGCCTTCTGATGACGGGAGCGGAACTCGCGGTCGCGCGTGAGCGGCGCCTTCCTCTCAAGGTGATCGTCTCCGAAAACGGGGCCTATGGCTCGATCCGCCTTCATCAGGAGCGACTCTATCCCGGGCGCGTCGCCGGAACCGGCTTCGTCAACCCGGATATCGAGGCGCTGGGGCGCGCCTTCGGCCTTGAGACGACGCGTTTCGGGCGGCCTGAAGACCTTGAAGGCATGCGGGAACTTCTTGCGCGCGACACGGCGCAGATGATCGTCGTCTCATCCAGCCTCTCGGCCGCGTCCGGCGGCTAGATCCGTTCCGCGGAAGATGAGAGCCGCATGCGCCGGAGCATGCCGGGGCCCGGCCTCGGTTCCCCGGCGAGACTCCCGAGAGGATACGCTCTCCGTCTGAGACCGGGGCCGGAACCTTCGATTGTCTCGAAGGGTTATGGCTCAACAATCGCCATTGCCGTTCAGGCCCCGAGGGTGAGGAGGGCTCCCTCCGGGCGGATCTGGTCGCGGGCGAAGCCGGGGCCGAGCCGAGCGCGGCGATCCGCAAGCGACGCCTGCGGTTCGCCGCAACCTCCCTGCGAGGAAATCGAGAAGAGCCGCGAACGCCGCCGGGCGCGCATTAGTGATTGACCAAGGCGACCGAGTGATCGCATCATCCTACAACTTGGAGGTGGGAGAGATCGTGAGCGCTCCGTCGCACGGCTGGCCGACTGAAGAAACGCCGCTGTCGGCGGAACTCCTGCCGGACCGCGTGGCGGCGATGTTGAGCCGTCGCATTTCGGAGGGCGCCATAGCGCCCGGAACGCGGCTCCCGACGGAACAGAAGCTGGCCGCATTGTTCGGCGTGTCCCGCAACGTGGTGCGCGAGGCGGTGGCGAGGCTCAGGGCGGACGGACTCGTCGACGCGCGGCAGGGCGTCGGCTCCTTCGTCCTCGCGCCGGAACGCCGGCTCGCCATCAGGATAGACGCCGCCGCGCTCGGCGGGGAGGGGATGGCGCAGCTTTTCGAGCTGCGCGCAATCCTCGAGACGGAGGCCGCACGCCTCGCCGCCGCACGCGGCACCGAGGCGCATCTCGAACGGATCGGCGCGGCGCTGGAGCGAATGCGGGGCGAGGAACGCTGGGAGGAAGGCTCCATCGACGCCGACCTCGTCTTCCACCGGGAGATCGCGGCCGCGACAGGCAACGCCTTCATCGAAACCTTCGTCTCCTTCATCTGCGAGCGCATCCGCGGCTCGATCCGCCACGCCCGTGCGATCAACCCGATCGCCGACCTCGTGGAGGTCAATCTCGGCGAGCATGACCGAATCTACGCGGCCCTTCGCGCCGCCGCCCCGGACGAAGCGGAGGCGGCGATGCGCGCCCATCTTGTCGGCGCCGCAGCGCGCGTCGGCGTCATCCTGAAGCGATGAGAAAGGCGACGCGATGAAGTTCGGCCAAACCCAACCGATCTCCGATATCTGCATCCTCGTCGAGGACATCGAGAGGACCGTCGCGTTCTATGTCGACAAGCTCGGCTTCCGCCTCCGACGCCGCGCCGAAGGCTTCGCGGACTTTCACGGCGCCGGGCTGACCCTCGCGGCATGGGAGATAGACCATATCGGCGCCCATTGCGGCGTCTCCACCGAACGGGCGCCAAAAATGGCGCACAAGGCCTGCATCGCCGTCAACCTGCCGGATGCGCAGGCGGTCGACCATTGGCATGCGGAGCTTTCGGCTGCGGGCGTGCCCTTCGCGGGCCCTCCGGCGGATTATGTCTGGAATGCGCGCTGCGCCTTGGTCTGCCCCCTGAAAAGTGGTCCTCCCTGAAGTAGGCTTTCGAGCCAGATGGAGGATGAAGGA
>JAUIDE010000085.1 GCA_030429105.1 Alphaproteobacteria bacterium
CGGGCGCGGCGGCCTCGGGCGCCGCGCCGGGCGCGAGCGGGGCGGAAGGGGCGTATTCCGGCCACGCGGCCGCAGTTTGCGTAGGCGGAGCAGCGGCGACGACGGTCGAGCCCTGGTAGCGGTCGGCGCGGGCGGGGAGAACGAGTTCATCCCCCTCGCGCGGCTGATACTGGGTGGAGAGCCCGTTATAGGCGGCGAGTTCAGCAGCGGAGAGGCCGACGCGGGCCGCCATCGACTCCACGCTGTCGCCGCCGCGCGCCCGTATGGTCTCGTATCCGCTGTAATAGACCACGCCGCGCGCATCGGCCTGGCCGGACGGCGCGGGGGCCGGAGCCGCTGTCGGCGCGACGTTCGACGGCGGCGCCGGCCGCGCCGTGGGCGTCGGCGCGACGGGCGTGCGGTAGACGACGGGCGCCGGCTCCCGACGCTCCTCCACGCAGCCGACAAGGACGAGCGCGAGGGCGGGCGCGATCAGGGGGGCGAGGCGAAGCCGCGTCATCTCTCAATCTCCTTCGTCCTTGGCCACGTCCGGCAGGAGGGGCACGAAACGCACCGGCCCAAGCTCCTGATAGTCGAGACCGTGCTCCGTCTTCACGATACGGAGCAACTGCTGAATTTCGTCGGACTGGCCGACAGGCAGAACCATGATCCCCCCGACCCGCAACTGGTCCAGAAGGAGCGATGGGGGATCCTCCGCCGCGGCTGTGACCAGAATGCGGTCGAACGGCGCCTGATCCGGCCAGCCGCGCGCACCGTCTCCCGAGACAATGGAGACGGTGGAAAGCGCCAGCGCCTCCATCCGCGCGCGGGCCTGCCGGGCGAGCGGACGGTGGCGCTCGATCGCGTAGACGCGGCGGGCGAGGCGGGCGAGGATGGCGGATTGGTAGCCGGAGCCGGCGCCGACCTCGAGCACCTTGCAGCGCGGGGTGACGGAGAGCGCATGCGTCATCAGCCCGACGACGGAGGGCTGGGAAATGGTCTGGCCGCAGGCGATGGGCAGCGGAATGTCCTCGAAGGCGCGGTCCTGAAAGGCGCGGTCGAGGAAGAATTCTCGCGGGGTCTTCTCGAAGGCGTCGAGCAGGCGCTGGTCGGTGATCCCCTTCGAGCGGAGCGCGAAGACGAGCCGCATCATCCCTTCGGCCCTCGCCTCCGCGCTGAGCGTCATTCAGCGGCCTCGATCGCCGCCTGCGCCTCCGCGAGGAGGGCATGGTCGGTCAGGTCCGGGCGCATCGGGGTCGCGGTGATCCACCCTTCGGCGCAGAGCGTGCTGTCCGCCTCCGGCGCGGCGGCGGCGTTGCGCGCGTTGTGGGCGAGCCAGAAATAGCGGCGCTGGTTCGGCGCGAGCGCCTCCTGCACCTGGAAGGCCCCGCCGCGGCGGCCCTGCGGGGCGAGGGTGAAGCCGCGGACGGCGGCGGGCGCGAGGGGTGGGAAGTTCACGTTGTAGAACACGTCCTGACCGAAGGGCAGGTCGAGGACGCGGCGCACGGCGCCCGCCCCGTGCGCCCTTGCGGCGGCGAAGGCGTCCGCCGGCGCGCCGGGGCCGGAGGCGAAATACTGGCTGAGCGCGATGGCGCGGACGCCCTGGATCGCCGCCTCCTTCGCGCCGGCGACGGTGCCGGAATAGACCGCGTCCTCCGCCACGTTGTGCCCGCGATTGACGCCGGAGAGGACGAGATCGGGCCGTTCCGGCAAGAGCTTCGTCACGCCGGCGATGGCGCAGTCCGCCGGGTGCCCCTCGATGCAGAACCGGCGCTCGCCGAGCTGCGTGACGCGCATCGGCGAGGTGTAGGAGACGCAATGCGAGGCGCCGGAGCGCTCGGTTTCCGGGGCGACGACCCAGATCTCGCCGGAAGGACCGGCAAGCTCCGCCGCGATCTCCTCCGCCACGGCGAGGCCGGGCGCATTGATGCCGTCGTCGTTCACGATGAGAATGCGCATGCAAGCCCCGCTCTTCCGGATCGCACTCATGTAAAGCCCGTGGCGGGACGCGTCCACCGCCTTCGCCGCGGCGCGCCTGTCACGATTCGAGCGCGCCGCCCGGCCCGATCCGCCGCGCGCCGCCCATTCGGGGACGGAGCGGCGCAGGGATGGCCACGCCTCCGTCCGCCTCCTGATACGTCTCCATCACGGCGATGAGCGCCCGGCCCACGGCGAGGCCGGAGCCGTTCAGCGTGTGCAGGAATTCCGGTTTCGCCTCCGGCTCGGGGCGGAAGCGGGCGTTCATCCGGCGGGCCTGGAAATCGCCGCAGAGCGAGCAGGAGGAAATCTCGCGATAGGCGTTCTGGCCCGGGAGCCAGACTTCGAGATCGTAGGTCTTGCGGGCGCCGAAGCCCATGTCTCCGGTGCAGAGGACGACGGTGCGATAGGGGATTTCGAGCGCCTCCAGCACGCCTTCGGCGCAGCGCCGCATCCGCTCCAGCTCCGCCTCGCCCTCCTCCGGTCGGGTGAGCGAGACCATCTCCACCTTCTCGAACTGATGCTGGCGGAGCATGCCGCGCGTGTCCTTCCCCGCGCTGCCGGCCTCGGAGCGGAAGCACTGGGTATGCGCGACGTATCGGCGGGGCAGGCTGGCGCCGCCGAGTATCTCGCCGGCGGCGAGGTTGGTGAGCGTCACCTCGGCGGTGGGGATGAGCCACCAGCCGTTCTCCGTCCTGTAGCTGTCCTCCGCGAATTTCGGGAGCTGGCCGGTGCCGTAGAAGGCCTCGTCCTTCACAAGGACGGGGGTCCATGTCTCCGTCAGGCCGTTCGTCTCAATGTGATGGTCGATCATGAACTGGGCGAGGGCGCGGTGGAGCCGCGCGAGCGCGCCCGAAAGGACGACGAAGCGGGCGCCGGAGAGCTTCGCCGCGGCGGCGAAGTCCATGCAGCCCATCGCCTCCCCGATCTCGTAATGCTCCTTCGGCGTGAAGGCGTAGTCGCGGGGGGCGCCCCAGCGATGGACCTCGACATTGTCGTTCTCGTCCGCGCCGTCCGGCGCGTCCGCGAGGGGGAGGTTGGGGAGGCGGGCCAGCGCGTCCGCAAGGCGGGCATCCTCGGCCTTCGCCTCCTCCTCCAGCCGGGCGATCTCCTCCTTCTTCGCCGAGACGAGATCCCTCAGACGGGCGAACTCGGCCTCGTCGCCCTTCGCCTTCGCGGCTCCGACCGCCTTCGAGGCGGCGTTGCGCTCCGCGAGCGCGGCCTCGGCCGCGGCGATCTTCGCGCGGCGCGCGGCGTCGAGAGCGAGGAGGTCGGCGGAGACGGGGGCGAACCCGCGCCGGCCGAGCGCGGCGTCGAAGGCTTCGGGGTTCTCGCGGATATAGCGGATGTCATGCATGGCTCGGCCCTCGGCTGGAACGGCGCTTCTATGCCCGAGCGTGGCGGCGGAGGCCAGAGCCGGCGGCTTGACTTCGCGGGGCGCGGCGCGGAAGGAGGCCGAAAGGACAGGGAGGCGCGGATGAGTTGGGCGTTCATCTTTCCGGGGCAGGGGGCGCAGGCGGTCGGCATGGGGCTCGACCTCGCGGCGCGGCATCCTGCCGCCAGGGCGGTGTTCGAAGAGGTGGACGACGCGCTCGGCGAGACGCTCTCCGCGCTGATCGCGGAGGGGCCGATCGAGACGCTCACGCTGACGGCGAACGCGCAGCCGGCGCTGATGGCGACCTCGCTCGCGGCGATGCGGGCGCTGGAGGCGGAGGGCGTCTCCGTGAAGGACGCCGCCTTCGTCGCCGGCCATTCGCTCGGCGAGTATTCGGCGCTTACGGCGGCGGGCTCCTTCACCGTCGGCGAGGCGGCGAAGCTCCTGCGAATCCGGGGCGAGGCGATGCAGGCGGCGACGCCGGAAGGGGTGGGCGCGATGGCAGCGATCCTCGGCCTCGACTTTGCGGCGGTTTCGGAGGTTGCGGCCGAGGCGGCGCAAGGCGAGGTTTGCCAGGCGGCGAACGACAACGACCCGGCGCAGGTCGTCATTTCCGGCAATCGCGCCGCGGTCGAACGCGCGGCGGAGATCGCGAAGGCGCGGGGCGCGAAGCGGGCGCTGATGCTCCCTGTCAGCGCGCCGTTCCATTGCGCGCTGATGGCGCCGGCGGCCGAACGGATGCGCGAGGCGCTGGCGGGGGCGACGCTGCGCGCGCCGGCCGTTCCGCTCGTCGCGAACGTGCGGGCGGAGGCGGTCTCCGACCCGGAGACGATCCGCGCGCTCCTCATCGAGCAGGTGACGGGCGCGGTCCGCTGGCGCGAAAGCGTGATGTGGATGGCCGGCGCGGGCGTGACCGGAACGGTGGAGATCGGAGCGGGCAAGGCGCTTTCGGGGATGGTCAGGCGGATCGAGAAATCCATGGCCGCGCTCGCGGCGGGGACGGCGGACGAGGCGAGCGCCGCTGCGGCGGCGGTGAAGGGAGAGGCGTGATGTTCGATCTGACGGGAAAGACCGCCCTTGTCACTGGCGCTTCGGGCGGAATCGGGGCGGCGATCGCACGCGCGCTGCACGGCGCGGGCGCCGCGGTCGGCCTTTCGGGGACGCGCACGGCGCCGCTCGAGGCGCTTGCGGGGGAACTCGGCGCGCGGGCGCATGTGCTCCCCTGCGACCTCTCCGACGGCGCAGCGGTGGACGCGCTCGTGGGACGCGCTTCCGAGGCGATGGGCGGCGTCTCGATCCTCGTGAACAATGCGGGCCTGACGCGGGACAATCTCTTCATGCGGATGAGCCAGGACGAATGGGACCAGGTCATCGCCGTCAACCTCACGGCGACGTTCCGCCTCTCCCGCGCCGCGCTTCGCGGGATGATGAAGGCGCGCTGGGGGCGCATCGTCAACATCAGCTCGGTGGTCGGCGTGACGGGGAATCCGGGGCAGGGGAATTACGCCGCCTCGAAGGCCGGCATGATCGGGATGACGAAGTCGCTTGCGGCGGAGGTGGCGAGCCGGAACGTGACGGCGAACTGCATCGCGCCCGGCTTCATCCGCACCGCGATGACGGACGCGCTGAAGGACGAACAGAAGGCGAAGATCAACGCCGTGATTCCGGCCGGACGCATGGGCGAGGCGGAGGAGATCGCCGCCGCCGCGCTCTATCTCGCCAGCGAGGAGGCGGCCTATGTGACCGGCCAGACGCTTCATGTGAATGGCGGAATGGCGATGATCTGAGCGTCGCCACGGGCGAGCGGAGCGGCGGGCATTCCCCCGTTTGCACTCCCCGGCGCTTATGGTAAGAGCCCCCCAAGCGACGCGGGCGCGCCCCGAAGCGTGAAGAACAACAAGCCGGCCGTTGCGCCGACCGCCGAACCGCAGCGAGGCGCCTGCCTCCAGAAGAGGGAACGAGTATGAGCGATATCGCAGATCGCGTTAAGAAGATCGTCGTGGACCATCTCGGCGTCGAAGAGGACAAGGTGACCGAGAAGGCCAGCTTCATCGACGACCTCGGCGCGGACAGCCTCGACACCGTCGAACTCGTGATGGCGTTCGAGGAAGAGTTCGGCATCGAGATCCCGGACGATGCGGCCGAGACGATACAGACGTTCGGCGACGCGGTGAAGTTCATCTCCGATCACGCCGAAGCCTGAGCTCCGGCGAAGACGGACGGAAACGGCGCCCGGGCATCTCGGGCGCTGTTTTTTTGTCCGGCCCGTCGCTAGAGTTCCGCGCTTGAAGGCGAGGAAAGAAAAGAGAAGCGCATGAGACGTGTTGTCGTGACCGGTCTTGGAATGGTGACGCCGCTGGGCTGCGGCGTCGAGGAGACCTGGGCCCGGCTGATCGCCGGCGAATCCGGCGCCGGCGCGATCAAGGGCTTCCCCGCCGATCATCTCCCCTGCCGCATCGCCTGCGAGATTCCGCTCGGCGACGGGCCGGGCCTCTACAACCCCGACGATTGGGTGGAGAAGAAGGAGCAGAGGAAGATCGACCGCTTCATCACCTATTCGCTGACTGCGGCGGAGCAGGCGATCCGCGATGCGGGCTGGGTGGATGTCGACGAGGCGGAGAAGCTGCGCACCGGGGTCATGATCGGCTCCGGCATCGGCGGAATCGAGACGATCGCGGAGACGGCGGTGACGCTGAAGGAGAAGGGGGCGCGGCGCGTCTCCCCGTTCTTCATCCCATCCGCGCTCATCAATCTCTGCTCGGGTCAGGTTTCGATCCGCCACGGCTTCAAGGGTCCGAACCATGCGGTGGTGACGGCCTGCTCGACCGGCGCGCACGCCATCGGGGACGCGGCGCGGCTCATCATGCTGGGCGACGCGGACGTGATGGTGGCGGGCGGCGCTGAAAGCCCCGTCTGCGAGATTTCGGTGGCGGGGTTCTCCGCCTGCCGCGCGCTCTCGACCAACTGGAACGACGAGCCGCACCGCGCCTCCCGCCCTTACGACAAGGGACGGGACGGGTTCGTGATGGGGGAGGGCGCGGGCGTCGTCGTGCTCGAGGAACTCGACCATGCGGTGAAGCGCGGCGCCAGGATCTACGGCGAGGTCGCCGGATACGGGCTTTCGGGCGACGCCTATCACATCACCTCGCCTGCGCCGGACGGCGACGGCGGGTTCCGCTCCATGGCCGCCGCGCTGGCGCGGGCCGGGATCATGCCCGGCGATATCGATTATGTGAACGCGCATGGCACCTCGACGCCGCTTGGCGACGAGATCGAGTTGCGGGCGGTGACGCGGCTGCTCGGCAATGCGGCCGGCGGCGTCACCATGTCCTCCACCAAGAGCGCGATCGGGCATCTCCTCGGCGCCGCGGGGGCGGTGGAGGCGATCTTCTGCGTTCTCGCGATGCGCGACGGCGTTGCGCCGCCGACGCTGAATCTCGAGGACCCTTCGGTCGAGACCGAAATCGACCTCGCCCCGCTGAAGGCGGTGAAGCGCGACATCGACGTCGCGCTCTCCAATTCCTTCGGCTTCGGGGGGACTAACGCCTCGCTCATCTTCCGCAAGGTCTGAGCGGCGGCGATGGCCAGACACCTCGCCGCGAATGCGCTGACGGTCCTGTTCGTGCTCTGCCTCGCCCTGGCGGGGGTTGCGACATGGTCCGTTCGTTCCTTCACGGCGCCGGGGCCGCTGACCGAGGCGCGCGAGGTCGCGCTGCCGCGCGGCGCCTCGCTGACGACCGTTTCGGAGCGGCTGGAGGAGGAGGGCGTCATCACGAACGCCACGATCTTCCGTCTCGGCGCGCGCTATCGCGGGGAGGACCAGGCGCTCAAGTTCGGGGAATACGAGATCCCGGCCGCGGCCTCGATGGAGGAGGTGCTGGAGATCATCGTCTCGGGCCGCTCGATCCAGCACCGGGTCACGGTCGCGGAGGGCCTGACGAGCTGGGAAGTCGTCGAGCTGTTGCGCGCGAACGATCTCCTGACCGGTGAGATCGCGGAGACGCCGCCGGAGGGAAGCCTCGCGCCCGACACCTATTTCGTCGCTCGCGGCATGAGCCGCGCCGAGCTGATCGGGCGGATGCAGGCGGCGCAGGCCCGGATTCTGGAAACGGCGTGGGAGATGCGCCTGCCGGACACGCCGCTCCGCACGCCGGAGGAGGCGCTGACGCTCGCTTCGATCATCGAGAAGGAGACCGGGGTCGCCGAGGAGCGGCCGCTTGTCGGGGGCGTCTTCGTGAACCGGCTTCGACGCGGGATGCGGCTGCAATCGGACCCGACGATCATCTATGGCATCACGGGAGGGCAGGGCCCGCTCGATCGGTCGCTCACCCGCTCCGATATCGAGCGGCCTACAGCCTACAACACTTATGTGATCGACCGGCTCCCGCCGGGACCGATCGCGAATCCCGGACGCGACGCGATCCTCGCCGCGGTGCGGCCGGAGGAGACTGAAGCGCTTTACTTTGTCGCCGACGGCACGGGCGGCCACGCTTTCGCGACGACCTTGCAGGAGCACAATCGCAACGTCGCCGCCTGGCGGCGGATCGAACGCGAGCGGCAGGGAAACTGAGCGGAGATGCAACCCTGAATTTAGCGCTTGACTTGGCGCTCGCTCCGGTGTAGCTAGGGCGCACACTGCGAAGAATCCGAAAAGCCGGCGGCACCCTGTGCGCCGGTTTTTCCTTTTCCGGAAAGATCGCCATGACAGGATCGTCCAGCGACGCCGATACGGCGGAGCGGCTGCTGGCGCATGCGCGTCAACTCTATCAGAATCTGGCAGGGGAGCTCTCCAAGGCGCTGCGGACCATCGCCTCCGATGTGGAGGACAAGGAGGCGAAGGGGCGGGCGGAGACGATCCGCTCGCACCGCAAGGCCCTCCAGACCGTCCTCGAGATCGAGCTTCAGTTCATCAAGGACTCGCAGAAGGCGGAGACGAGCCATGTCATCGACCTCGAAGCCGCCCGTGCCGAAGTCTATCGGCGCCTCGATCGCCTGGCGGCCTCGGGAGGAGATCGCGGCGCTGCTTGAGGGGCTCTCGGAGAACGCGCAGGCGGCGCTGCCCTATCTCTTCGACCTCTGGGGCATGCCGCGGCACCAGCTTCCGCCGGAGGGGTCCTGGCACACCTGGCTCATTCTTGGCGGGCGCGGCGCGGGGAAGACGCGGGCCGGGGCGGAGTGGATCCGTTCCCGCGTAGAAGGCGCGACGCCGGAGGCGCCGGGGCTCTGCTCCCGCGTCGCGCTTGTGGGCGCGACGCTGGACGAGGCGCGGGACGTGATGGTTCACGGGGAGAGCGGGATCGTCGCCTGCTCGCCGCCCGACCGGCGCCCCGTCTGGCACGAGGGCAAGCGCACGCTGACCTGGCGGAACGGCGCGCAGGCGACCTGCTTTTCCGCGGCGAGCCCGGAGAAGCTGCGCGGGCCGCAATTCGACTGCGCCTGGGTCGACGAGCTCGGGAAATGGAAGAATCCGGAGCGGGCCTGGGACATGCTCCAGTTCGCCCTCCGGCTCGGCCGGAACCCGCAGCAGGTGGTGACGACGACGCCGCGCGCGAACCCGGTGCTCGAGCGGCTGCTTGAGGATGAGGGGACCGTCACCGTCTCGGCGCCGACCTGGGAGAACCGGGCCAACCTCGCGGACGGGTTCATCGAGAAGGTGGTGAAGCGCTATGGCGGCACCTCGCAGGGGCGCGAGGAGCTGGACGGCGAGATGGTTCTCGACCGCCCCGGCGCGCTCTGGTCGCGGCGCCTGATCGAGACCAACCGGGTGAGCGCGGCGCCTGAGCTTGAGCGCGTCGTCGTCGCTGTCGACCCGCCCGCGAGCGTGGGGGAGAACGCGGACGAATGCGGGATCATCGTCGCCGGCAAGGCGCGGGGCGCGGATGTCGCCTATATCCTCGCCGACCGGTCGAGCCACGGCGAGACGCCGCAGCAATGGGCGGCGCGGGCGATCGCGGCGTTCGAGGAGTTTTCGGCCGACCGCATGGTCTTCGAGATCAACCAGGGCGGAGCCATGGTCGAGGGCATCGTCCGCACCCAGTCGCCTCATGTCGCGTTCCAGGCCGTTCATGCGCGTCGAGGGAAGGCGCTGCGGGCTGAGCCAGTCTCCGCTCTCTACGAGCAGGGGCGCGTCCGCCATGTCGGCCTGATGCGCGCCCTCGAGGATCAGATGCGGGCCTTCGGCGCGACGCCAAAGAGCCCCGACCGGGTGGATGCGCTCGTCTGGGCGGTCTGGAGCCTGCTGATCGAGGAGCGCGGCCAACCGCGCGCCCGGCGAATCTGAACGACGCTGACCGGAGAGAGCCATGATTTTCAGACGTTTGCGATCCGGCGCGGCTGCGCCGGACGAGAAAAAGGCGTCGGCCGTCGGCGGCATGATCGCCTTTCATGGCGCCGCCCGCGCCGCATGGGGACCCCGCGACACGGTTTCGCTCACGAAGGCGGGCTATCAGCAGAATGCGGTCGCGTTTCGCGCCGTCCGTATGGTCGCGGAAGCGGCCGCTGCGGTTCCGCTCCGGCTCACCGCCTTCGGTTCGGCGATGAGCGAGCATCCGCTGATCACGCTCCTGCGCTCCCCCAATGCGGGGCAGGACGGGGCCGGACTGCTTGAAGCGCTCTATGGGCACCTGATGCTGAGCGGGGACGCCTATCTCGAAGCCTCCGCGCTCGACGACCGCAACGCGCCGGGCGAGCTCCATTCGCTCCGGCCGGACCGGATGCGGATCGTGCCGGGCGCGGACGGCTGGCCGGAGGCCTACGAGTATCGGGTTGGCGGGCGGGCGCACCGGTTCGACATGACGACGGAGGCGCAACCGATCCTCCATCTGCGCGGCTTTCATCCGCTGGACGATCACCACGGCATGGCGCCGCTCGAGGCGGCGGCGGCGGCGATCGACATCCACAACTCCGCCGGCAAATGGTCAAAAGGCCTGCTCGACAACGCCGCGCGGCCCTCGGGCGCGCTCGTCTACAAGGGCGCGGACGGCTCCACGCTTTCGGACGATCAGTTCCGCCGGATCACGGACGAGCTCGAAAGCGGGCACCAGGGCGCCGGCAACGCCGGTCGGCCCATGCTGCTCGAAGGCGGGCTCGACTGGAAGCCGATGGGGTTCTCCCCCTCCGACATGGAGTTTCTCAAGACGAAGGAGGCGGCGGCGCGGGAGATCGCGCTCGCCTTCGGCGTTCCGCCGCAACTGGTCGGCCTGCCGGGCGACAACGCCTATTCGAACTTCCAGGAGGCGAACCGCGCCTTCTATCGCCAGACGATCCTGCCGCTCGTCAGGCGCGTCTCCGCCGCTCTTTCCGGCTGGCTCGGCTGGCGGTGGGGCGCGGGGCTCCTGCTAACGCCCGACCTGGAAGCGATTCCGGCGCTTCAGGCGGAGCGCGAGGCGCTCTGGCGACGCGTTTCGGCTGCGGACTTTCTCGACGATGACGAGAAGCGGGAGATGCTCGGACTGCCCCGGCGCGAAACGGGCCGGACATGAGCACGCCGCCGCGCCGGCGCACGCTGGGATCGCGCTATCTCTACGAACCGTTCGACAGCGCCCACGCCAGAATCGAGACGCATGAGCGCGTTTTCGAGGAGCGGTGGGTCGCCCTCAACCGGATCCTCGAGCAGATCGAGAGCGGGCTGGATCGCCTCGAGCGGCGGCTCTGGCTCGCCGTCTACGGCGTCGCGATCGCGCTCGCCGGGCAGATCCTCGCCTTCCTGCTCAACGCGCAGATGACGCATTAGGAGACCGATCCGATGACGATACAGACTGCGCTTGGCCTAGAGACCAAGTTCATTGCGCTTGACCGAAAGGCGGCGAGCGGCGCGCAGATCGCCGGTTACGCCTCGCTCTTCGGCGTCGCCGACCAGAACGGTGACGTGGTGGTTCCGGGAGCCTTCGCCGCGTCGCTGCAGCGACTCTCCGCCGAAGGGCGCAGCGTCAAGCTCCTTTGGCAGCATGACCCGGCGCAGCCGATCGGCGTGTGGGATCGCGTTGCGGAGGACCGGCTCGGCCTCGCCGTCGAGGGACGGCTGCTGACGGAGACGACGCGCGGCGGCGACGCGGCGGTGCTCCTCGCCGCCGGCGCGGTGGACGGCCTCTCCATCGGATACCGGACGATCCGGGCCGAGAAGGCGGGCTCCGGGCGCCGGCTCATCGAAATCGACCTTTGGGAAGTCTCTCTCGTCACATTTCCGATGCTTCCCTCAGCGCGCGCCTCGGCGAAGGCGCCTGATCCGGAGACGGAGCTCGCACGCGTGCTCTCGGACGCCCTGAGGGGCGCCCGGGAGGCGCTGGCCTGACCCGCCGCCACTTTCGACGTCAACCTCAAAGGACCAACCCATGACGCACGAAGCGCATGCCGGGCAGGACGCCAACGCGCTGACCGGCTTCTTGACCGAATTCAAGTCTTTCCAGATGGAGCTCAAAGCTCGCATGACCGAACAGGAGGAGCGCGTCGCGGCGCTCGGTCGGAAGTCCGCCCATCGCCCGGCGCTGAGCGGCGCGGCGGAGGCGGTGGCCCCGCATCGCAAGGCGCTCGACGCCTACCTCCGCGCCGGGGACGACGGGGCGCTTCGCGCGTTGCCGCTGGAAGGCAAGGCGCTTTCCACGGGCATCCTCGCCGATGGCGGCTATCTCGTCGACCCGCAGACTTCCGACCGTATCCAGGGCGTGCTTCGCGCCGCCTCCTCGATCCGCTCGGTCGCGACGGTGGCCGAGGTCGATGCGGGCGTCTACGACGTGCTGGTCGATCACACCGATATCGGCGCGGGCTGGACTTCCGAGACCGGCTCCCTGGCCGAGACGGGCACGCCGCAGATCGACCGCATCTCGATCACGCTGCATGAGCTTTCCGCCTCGCCGAAGGCCTCGCAGCGCCTTCTCGACGACTCTGCGTTCGACATCGAGGGCTGGCTGGCGGCCCGCATCGCCGACCGGTTCATCCGCGCGGAGAACGCCGCCTTCGTCTCCGGCAACGGCGTCGACAAGCCCACGGGCTTTCTCACCTACACCGCCGTTCCGAACGACGGCTGGGCCTGGGGCTCGCTCGGCTATGTGGCGACCGGGACGGCGGGAGATTTCTCCGCCGCCGATCCCTCGGACGCCATCGTCGACCTCATCTATGCGCTCGGCGCGGAGTATCGCGTGAACGCCGTCTTCGTGATGAACTCCAAGACCGCGGGCGCCGTGCGGAAGATGAAGGACGCGGACGGCCGTTTCCTCTGGGCCGAAGGTCTCTCCTCCGGCCAGCCGGCGCGGCTGATGGGCTATCCAGTCGTCATCTCCGAGGACATGCCCGACATCGCGCTCAACGCGATGGCGATCGCTTTCGGCGATTTCGGAGCCGGCTACACGATCGCGGAGCGGCCCGATCTCCGGATCATGCGCGACCCGTTCTCCGCCAAGCCGCATGTGCTCTTCTACGCCTCCAAGCGCGTCGGCGGGGATGTGACCGACTTCGCGGCGATCAAGCTGCTGAAATTCGGAACGTCCTGATTCCCGACAATTCGAAGCAGCGTCGCCGGGGTAGGCCCGGCGACGCCTTCCACATACGCGACCGCCTTCGGGAGTGAGATCCATGCTCATCGAGACTTCGCCGCCAGCCGTCACCCCGGACATGGATGCCGAGATCGCGGCCCATCTCCGGCTCTCGACCGGTTTCGGCCTCGACCGGACCGCAGAGGCGCGGGAGGCTTTCCGATCCGCCGTCTCGCATATCGAGGCGAGCATCGGCCTTTGCCTCGCGCCGCGCGGCTTCGTTTTTCGGCGCAGGCTTTCCGCATCGACGGCCTCCGTCGAGGCTCCGATCTCGCCGATCCGCTCACTCACCTCGGTCTTGCGCATCCCCGCAGACGGCGGCTCGCCCGACGCGCTCGACCTGTCGCTCTTTACGCTTGAAGCGGGGGCGGGGCGGACGCGAATCCGCTCGCGTATCCAGTTCTTCGACATTCTCGAATTCAACTTCGAGGCCGGGTTCGGCGCCGACTGGGCCGATACGCCCGCCGATCTCCGCCGCGCGGTCCTTATCCTGACCGCTGACCTATTCGACGGCCGCGTCGCCGATGAGCCGGTGCGGGCGCCGGCTTCGATCGGCGCGCTCATCGCGCCGTGGCGGCCGCTTCGGCTTTCCGCCGGAGCGCTGTAATGACCGCCCGCTTCTCCTCCCGCCTTGTGCTGGAGGAGCGGAGCCGGGAGCCCGACGGCGCCGGCGGAGTTCTAGAGACCTGGGTCGAGAAGGGCGCGCTCTGGGCCGAACTAAGGCCCGGGTCCGGGCGTGAGCGCGCGGTCGGTCTGAGGCCGACTTCAACCGTGACGCATCGCGCCCGCATCCGCTACGCGGCGCCGGGCGCGGCTGACCGCCCCCGCGCCGGTCAGAGGTTGACCGATGGCAGCCGCGTCTTCGCGATTCTCGCGGTGGCCGATGCCGACGATCGACGGCGCGAGCTCGCGCTCTGGCTCGAAGAGGGGGGTCTCTCATGACCATGGCTCTCTCCGCGCCGCTCCAGCGCGGGCTCTACGAACAGATCGCGGGCGCGCCGGAACTGGCGCAGCTGGCCGGGCGGATCTTCGACGATGCGCCGCACGCGGCGGAGAACGCCGGCGATGGCGCCTATGTCACGCTCGGCGACGAGACGGTCACGCCATGGAACACCGCGACCGAAAAGGGCGCGGCGCATGTCGTGACGATACGGGTCTATGCGCCGGTCCGAGGCTTTCTGACGGTCAAGGAGATCGCCGCCTCCCTCGTTCGCATTCTCGTCGACGCGCCGCCCGTTCTGAGCCGCGGCGCGGTCGTCACCCATCAGTTCGTTCGCGCCGAGACCAGGCGGGAAGAGGGCGGCGCGCTCAGGCGGCTCGATCTCGTCTTCCGCTTCGTCATCGAAGACGAAGCCTGACAACGGTTTCTTCAATCCGAGAGGACATGCCATGGCGGCCCAGAAGGGAAAAGACCTTCTTATCAAGATCGATCCGTCGGGAAGCGGCGCCTTCGAGACGGTCGCCGGACTTCGCGCGACGCGGATCTCGTTCACCGCGGGGACGGTCGATTCGACCGCGGCGGACAGCCCCGGGGGCTGGCGGGAGCTTCTTTCCGGAGCCGGCCCGCGCTCAGCCGCGATCTCAGGCTCCGGCGTATTCAAGGACGCGGCTTCGGACGCGATGCTGCGCCAGGCGTTCTTCGACGCGACGACGCTGCCGACCCAGTTCGTCGTGCCGAGCTTCGGCGTCATCGAAGGCGCGTTCCAGGTCACCGCGCTCGAATATTCGGGCGACCATGACGGCGAGGCGACGTTCGAGGCGACCTTCGCCTCCGCCGGCGCCCTCAGCTTCTCGGCGCAGTGATGCTGAACCCTCAGCGTGGCGAAACGGGCGTGATGATCGGCGGCGAGATGCGGCGCATGCGGCTGACGCTTGGCGCGCTGGCCGCGCTCGAGTCGCGGCTGGACGCGCAGGGACTGGTGGCCTTGGCGGAGCGGTTCGAGACCGGGGGATTCGGCGCGGCGGACCTCGTCGCCGTTATCGCAGCCGGCCTCAACGGAGGCGGTTGGGCGGTTAGCGAAGCCGAAGTCGCGGAGATGGATTTCGATGGCGGCGCAATCGAGGCCGCCGGCGCGGTGACGCGGCTTCTCGCGGCCAGCTTCAGGGGGATCGCATGACGAAGGACAGGCCGAAGATCGACTGGGACATGCTGATGCGTTTCGGACTCGGGGCGCTTGGCCTTGCCCCTTCCGAGTTCTGGAAGATGACCCCGCGGGAATTCGACGCGGCGGTGAAAGGGAAGATGGGCGTCTTTGAAGATCGCGCGCCGATGAGCCGCGACGCCTTCGCGGCGCTTAGCCGCGACTATCCCGACGGAGAGAAATCATGAGCGGCGACGAGGGCGCGCGCGGGCAGATTTCGGAGCTCGGCGAACTGGAACGCGCCTATCAGCGTTTGCGCGCCGCCGCCGGCGGAGCGACCTCAGGCCTCGCCTTCGACCTGCGAGCTTCGACTGCGGAAATCCGGGCGATGGAGCGTGAAACGAACGGCCTCTCCCGTTCCTTCGGAACCGGGCTCCGCCGCGCATTCGACAGTGCGATCTTCAGCGGCGTGAAGCTGAGCGACGTCATGCGCGACCTCGCTCTTTCGTTCTCCAGGTCGGTGCTGAACTCCGCGCTTTCGCCGGTGCAGAACTCGATCGGCGGCGCGATCTCCGGCCTCTTCGCCAGTTTTGCGAACGGAGGCGCCTTCGCGAGCGGGCGCGTGCGCGCCTTCGCGAAGGGCGGCGTGGTGAGCGGCCCGACGACCTTTCCGATGCGTGGCGGCCTCGGTCTGATGGGCGAAGCTGGCGCCGAGGCGATCATGCCGCTCGGCCGCGGAGCCGATGGCAAGCTCGGGGTTCGGGCCGAAGGCGGCGGAGCGCGAAGCGTCACGATCAACATCACGACGCAGGACGCGGAGAGCTTTCGACGCAGCCAGTCGCAGATCTCGGCCGGCATCACGCGCGCGGTTCGGCGCGGCGAGAGAAACCTCTGAGGGCAAGATGAGCTTTCACGACGTCCTTTTTCCCACCTCCATATCCCTTGGCTCGAGCGGCGGACCCGAGCGCCGCACTGAGATCGTGACCCTCGCGAGCGGCTTCGAGGAGCGCAACGCGACCTGGGCGCATTCCCGGCGACGCTACGAGGCGGGCCTCGGGATGCGGAGCCTCGATGACGTTCATGAAGTCATCGCCTTCTTCGAGGCAAGGCGGGGAATGCTGCACGCCTTTCGCTGGAAGGACTGGTCCGACTACAAGTCCTGCGCGCCCTCGCAGTCGCCTTCAGCGTTTGACCAGCCGCTCGGGCTCGGCGACGGATCGACGACGTCGTTTCAGCTGTCGCGGCGGTATGCGTCAGGGGCTGACGACTATGTTCGACCGATCTCGAAGCCTGCGGCGGGAACTGTGCAGGTCGCGCTCGACGGAACGCCGCTCGCCGAAGGGAGCGGCTTCACTGTCGATGTGTCGAGCGGAAGGGTCACGCTTGCGACCGCTCCGGCGGACGGAACCGTGCTGACGGCGGGTTTTCTCTTCCATGTGCCCGCACGCTTCGACACGGACAGGATCGAGGTGAACCTTTCGGCCTTCGAAGCGGGAGAGATCCCGTCCGTGCCGATCATCGAGGTGAGGGTTTGATGCGCGCTATCCCTCCATCAATGCAGGCGCAGCTAGACTCAGGCGTCACGACTTTCTGTCATTGCTGGCGGATCGATCCGCCCTACGCCCTGCCGATCGGATTCACGGACCACGACGAGGATATCGCCTTCGATGGCGTTGTTTTCGAGGCGGCCTCGGCGTTTCAAGGCACGACGATCGAGAGGTCGCTCGGTCTCGCCATCGACAACCTGACCGCCGCAGGCGCGCTCCAGTCGGACCGAATTCGCGAGGAGGACATCGACTGCGGCGCCTATGACGGCGCCGCAGTCCGGCTCTGGCTCGTCGACTGGCGGGCGCCGGACTCGCGGTTGCTGCTCTTCAAGGGCGAGATCGGCGAGATCTCGCACGGCTCGGTGGGTTTCGAGGTCGAGTTGCGAGGGCTTTCGGAACCCCTTAACCGACCGATCGGTCGACGGTTCCTGAAGGTTTGCGATGCCGAGGTCGGGGACGGCAGGTGTGGTTTCGACACCCAACTCCCGGGATTTCGCGGTCAAGGGACAGTCGCTTCGCTTGCGGATTCACGAAACTTCCGGGTGGCGGGCCTATCCGAGTTCGACGATCGTTGGTTCGATGAAGGCGTTTTGACCTGGACATCCGGCAGGAACGCGGGCCGACGGTCTCGCATCCGTTCTCATCTCAGGGGCGACGATGCGACCCGGCTCGAGCTTCTTGAGCCCCCGGCATTCCAGCCTGAATCCGGCGACACATTCGACATTGTCGCCGGCTGCGACAAGCGCGCCGGGACCTGTCGATCCAAGTTCATGAATATACGAAATTTCCGGGGGTTTCCCTACATCCCGGGAGACAGCTGGATCGCGACGACCCCGGCGGAGGGCATGATTCATGACGGTGGACGTCGTGGATCTTGATTCCTACGAGCGCCGGGAGCGCATCGTCGCTTCCTCGCGCGGCTGGATCGGCACGCCATTTCGGCATCAGGCGAGCCTCCGCGGCCTCGGAACGGACTGCCTCGGCCTCGTTCGCGGCGTCTGGCGGGAGATCATAGGCCCGGAGCCGGTCAAGCCGCCTCCCTATACGCGCGTTTGGGACGAATGCGCTCGCGAGGAAACCCTTTGGCGGGCGCTGGGCGAGTGGCTGGACCCGACGCCGGAGGCGCTTGAGGGAGATATCCTTCTCTTTCGGATGATGGATGGCGCGCCGGCCAAGCACCTCGCCATACGTGCGTGCGACACAGGCGGAAGGCCTACGATCATCCACGCCTACTCGGGTCGCTCCGTTGTCGAGACCGCATTCACCTTCGGTTGGCGCGCTCGGACCGTCGCGACCTTCGGATTTCCGGCGGAGAACTGACCATGGCTACGATGTTGCTTTCGGCGGCCGGCTCCTCCCTCGGCGGAGCCGCTGGCGGCTCCCTTCTCGGCCTCGGCGCGGCCTCCCTGGGGCGGGCGGCGGGCGGGATCGCCGGGTCGATCATTGATCAGCAGATTATCGGCCGCGGCTCTGCGCCCGTGGCGACCGGACGGGTCGACCGCATCCGCGTTCAGCGGGCGGGGGAGGGCGATCCGATCCCGCGGGTCTTCGGACGGATGAGGGTCGCCGGGCAGATCATCTGGGCGAGCCGCTTCCGCGAAAGACTGACCGAGAGCGAAGGGGGCGGCAAAGGCGGCGGCGCCCGAGGCGCGAGCTATCGTTACACGATCTCTTTCGCTGTCGCCCTGTGCGAAGGGCGGGTCAGCCGGATAGGGCGTCTCTGGGCGGATGCGAACGAGGTTTCGCCAAGCGACTTCGTCTACAGATTGCACGACGGTTCAGAACTGCAGGAACCTGACCCGCTCGTCGAGGCGGTCGAAGGAGATGCGCCGGCCTTTCGGGGCCTTGCCTATATCGTCTTCGAGGACGTCGACCTCACGCCTTTTGGAAACCGGATTCCGCAGTTCAATGTTGAAGTCTGGCGCGAACCCGAGGCTGCGGACGGAGCCGCCGAGCCGCGCATTTCGGAGCTGGTTCGAGCCGTGGCGCTTTCGCCCGGATCGGGCGAGTTTTCCCTCGATACGGACAAGGTGCGACGGATCGTAGGCCCAGGCCGCACCGAGTTCGACAACGTCAACACACCTTCCGAGAGACCTGATCTTCTCGCGTCGCTCGATCAACTCTCCGCCGAGGCGCCGAACGCCAAGGCGATTTCGCTGATCGTTTCGTGGTTCGGAGATGACCTCAGGTGCAGCCGATGCGAAGTGAGGCCCAGCGTCGAGAGCCGGGACAAGGAAACCAGCCCGACGGAATGGCGCGCAGGTGGAGTCGGGCGTCAGGAGGCGAGACTCGTTTCGACCGACGCCGCCGGCAGGCCCGTCTTCGGCGGCACGCCCTCTGACGGCTCGGTCATCCGCGCGATCCGGGAAATCGCCGGCCGGGGCGGCAAGGTGATGTTCTATCCCTTCGTTCTCATGGACGTGCCAGCACAGAATGCGAAGACGAATCCGTGGACGGGGACGGCGCCCCAGCCGGCATTCCCGTGGCGGGGGCGGATCACGCTCGACAGCGCGCCCGGAAATGTCGGCACCACCGACAAGACGGCGGCCGCCGCCGAGGAGGTGAGAGCATTCTTCGGCGACGCAACGCCTTCCGATTTCAACGTCATCTCAGACCAAGTTGACTATACCGGACCGGCTGAATGGGGCTTCAGACGCTTCATCCTTCACTATGCGCATCTTTGCGCGATCGCCGGCGGGGTCGACAGCTTCTGCATCGGATCGGAGATGCGCGGCCTGACCCATATCCGGAGCGGTCCTTCCGCATATCCTGCTGTGGCGGAACTAAAGTCGCTGGCTGCCGACGTGCACGAAGTTCTCGGCCCGGATGTGAAGATCGGCTATGCCGCAGATTGGTCTGAATACTTTGGGCATCAACCGAATGACGGTAGCGGAGACGTTCATTTTCACCTTGATCCGCTATGGTCCGACGAAGCTATCGATTTTATTGGTATCGATAATTATATGCCGATTGCTGATTGGAGATACACGCAGAACCATCTCGACGAGGGGTTCGGCTCGCCATACTCGCTACGTTATCTAAAGGAAAACATTGAAGGTGGGGAAGGTTTCGATTGGTACTATGAAAGCGCGGCCACACGAGAGGCGCAGGATCGTTCGCTAATTCTCGACAGCGCGCATGGCGAAGACTGGTTGTTTCGACCGAAAGATATCCGCCAATGGTGGGCCAATGCGCATCATGACCGCCCTGGCGGCCTGCGCGCACAGCAGCCGACCGCCTGGACGCCGGGATCGAAGCCGATCTGGTTCACCGAACTGGGGTGCCCGGCCGTGGATCTGGGTGCGAACCAGCCGAACGTCTTCTTCGACCCCAAATCGTCCGAATCCTTCTTGCCCTATTTCTCGAGGGGGATCCGGGACGACTTCATGCAGAGGCGCTATCTTCAGGCGACGCTCTCCTACTGGGAGGATGACGCCAATAATCCGACGGCGTCGCTCTACGCCGGGCGCATGGTCGACACCTCGCGCAGTTTCGTTTGGACCTGGGACGCCCGTCCGTGGCCGGAATTCCCTGCGCGCCTCGACGTGTGGTCGGACGGACCTAATCACAGGGTGGGCCACTGGATCACGGGCCGTCTTGGGGCAGCTTCCCTTGCCGACATAGTGGCCGAGATCTGCCATCGGGCGGGCGTCGCGGATTTCGATGTCTCGTCTCTCCATGGCGTTGTTCAGGGCTATATGCTCGAGCAGGCCGGAAGCGCTCGAGCAGCGCTGCAGGACCTCATGTCAGCCTACAGTTTCGATGCGATAGAGAGCGGAGAAACCCTGCGTTTCCGGCATCGCGACCGACGAGCCGATATCGCAATCGAGGAGGGTGAGATCGGCCTCTCTGCCCGCGGTGAGGTTGACCGGCGCTTCGTCCGGACACCAGACGGGGAACTCGCCTCGGCGATCACGCTCACCTACATCGACGACGAGAGAGGATATGAGACCGGCTCGACCGAGGCACGGCACGTCGGCTCGAGTTCAACGAGAGTCGAGGCGCTGAATGCCCCTCTGGTCTTTGATGCTTTCGCGGCCAGAGAA
>JAUIDE010000173.1 GCA_030429105.1 Alphaproteobacteria bacterium
CCGCGGCCCGTGCTGGACGCACGGGCCAAGGGTTGCGGGGGGCGGCGCGGCTTATTCCGACATCACGTTCCGCCGGCGCAGCATGTAATCGTGGAGCATGTGCCCGGCGAGGAGGAGGACGATGCAGAAGATCGTCGGGTAGACCATGTTCGTCTTCTGCGCGGTGTAGTTGACGAAGGCGGCGTCCCGCATCTGGTCGATCAGGTGGAAGAGCGGGTTCCAGAGGAATACAGGCAGCATCTCCCCCGGGATCAGGTTCGCGTTGGTGAACTTGCCGGAGGTGAAGAACATCAGCTTGAAGAGGATGCGCTTGAAGAGGATCGCCCAGGAGAAATAGGTGAGGAGGAAGCCGAGGACCATGCCGAGGCCCATCCCCGTCAGCCAGGTGATGATCCAGATCGGGAAGAACATCAGCGGCTTCTCCAGCGCCATCTCCCCCGTCACGAGGCCGTTGCCGATGAAGATGAGCACGATCGCCAGCGTCCAGTTGTAGAGGACGCCGAGGCAGTCGGCGTAGACGAAGAGGACGGGGGAGAGATGCGGGTGCGCGGCCATCTTCCAGCTCGACCGCATGGCCTGCATCGCGGCGGCCATGGTGAACTTCATGGCGAAGAAGAAGCCCGCGCCGATCAGGATGAAGACCATGAGGTCGCCGCGCACGGTGAGCCGCCCGAGGCCGAAGAAGGTGACGACGAAGTAGAAGATGAGGCAGAAGGCGAGCGCCATGAGCACGCCCTTCAGGAAGCCCATCGCGGCGCCGCCCGACGCCTCGCGGAGGCCCCGCACCGTCAGCGCCCAGATCAGGAAGCCGTAGTTGAGGAGCCCGTTGAAGAGCGTGGCCTGCGGGTTCTGGTAAGGTCTTCCGGCCATTCTCCCGCCCTTACGGCCTTTTCCATCCCTGCTTTAACATGGCCGCAATCCCGATATAACGCGCCGGGATGAAGAAAGGAGCCATCATGGCCGAAAGCATGGACGCCGTCTTCCGCCGCCTCGCCCTCGAAGCCGGGGCCGCGATCATGCGGATCTATGAGGAGGGCGATCTCGGCGTCGAGAGCAAGGCGGACGACAGCCCGGTGACGCGGGCGGACCTTGCGGCGGACCGGGTGATCCATGAAGGGCTGAGGGCCGCCTTCCCCGACATCCAGCTGGTGACGGAAGAGCGGGCGGCGACGCATGGCGGGGCGCGGGCGGAGCGGTTCATCCTTGTCGACCCGCTGGACGGGACGCGGGAATTCGTGAAGCGGGGCGGCGACTTCACGGTGAACATCGCGCTGATCGAAGGCGGCGCGCCGAAGGCGGGCGTCGTCTTCGCCCCGGCGAAGGGCCGGCTCTTCCAGACGCTGGAGACGGGCGGGGCGGTGGAGGAGACGGGCGCCTTCGGGCCGGAGCCGGGGGCGCGGCGGGCGCTTTCCGTCTCTCGCCCCGACAATGGGGCGCTGCGGGTCGTCGCCTCCGCCTCGCATCGGGACGCGGCGACGGACGAGTGGATCTCGCGCTACAGGGTCGCGGCGTTCCGGCCCGCGGGCTCCTCGCTCAAGTTCTGCCTTGTCGCGACGGGGGAGGCGGATCTCTATCCGCGGCTCGGGCGGACGATGGAATGGGACACGGCGGCGGGCCATGCCGTGCTCGCCGCCGCCGGAGGGCGCGTCGTCCTCGCCGCCGATCCGGGCAAGGCCCTGACCTATGGCAAGGCGGGGGACGACAACCCGCATTTCATCGCCTATGCGCCGGGGGTGGAGCTGCTCTGATGGCCGTCCGGCTCTATATCCCCGCGCGCTACGCCTCCTCCCGCTATCCGGGCAAGCCGCTCGTGCCGCTGCGCGGGGCGGGCGGGGCGGAGAAGAGCCTCGTCCGCCGCTCATGGGAGGCGGCGATGGCGGTCTCCGGCGTGGACGAGGTGTTCGTCGCGACGGATGACGAGCGGATCGCGGAGCATGCGCGGGGCTTCGGCGCGGCGGTGGCGATGACCTCCTCCGCCGCGCGGAACGGGACGGAGCGGGTGGCCGAGGCGGCTGCGGGCGCGGCGGAGGGGGACGTGATCGTGAACCTTCAGGGCGACGCGCCGCTGACGCCGCCCTGGTTCATCGAGGCGCTGGTCGCGGCGATGAAGGCGGCGCCGGAAGAGACGCTGATGGCGACGCCCGTGCTCCGCTGCGACGCGGAGGCGCTGCGCGGCTTTCAGGCGGACCGGGCGGCGGGGCGGGTCGGCGGCACGACGGCGGTGATGCGGCCGGACCGGCGGGCGCTCTATTTCTCCAAGGAGGTGCTGCCCTACACGCCCGCCGGCTGGGAGGGGGAGGCGCCCGAGGTCTGGCATCATGTCGGGGCCTACGCCTATCGCCCCGCCGGGCTCCGCGCCTACATGCGCTGGCCGGAAGGGCCGCTGGAGCGGCGGGAGGGCCTCGAGCAGCTGCGGTTCCTCGAAAACGGGGCGGAGATCCTCTGCGTCGAGGTGGAGGCGCGGGGCGCCGTCTTCTGGGAGCTGAACAACCCCTCGGACGCGCCGCGGCTCGAAGCGGCGCTGGCGGCGCGCGGGCTCGCGTGAGCGGGGCGCCCGAGGTCTCCGTCATCGTCCTGACGCGGGACCGGCCGCGCGAATTCGCCCTCGCGCTCCGGGCGCTGGCGCAGCAGCGGTTCCGCGATTTCGAGCTGATCGTCGTCGGCGCCCTTGGCTCGGCCGAGGCGCATGGCGCGCCGGCGGCTTTGGCGCGGCGGCTCGTCTATGTCGCCTGCGGGCCCGAGAACATCTCGATGAGCCGCAATTTCGGCCTCGCCCATGCGCGGGGCCGCATCGTCGCCTTTATCGACGACGACGCGGCGCCGGAGCCGGACTGGCTGGAGCGGCTGCTGCCGGCCTTCGCGGCGCCGGATGTGGGCGCGGCGGGCGGGTTCGTGCGCGGGCGGAACGGCGTCGCCTTCCAGTGGCGGGGCGCGCTGGTGGACAGGTTCGGCGCGCATCGCCCGCTCGGCGACGGGGACCTCGCGCGCTCTGACCACGGGGCGGACGGAACGGAGACCTTCGTCTCCACGCTCGGCTGCAACAGCGCCTTCCGCCGCGAGGCGCTGGAGGCGGCGGGGGGGTTCGACGAGAACTACCGCTATTTCCTCGACGAGAGCGACCTCTGCCTCCGGCTCTCCGCCGCCGGATGGCGCACCGTGCTGGTTCCGGCCGCGGAGGTGCACCATGCCTATTCCGCCTCGTCCGAACGCTTCGCGAACCGGGCGCCGCGCGACCTCTTCGAGATCGCGGCGAGCCATGTCTATTTCGGGCGGATGCACGGGGACCCGGCCTGGTTCGACCGGAACCTCGCGCGCTTTCGCGAGGAGCAGGCGGAGCGGCTGAAGAAATATGTGCAGCTCGGCCGCCTTTCCCGCCGTCATGCCGCGCGCATCCTCGAGCGGATGGAGGCGGGGCTGGCGGATGGGGAGGCGCGGGCCGCGTCGGCGGCGGGCCGGCCC
>JAUIDE010000086.1 GCA_030429105.1 Alphaproteobacteria bacterium
GAACTCGGCCCAGGGGCCGGCCTCCGGGTCCCCGCCCGCGCCGAATTCCTTCCAACGGGGGGAGAGGAGGCGCGAGGCGGGGGCCGCCTGCGCGCCGCGCGGCGCCGCGAGGCCCGCCGCGGCGAGGGCGAGAAATGTGCGTCTTGTCGTCGTCATGGCCGGCGCCTCCGTTCTTCGCATCTATATAGCAAGTTCCGCGGGGCTTGCGGCGCCGCGCGCGAAACCGTGTATGAAGCGCGATGGCGCGAATCGGCGCCGGAGCCGGGTGCGGAGATGGCGGAGCAACCTCAGGACGTCGTGTTTCTCCTCGTCGAGAACTTCTCCCACATGGCCTTCGCCTGCGCGCTGGAGCCGCTCCGCATCGCCAACCTCAACGCGGAGCGGGAGCTTTACCGCTGGCGCATCGCGGCGGAGGGCGGGGTGGAGCAGCGCTGCTCCAACGGCACGATCACCCGCGCCGACATGGACCTCCAGGACATGCCGGAGGCGATGATCTTCGTCGTCGCCGGGCTCAACGCGAAGAAGCACGCGACGCCTGCGATCAAGGCCTGGCTCCGCCGCCATGCAAGGCTCGGATCCGGGCGGATCGGCGCGATCTGCTGCGGCTCCTATGTGCTCGCCGAGGCGGGGCTGATGGAGGGCCGCTCCTGCGCGCTCCACTGGGGCTATCACGACGCCTTCATGGAGGATCATCCGGAGGTCGATCTCGACCCTTCGGTCTTCGTGATCGACGGGCGCTATGTCTCCTCTTCCGGCGGCGCGGCGGCGACGGACCTGATGCTGCGGCTGATCGAGGACGCGCATGGCGCGGAGCTTTCCCGCCGGGTGGCGGAGAGCCTCGTCTACACCTCCGCGCGGGCGGAGGGGGAGGGGCAGCGCTTTTCCGCCAACAGCCGCATCGGCATCCGCAACCACCGGCTCGCCAAGGCGGTGGAGCTGATCGAATCGGAACTCGACGAGCCGCTCCGCACCGCCGACATCGCGCAGCGCGTCGGGCTCTCGCCGCGCCAGCTCGAACGGCTTTTCGGCCGCTATCTCAACTGCTCGCCGAAGAAATACCGGATGGAGATGCGCCTGAACCGGGCGCGGGAGCTGCTCAGGCAGACGGACATGAGCGTCATCAACGTCGCGCTCGCCTGCGGCTTCTCCTCGCCCTCGCATTTCTCGAAATGCTACCGGACGCGCTTCGGCTCCACGCCCTATCAGCGCGGCGCGGTCTGACCTCAAGCCGTAAGCGAGACCGGGCCGGGGAGGATTCGTTCGCCCTCGGGCCGCAGCTCCCCGCGGAGGAAGGCGGAAAGCGCCGCGGGATAGAGCCGGTGTTCGAGCGCGAGGACGCGCGCGGCGAGGTCGTCCGGCGCCTCCCCCGGCTTCACGACGAGCATCGCCTGCCCGAGGATCGGCCCCGAATCCATCTCCGGCCGCACGAGATGCACCGTGCAGCCGTGGAAGGCGACGCCCGCCTCCAGCGCGCGCACATGCGTCCGGAGGCCGGGAAAGGCGGGGAGGAGCGAGGGATGGATGTTGACCATCCTGTCCCGCCAGGAAGCGACGAAGCCCGGCGTCAGCAGCCGCATGAAGCCCGCGAGGCAGACGAGATCGGCGCGATGCGTGGCCAGCCTTTCGCCCATCGCCGCCTCGAACGCCGCCCTGTCGCCGCGGAACGCGCGGTGATCGACCGCCTCTGCAGGCACGCCTGCGGCGCGCGCCGTCTCCAGCCCCTTCGCCGCCGGATCGTTGGAGAGAACGAGCGCCGCCTCCGCCGGATAGGCCGGGTCCGCCATCGCGGCGAGGAGCGCGGCCATGTTGGAGCCGCGCCCGGAAATGAGGATCGCGGCGCGCCGCCGCGTCACGCGAGCGCGCCCCGATAGGCGACGCCCGCGCCGGGGACGAGCGCGCCGAGCCGCACCGGCGCCTCCCGCTTGGCCCAGAGCGCGCCCTCCACCGCCTCGGCGGCGGCGGCGGGCGCGACGACGACCATGCCGACCCCGCAATTGAAGGTGCGGAGCATCTCCGCCTCCGCGACGCCCCCCGCCTCCCGCAGCCAGCCGAAGACCGGCGGCGCGCTGATCGCGGAGAGGTCGATCTCCGCGCCGAGCCCTTCGGGCAGGACGCGCGGCAGGTTCTCCGTCAACCCGCCGCCGGTGATATGGGCGAGGCCGGAAGCCCCCGCGCGGATCGCGGCCAGCGCCGCCTTCACATAGATGCGCGTCGGCGCCAGCAGCGCGGCGCCGAGCGGCCCGGCGGCGAAGGGGGCCGGCGCTTCCCAGCCGAGCCCGGCCCGCTCGGCAACCTTGCGGACGAGCGAGAAGCCGTTGGAATGAACGCCGGAGGAGGGAAGGCCGAAGAGCACGTCCCCCGCCGCCATCGCCCGCGGCAGCGCGCCGCCCCGCTCCATCGCGCCGACGGCGAAGCCCGCAAGGTCGAAATCGCCCTTGGCGTAAAGCCCCGGCATCTCCGCCGTCTCCCCGCCGATCAGCGCGCAGCCGGCGAGCCGGCATCCCTCCGCGATCCCGTTCACGACGGCGGCGCCTGCCGCGACGTCGAGCGCGCCGGTCGCGTAATAGTCGAGGAAAAAGAGCGGCTCCGCCCCCTGGCAGACGAGATCGTTGACGCACATGGCGACGAGGTCGACGCCGACCGTGCCGAAAATCCCCGTCTCGATGGCGAGCTTCAGCTTGGTCCCCACCCCGTCCGTCGCCGCGACGAGGATCGGGTCGCGATAGCCGGCGGCGCGAAGGTCGAAGAGGGCGCCGAAGCCGCCGAGCCCGTCCACCACGCCGGGCCGGGCGGTGGAGGCGGCAGCGGGCTTGATCGCCTCGACGAGCGCCGCGCCCGCGTCGATGTCCACGCCGGCGTCGCGGTAGGTGAGGCCGTTCGGGCGGTCTGTCTGGTCGGGCATGGCGGGCCTTTCGCTGTCGCCGCCGGCCTTATACCGGACCCGAAGCAAAGTTAAGGCCGCTCATTCGGAACCGCCGCCCCTTTCGGGGCGGCGGCGTGCGTCGTTCGGTATGCCTCAGCGCCGATGGCGCTTCGGTCACCCGCCGGTCTTGGCGTCGCGGTCCGTCTCCGTCGCGGCCGCCTGCCCGGCGCCGGTGAGGCCGGAACCGTTCGGGTCGGCCTCGGCCTGGCTCCCGGCGCTGGTGAGGCCGGAGCCCTCCGGATCCTCCTGCGTGTAGCGGTCGCCGGTCTGCGCGTCGCGCCCGGTGTTCGTCGCCGCGCTGTCAGCCGCCGTCGCCGCCCCGGCGGGAGCGGAGGGCACAGTCGCCGCCTCCGTCTGCGGAACCGGGTCATTGCCGCCCGCGCCGGTGAGGCCCGAGCCCGGCGGGTTGGAGCCGCCATGGCTCCCGGCGCTGGTGAGGCCGGAGCCCGAGGGGTCGGACTGCGCTTCCGACTTCACGTTGGCGCCGGTCATCGCGTCGCGGTCCGTCTTCGTGGCGTCCGCGACGGCGCCGCTTGCGCCCAGCGCGAAGCCGGCGACAAGGGAGAGAGCGGTGGTGGAGATGAGGCGTTTCATATTGATAACGTCCTTTCCTTGATCGGTTTCCCGCGACCGCGCGGCATTTCCGGCGCGGTCGCTCTGAAGCGGCGGGGCCCTCCGGCCCGTCGTCGCCTCTCGCCCCCACTCAACGGTCTCGCCGCCGGATCGTTCCCTCCTGTCTTTCGCCGGCGCCTCCCGAGGGTTGCCGCATCGCGCGCTTTGCCCTATCGCCGAAGCGTCGGCGGCGACGCCGGAAGGGCCCGTAGCTCAATGGTCAGAGCAGACCGCTCATAACGGTTTGGTTGGGGGTTCAAGTCCCTCCGGGCCTACCATTCCGCCTTCCTTCGCGGGCGCAAAAAGGTTAATGCTTCCGCCGTGAGTGAGTTTTTCGTCTTCTGACGATGCGTAAAAGTGTGGGGCGCGCGACCGAAGCCCGGAGGATCATCGCGTGGCCATGGTGGAAGACTATCTCTCGGCGCCCGCGCCGAGGGAGACGATCGGGCTGGGCGGGCTCCGCTCCGCTCTTTCGCAAGGCGGCGTCACGCTCCTGACGGGCGACGGCGCCGACGGGATCGCCGATCTGCTGGAGGCCGAACCGGGGCAGCTGCGGCTCGGGCGCCTTTCCGAACATGCCGGCGGGCAGGGGCATCTCTCCGCCTGGGCGTGTCTCGCCTTCGGGCTGACGCCTTTCGACCTCGAACCGCAGCCCGCGCGCCTAGCCGCCTTCGCGGCGGAGGCGGGCCCGGCGGCGCTGGCGGTCGAGAGGGCCGAACGCCTGACGGATGCGGAGCTCGCAGCGCTGGCCGGAATCGGAAAGCAGGCCGGCTTCGCGCTCCTGCTCCTCGGCGGCGAGGAGCTCGCCCGGCGCGCGCGGGAGCCCGCGCTCGCGGCGCTCGTAGCCTCCTCGCCCGCCCCGATCACGGCGTCCCGGCAGGCGCAGCCGCGCGCAGCCCGGCAGAGCGCGGCGCGCGCGCCGGAAGAGCCGAGGGACGCGTTCGGGCTCATCGCCGCGGCCGTCGCCCGCGCGGAGAAGGGCCAGGCCGTGAGCCCGGACGAGGCCGAATCGGCGGCTCCTGCAGCGGGTGCGGCGCCCCTCGCGGTCGCCGCTCCGGCCCGGCGGACCTGGCGCGCGCATGCGGCGTTTGCGGCTTTCGCCACGCTGGCGGTCACGGCGACGGCGGCGATGATGGCCGGGGTCGCGCCCGAGCCGGCTCCGCCGCCCGCCGCCGCGCCGACGCTCGCTGCGGCTCCGGAGACGGAGCGCGCCGCCGTGGCCGGGACGGCCGATTCTTCGGCGTCCGTGGCGGCGCCCGCTTCCCTTCCGGCGCCGATCGCGGCGACGGCGTTCGGCCTCGAGACGAGAGCGGCTCCGGCGCCGGGCCGCGCCGCCGCCGCCGCGCTCGAGACGAAGCCCGCCGACGAAGCCCTCGCTTCGGTGGCGCCGCCCCAGACCGCGCCGCGCCTCCTGCCGCCGGAAGCGCCCGACCCGGCGCGCGCGGCGCCGGTCGCCTTTCAGGCGCCGGCGGGCGACAGTGTGCGCGAAGAGGCCGCCCGGTTCGCCTTCCGGTCTCCCGCCCCGCGCCCGAGGCCCATCGCCGCCGCCTCTGTCGCGCCCCCGTCGGAGGCGCCCTGGGTGGTGATCCATCATGCGCCCGAGAGCCGACCGCTGGCCGAAGCGCTCTCTGTCGCTCTCAGGGGCGGCGCGTTCGCCCATGTCGACCTGCGGGAGGTCGGCTTCGACGTCTCCGCCGACCATGTGCGCTATTACTTCGCGGAGGACGGCGCACGCGCCGGCGCGCTCGTCGATGCGCTCGCAGGGGCGCTCGGCTCCGGCATCGCGCTCCGGGACTTCACTGGCGCGGACCGCCTGCCGGGCAGGATGACGCTGGAGGTCTGGCTCGCCGGCTGCGCCGGCTAGGTCAGCGCGGCCTCACGGGGCGCATCAGCCCCTCCTGCGCGACGGAGGCGACGAGCCGGCCGTCGCGGCTGTAGATCGAACCGCGGTTGAAGCTGCGCGCGCCGCCGCCGAACGGGCTGTCCATCACATAGAGATGCCAGTCGTCGAAACGGAGCGGGCCGTGGAACCACATCGCATGGTCGAGGCTCGCGCCCATCACCTCGCCCCGCCACCAGGAGATGCCATGCGGGCGGTTGCCGCTGGCGAGGAGGTTCATGTCGGAGGCGTAGGCCATGAGGCAGTGATGGACCCAGAGCGGCTGGTCCAGCCGCGTCGCCACGCGGAACCAGAGGCGGTTGAAGTCGCCCGTCTTTTCCGGCTTCAGGATGTCCACCGGGTCGCATTCGCGGATGTCTATGGGCCGGCGGCGCTTGAAATGCTCCCGCTTGCCCTCGGGCAGCTGCTCGGCGAGCGCGGCGCGCTGGTCGGCCCGGCTCGGCAGGCCCTCCGGGTCCGGCGCCTCGGGCATCGGGTGCTGGTGCTCCCAGCCCTCCTCCGGTTTCTGGAAGGAGGCGGCGAGGTTGAAGATCTGCTTGCCGTGCTGCACGGCGATCACCCGCCGCGTGGTGAAGCTGCCGCCATCCCGCGCCCGGTCCACCTCGAAGATGATGGGGATCTTCGGGTCGCCCGGCCGGATGAAATAGGCGTGGAGGGAGTGGCAGAGCCGGTCCTCCACCGTTCGGTAGGCGGCGACGAGCGCCTGCGCGATGACATGGCCGCCATAGATGCGGTCCCCGTTCTCCCCGCCCTCGCCCTGCCCGCGGAAGAGATCGACCTCGAGCCGCTCGATATCGAGCAGCTTGAGAAGGTCCGCCACCTCGACGGCGCTCACGCGCGCGCCCGGTCTTGCAGAATGTCGCTCGCCATCGTCCCCATCCCTCCGGCCGTTCCGCCGCGATCCTGACGCGGCGCGGGGCGCGGATCAACTGCGGCCGGGGCCCTGCGCGGCGCCTTGTTCGAACTGTCGCAATCCGGTGATAGTGCGCCCGATGTCGCGACGCGACCCTGACATCCAAGCAAGAAGAGGATCAGCGCCATGCGCCTTTCGCTCGCACTCGCCCTTTCCGGGCTTCTCCTCGCCGCGCCGGCCTTCGCCGCGCCGGCGGGCAAGCTCGTGCTCTACACCTCGCAGCCGCCCGCCGACGCGCAGGCGACGGTCGACGCCTTCAAGGCCGCGCATCCCGGCGTCGAGGTCGAATGGTTCCGGGACGGGACGACGAAGGTCATGGCCAAGCTCGCCGCCGAGTTCGAGGCCGGCGCGCCGCAGCCCGACCTTCTCCTCATCGCCGATTCGGTGACGATGGAAGGCCTGAAGGCCGAGGGCCGGCTGATGGCCCATCCGGAGGCGGACATCTCCGCCTATGGCCCCGGCGTGATGGACCCGGAGAAGTTCTGGTTCTCCACCAAGCTCATCACCACCGGCATCGTCTACAATACCGCCGCGCCGATGAAGCCCGCCTCCTGGGCGGACCTCACGAAGCCGGAGGCGAAGGGCTCCATCGCCCTCCCCTCCCCGCTCACCTCGGGCGCTGCGACCATCCACATGGTCTCGCTGACTGGCGTCCCCTCCCTAGGCTGGGATTACTATGAGGCGCTGGCCGATCAGGGCGCGCTGGCCGAGGGCGGCAACGGCGGCGTCTACAAGGCGGTCGCCGGGGGCGACAAGCTCTATGGCTTCGTCGTGGACTTCCTCGCGATCCGCGGCAAGGCGGATGGCGCGCCGGTCGAGTTCGTCTTCCCGTCCGAGGGCGTCTCGGCGGTGACCGAGCCGGTCGCGATCCTCTCCACCGCGAAGAACCCGGAGGCGGCGAAGGCTTTCGTCGATTTCCCTATCTCCGAGGAGGGGCAGAAGCTCGCCGCGTCGCAGGGCTATCTCCCCGCGCATCCGGCGGTCGCGCCGCCGGCCGGCTTCCCGCCCGTCTCCGACATCAAGCTCCTCGGCTTCGACCCGGCCGCGGCGCTGACGGACGACGCGAAGAACAAGCTCCGCTTCACGGAGATCTTCGGGGGCTGAGTTGCGCCTTCCCGGCGGCGAGGGCCTCGCCCTCGCCGCGCTCTTCCTCCTCGTCTCCGCCTTCGTCGGCCTGCCGCTCCTCCTCCTCTTCGAGGTCGGGCTGAGGGGGCCGGACGGCCCCTCCCTCGCCCCGCTCGCGGAGGCGCTGGAGAGCCGCTCGATGCGGCGCGCGCTCTTCAACTCGCTCGAAAGCGCGGCCCTCTCCGCGCTCTTCGCCACCATCGCCGGCGCCGCGCTCGCGCTCCTCGTCGGGCTGACGGACATCCGCGCGAAGGGGCCGCTCGCCTTCCTCATCCTCCTGCCGCTGATGATCCCGCCGCATGTGACGGCGATCGCCTGGCTTCAGGCGCTCGGACCCGCCTCGCCGCTCCTCCTCTCGCTCGGCCTCGCGCCGCCGCCGGGCTCGCCCAACCCGATGCATTCGGCGGCGGGGCTGATCGCGCTCCTCTCGGCGCAGCACGCGCCGCTCGCCTTTCTCACCGTGCGCGCCGCGCTGCGCGCCCTGCCGCGGGAGATGGCGGAAGCGGCGCGGCTCGCCGGGGCGGGGTTCGGGCGCGTGCTCTTCCGCATCGTCCTGCCGCTCGTCGCGCCCGCGCTCCTCGCCGGCTTCGCGCTGTCCTTCACCGCGGCGCTCGGCAATTTCGGGGTGAACGCGATCATCGGCATCCCGGCCCGCTATGACACGCTGCCGGTGTTGATCTGGCGGCGGCTGGCGAGTTTCGGGCCGGACATGCTCGGCTCCGTCGCCGTGATCGCGCTCCTCATCTCGCTGGTCGCGCTCGGGGCGCTCGCGTTTCAGCTTCTGGCGCAGCGACGGCTCGGCGCGGTCCTTTCCGGCCCGCCGCAGCCCCCGCTCGCGCAGCCGCTCGGGCGCTGGCGCGCGCCGGCGGAGGCGGCGACCTGGCTCCTCGTCGGCGCGACGCTGATCCTGCCGCTGAGCGCGCTTCTGGCCACCGCGCTCTCGCCCACCTACGGCGCGCCGCTGAATGCGGAGACGGTGACGCTCCGCCATTTCGCGGAGGTCCTCTTCAGGCAGGAGGCGACGGCGCGGGCCTTCATGAACTCGACGCTCATCGCCTCCGCCGCCGCGCTCCTCATCGCCGCCCTCGCCATCGGGCTCGGCCATTTCATGAGCCGCGGGGGAAGGGGCGCGCGCCGCCTCGCCGGCCTCGCCGCCGGGCAGGCGGAAATCGCCTACGCCGTGCCGGGCCTCGTCGTCTCGGTCGCCTTCATCATCGCCTTCATCCGGCCGCTGCCGCTTCTCGGGTTCAGCCTCTACAACACGCTCTGGATCATCCTTTTCGCCTATCTCGCAGCCTTCCTCGCGATCGGGCTGAAGCCGGTGCTGGCCGCCTTCGCCGCGGTCGATCCGAGCCTCGACGACGCGGCGCGCGTCTCCGGCGCCGGGTTCGGGCGGCGGCTCCTCCGCATCTCGGCGCCGCTCGTCCTGCCCGCCGCGGCATCGGGCGCGCTTCTGGTGTTTCTCACGGCCTATAACGAGGTGACGGTCTCGGCCCTCCTCTGGTCCTCCGGGGCGGAGACAATCGGCGCGACGATCTTCAACCTGGAGGACGGGGGCGCCACCAGCCTCGCCGCCGCGATGGCGGCCGTTACGGTGGGCGCGACGGCGCTCCTCATGCTGGCGCTGGACCGGCTGGGGCGGGGCGCGCCGCCGGGGGTCGTGCCCTGGCGGTGAGCCGGCGGGCGAGCGGCGCGCTGAGGGCCGTGGCCTCCCTCGGGAGGCCGCCTCGGGGCGAGTGATCCTTGCGCTTTATGGCGTAAGGAACTCGAACGATTGCACTTTTTGCGCCGTTGCGATGCGGCCTCCCTGGGGGGAGGGAGGCCGCGGCCCGTGCTGGTCGCACGGGCCAAGGCGCGAGCGCGGGCGCAGCGCCTCCGCCCGGCCGGGTCCAACGGGTCGCCCTCCCCTCATTCCGGCAGAACCCATCCCCCCGAGAGCCGCAGCGACAGCCGCTCGCCCACCGCGGGCCTTCGCGGCAGCAGGATCGGCGCCGCGCCCTCCACATCGTCCAAAGCCGCCATCGCCTCCCAATGCCCGCCGCGATAGGCGGCGGAGACGATCCGCGCCGGCATCCCCTCCTCCGCCACGCTGAGGGATTCGGGCCGGACGAGGAGCCGCGCCGGCCCCGGCCGCGCCGATGCGGCGCATGCCGCCTCCAGCGCCCGCCCGGCGAGCCGGATCGCCGCGCGCCCGCCCGACGCCGCCTCCACAGTGCAGGGGAGGAGCGCGCCCTTCCCGATGAAGGCGGCGACGCGGGCGGAGGCGGGCCGCTCGTAAACCTCCTCCGGCGCGCCGACCTGGAGGAAGCGCCCCGCCTCCATCACCGCGATCCGGTCGGCCAGCGCCATCGCCTCGCGCTGGTCATGGGTGATGAAGAGCGTCGTCGCCCCGGTGCGCCGGTGGAAATCCGCCAGCTCCTCCTCCATCGCGGCGCGGAGATGCGGGTCGAGATTGGCGAGCGGCTCGTCCATCAGGATCGTCCGCGCCCCCTGCGCGAGGCAGCGCGCGAGCGCGACGCGCTGGCGCTGCCCGCCGGAAAGCTCGGCCGGCTTCCGCGCGGCGTAGGCCTCCAGCGAGACGGCGCGGAGATGCGCCTCCGCGGCCTCCCGCGCCGCCGCCCGGCCCATGCCGGCGGATTCGCCCGGAAAGGCGACGTTGCCCAGCACGCTCATGTGCGGCCAGAGCGCGTAGGACTGGAAGACGACGCCGACCTGCCGCGCCTCGGGCGGAACATGCAGCCCGGGGCCGGAGACCGGGCGGCCGCCGAGCGCGATGCGCCCCTCCTCCGGCCGCTCCAGCCCGGCGATGAGCCGCAGGAGCGTGGATTTCCCGCAGCCCGAGGGGCCGACGACCACGGTGAACGCCCCTTCCGGCGCCTCGAGGCTCACCCCGTCCACCACGGCGGCCCCGCCGAACCGCTTCACGACGCCCTCGATCAGGATTCCCATGCCCGCCCCCGCCCCGCCGGTCGCGGCTTGGGTAGCGCATGGGGGCGGAAAGCGCGACCGGTCTCTCCCGTCACGCGGCCTTCAGCCGCTCCCGCCCGTGCGGCTCCGCCCAGTCGATGACGGGACCGGTGGAGACGATCCGGTTCGGGTTGATCGTGTCGTGGCTGTAGAGGTAGTGGCGGCGGATATGGTCCATCCGCACCGTCCCCGCGACGCCCGGCCATTGGTAAAGCTCGCGCGTATAGGCCCAGAGATTCGGATAATCGACGATCCGCCGGCGGTCGCACTTGAAATGGCCGACATAGACCGGATCGAAGCGCAGAAGCGTCGGGAAGAGCCGCCAGTCCGCCTCGGTGATCCGCTCTCCGGTTAGATAGCGCCGGGTCGCGAGCCGGTCCTCCAGCCAGTCCAGCGATGCGAAGAGCGCCTCCACCGCCTCGTCATAGGCTTCCTGCGTCGTCGCGAAGCCGGCGCGGTAGACGCCGTTGTTCACCGTGGCATAGATCCGCTCGTTGAGCGCCGCGATCTCCTCGTGGAGCGGCTCGGGGTGAAAGTCGAGCCGGTTGCCGGTGATCCCGTCGAAGGCGGAGTTGAACATGCGGATGATCTCCGCGCTCTCGTTCGAGACGATGGTCCCCCGCGCCTTGTCCCAGAGCACGGGCACCGTCACCCGCGTCGTCGCCTGCGGGTCCGCCGCCGTATAGACCTCATGGAGCCGCCGCTTGCCGAGCAGCGTATCGCCCGTCGCGCCGGGGAAGGCGCCCTCCAGCGTCCAGCCCTCGGAGAGCATGTCCGGGTCGACGACGGAGACGGAGATGTGCGGATCCAGCCCCTTCAGCGCGCGGAAGATCAGCGTCCGGTGCGCCCAGGGGCAGGCGTAGGAGACGTAGAGATGATAGCGCCCGCTCTCCGCGCGAAACCCGCCCTCGCCGGAAGGGCCGGGCGCGCCGTCCGGCGTCACCCAGTTGCGGAAGCTGGACTCCTGCCGCTCGAAGGCGCCGCATGTCGATTTCGTGTCGTACCAGACATCGCGCCATTCGCCGTTGACGAGTTTTCCCATGAAGCGATCCTCCTTCTCCCCGGCGATATGGCCGCGCCAGTCCGCATATAAACCGGAGGCGAGGGCATAGACTGTCGCCCGACGGGCGACAAAGGTCACACCGGCAGCCGCCTGACCGGGCCGACGCAGATGATCGCCGGGGCGAGGATGCCGCTGGCGGCGACCGCCGCCTCCGCCCCGGCCAGCGTCGTCTCCAGCACCGCCTGCCGCCTCGTCGTCGCCTCGCGAACGATGAGCACCGGCTCCTCCGGGCTCCGACCGCCGGCGACCAGGGCGCCGGCGATGGCGCCGAGATGCTTCATGCCCATGTAGATGACGAGCACCTGCCCGCCCCGCGCCAGCGCCGCCCAGTCCACCGCCGGCGCCTCGCCGCGCTGGTCGTGCCCGGTGACGAAGACGAGGGTCTGGTTCACGTCCCGGTGCGTCGCCGGGACGCCCGCGGCGGCGAGGCCGCCGATCCCCGCCGTGATCCCCGGCACGATCCGGAAAGGGACGCCCGCGGCGGCCAGCGCCTCCGCCTCCTCGCCGCCCCGCCCGAAGAGGAACGGGTCCCCCCCTTTCAGCCGCACGACGCGCCGCCCTGCGCGCGCGAGTTCGATCAATCGCTCCGAAATATCCGCCTGTTTCGGGGAGGGGCGGCCGCCCCGCTTGCCCGCCGGGATGAGTTCGGCCCCCTTCGCCGCAAAGGCCAGCGCCTCCGGCTCGACCAGCGCGTCATGCACCACGGCGTCCGCCTGGGAGAGGGCGTTGAGCGCGTGCAAGGTCATCAGGCCCGGGTCGCCCGGCCCGGCTCCGACAAGCCAGACCGAACCCGGCTCGAGGCGCGGCCAGGCCCCGTCCGGATATGGCGGCAGAGGGGGCGATGCGGTGCTCACGCGCAAGCTCTAGCGCCCCGAGCCGGGCATGGAAAGCGCGCCCGCCCTGCGGGCGGGATCATGCTTTCGCCACATTCGGCGCCGGAGCTACGGCATTGCTTTGAAACGGCGTTAAGAATATGGTCAAAATTGGGCGGAAGGCGGGGCCTTCGATTCGGGCGGGTGCGCATGCGCGCGATCATCTCCTACTTCGCGTTGATCGCGATCTTCGTCTGGCTCGCCAGCGAAGGCGGGTTCGACCGCGCGGGGATCGGGGCGCTTCCCATCGCGAATTCGCGCGCGCCGACCCACTTCTCCGACCTGCCGCTGCCCGACCCGCATGAGCTGAACGACCTCGCGGTGGTGCCCGCCGCGCAGGCCTCGGAGCCGCCCTCGGGCGAGGTGCTCTACGTCACCGGCGCCGTCGTGAACCTCCGCGCGGGCCCAGGGCTCGAACACCGGATGATCACCGTCGCCGAGCGGGGCGACGTCATGCGCCCGCTCGGCCGGGCGGAAAACGGCTGGCTCCCGGTGCGCGATCTTGTGACGGGCGGCGAGGCGTGGATCAGCGAGGAATACCTCTCCCTCCTGCCGCCGCTGCGCTGACGACTTTATTTTTCGCGGCGCTCCGGCGGCTCTTGCGCCGGCGAGGCGCGCTCCCGAAATCCGCTCCCGGCGCCCGCCCCCTCCCGTGAAGGCCCGCGGCCACCGCCTCCGGAGTTTCAGGAATGACCGTGCTGATGATCGTCGGCGGCTTCGCCCTCCTCGTGCTGGGCGGAGAGGGGCTGGTGCGCGGGGCGGCCGCGCTCGCGCTCCGGGCGGGGCTCTCCCCGCTCCTGATCGGGCTCACCGTCGTCGGCTTCGGCACCTCGACGCCGGAACTGCTGACGAGCGTGGAGGCGGCGCTGGCGGGCTCGCCCGGCATCGCGGTCGGCAACGTCGTCGGCTCGAATCTCTGCAACATCCTCCTCATCCTCGGCCTCGCCGCGCTGATCCGGCCGGTCGCCGTGGCCGGCCCCGCCTTCCGGCGGGACGGCGCGGCGCTCGCGCTCTCCGCCCTGCTCGGCGCGGGCGTCCTCCTGCTCGGGGAGGTCGGGCGGCTCGCGGGCTTCGCGCTCGTCGCTGCGCTGGCGCTCTATCTCCTCCTCGCCTGGCGCGGCGAGCAGGCGGAGCCGGACCTGCCGGAAACGGGGAGCCTCGGCGCCCCCGCGGCGGCGGGTTTCGTCGCCGGCGGCCTCGCGCTCCTGATGGCGGGGGCGAAGCTCCTCGTCATGGGCGCGGTCGATCTCGCCGCCGGGCTCGGCGTCTCCGAGGCGGTGATCGGCGTCACCATCGTCGCGGTCGGCACCTCGCTGCCGGAGCTCGTGACCTCCCTCGTCGCGGCGGCGCGGCGGCAGGGGGACATCGCCTTCGGCAACATCGTCGGCTCCAACATCTTCAACATCCTCGGGATTCTCGGCGTGACAGCGCTGGTACAGCCGCTCGTCCCGCCGCCGGAGATCCTCGCCTTCGACCTCTGGGCGATGCTCGGCGCGACGGCCGCGCTGATCGTACTCGGCCTCACGGGCCGGATCGGGCGGCTCGCGGGCGGCGCGATGCTCGCCGCCTATGCCGGCTATCTCGCGGCGCTCGCCGCCTCCGCCTGAGCCTCCATCAGGAGCCGCCCGTCCGGCCCCTTCGCCCAGAGGCGGACGAGCGCGCCTTCGTCCCGCGCACAGAGCGCGATCTCCTCGAAGTCGAAGGCCGGCGCGCGGGCGCGGAACTCGAAGGCGGCGGCCGGCCCGACCTCCTCCTCCGCCAGCGCGAGGAGGAGCTGCGCGATCAGCGGCCCGTGGACGACGAGGCCGGGATAGCCCTCCACCTCCCGCGCATAGTCGCGGTCATAATGGATGCGGTGGCCGTTGAAGGTGAGCGCGGAATACCGGAAGAGCGGCACGGGGCCGAGCGTGAGCCGACGGCTCCGCGTCTCCCCCTCAGGCGCGCGCGCCGGCTCCGGCGCAGGCGCGCCGGGCGCGGGGTCCTCCCGATAGACGACATCCTGCCATTCGGTCAGCGCGCGCACGCCCCCGGCGAAGACCTCATGCCGGAGCGTAACGAAGGCGAGCGGGCCGGTCCGCCCCGCCTTCCGGGCGACGCTCTCGATCGCAGTCCGCTTCTCCGCCGCCGCGCCGACGGGGAGCGGCGCCTCGAACCGGAGCCGCCCGCCCGCCCACATCCGCCGCGGCAGGCCGAGATCGGGGATGAACCCACCCTTCGCCGGGTGCCCGTCCCGCCCCAGCGCGTGGCCGGGCGCGGCTTCGAGGAAGTAGATCCAGTGATGGAAATGCGGCAGCGCCGCCCCCTCCGCCGGGGGCTCGCCGGGAAGGTCGAGCGCGGCGTGGAGCGCCGCCGCGCGCCAGGGGTCGATCCGGTCCTGCAGCGTGCGGCTGCGGCCGACCCCCTCCGCGCTCACGACCCGAACTCCGCGCGGATCGCCGCGCCGTGGGAATCGAGCGCCGGCGCAGCGCCCGGCCCCGCCCAGTCCGCCCGCGCGGAGGAGGCGGGGAGCCGCACCTCCCCGCCCGCAATCGCGGCGGCGACGCGGCGGAGATGCGGATGGGCGGAAAGGCCGGCGACGTCGTTCACCTCGCCCCAGGCGATGCGCGCCGCATCAAGCGCCGCCTTCAGCGCCGCGGCGGGCTTCAGCGCGAAAGCCTCCGCCACCGCCGCATCCGTCTCCGCCCGCCCGGCGACGCGCTCGTTGTTGGTGGCGAAGCCCCGCGCCTCCGCGAGGTCGGGCCGCCCCAGCACCTCCCGCGCCAGCGCCCGCCATTCCCGGTCCGACTGGACGGAGATGAGGAGGAGCCGCCCGTCCCCCGTCGCGAAGGCGCCATAGGGCGCGATGGAGGGGTGGGAGAGCCCGGCCCGCCCCGGCGCCTTGCCGAGATAATCGTGGTGGAGGAGCGGCACCGTCATCCACTCCGCCAGCACGTCGAAGAGCGAAACCTCGACATGCGCGCCGATCCCGGACCGCGCCTGCCGCACGAGGGCGGCGGAGATCGCCCCGAAGGCGGTAAGCCCTGCGCCGATATCGGCGAGCGAGACGCCGACGCGCCCGCGCTCCCCCGGCCCGCCGGAGACCTCCACGACGCCGGATTCCGCCTGGATCAGCAGGTCATAGGCCTTCCGCGCCGCATAGGGCCCGCCCGGCCCGAAGCCGGAAATGTCGCAGCAGACGAGCCGCGGATCCTCCGCCCTCAGCTCCGCCGCGCCGAGCCCGAGCCGCGCCGCCGCGCCATGCGCGAGGTTCTGCACGAAGACGTCGGCGCGCGCGAGCATTCGGCGCATGATCGCCCTGTCCCCCGGCGCCTTCAGGTCGAGCGCAACGCTCTCCTTTCCCTGGTTGAGCCAGACGAAATAGGAAGCCTCGCCATTCGCCGCCCGGTCGTATCCGCGCGCGAAGTCGCCCTCCGGCCGCTCCACCTTGATGACGCGCGCCCCCGCCTCCGCGAGCCGCAGGGTCGCCATCGGCGCGGCGACGGCCTGTTCGAGCGAGACGACGAGGAGGCCGGCGAGGGGTTTCGGGGTCGGGTTCAGCATGGGCGGATAAGAGGCGCCGGCGAAGGGGCCGTCAATCCCGCCCGGCCGCCTCCGCCCGATCCCGCTCCCTGCGCCGCGCGGGGATCGCGGGGCAGAGGCCGAGGCTTGCGTTTTTGGAAACGAACGTCCGTTCACTTTCACGAGAGCGGCGGGCTGCGCTGCGCCGATGAGGATCACATCCGCCGCCGCGCCCTGCCCTTCGGCAGGCCCGCGCCGGGGGCGGGCGGCGCGTCAGCGGTCGCGCGTCATCACATTGTCGAGGAGGTGATAGGGAGCCTTGCGCATCGCCTTCTCGGCCAGCGCGGGATTGCGGAAACTGTCCCGACCCTGACGGGTCATCCAGACGATCCATGCGCTCGCCGCGAAGGTTGCGGCGAAGGCCCCGACGGCGATCACGACCTCGTAGATCGGCATGTCACGTCTCCTCGACCGGAAATATAGCGAACCTGAGGTCTCATTGCGAGTCGGCGCTTACGGAGCGCCCGCGCGCCGCGATCTCCTTCGCGACGATTTCGGACAATCTTTCGATCTCTTCGGCCTCGGCGACAAGATCGTCGCCGCGTTTCGACCCGCGATAACGGCCCCATGTCGCCGCCGCCGCGCCGAGAACGAAAGCGGCGACAAGGAGAAAACCGCCGGGCGGCGTCAAGGTTCCGACAGCGAGCGCAGTTGCGGCCATCGCACCGAGGCCAGAGAACCATTGCTGCAGCGGCGCCGCGATCTTCTGCTCCACGCGAGCGGCCCTCGCCGCCTCGCGGCGCCTGTCCCTCGCCGCGCGGCGAAGCCAGTCCTCCAGCACATCCGCGAGGTCGATGTCGTTCAGCCGCCGGATCGCCTCGCCGATCTGCTTCGCGCGCATCGGCTCCTCGGCGAGACGGGCGATCAGCGCGTCGATCTCCGCCCAGTCCACCGCTTCGCGTAGCGCGGAGCGCGCCGCCAGCGCGATCAGCGCCTCCGCGCTGGTGCGCCGGCCGGTTTCCGCCATCAGAAGCTCCGCGGCAGGCCGAGGACCTTCTCCGCGAGGAAGGAGAGTATGAGGTTCGTGGAGATCGGCGCGATCTGGTAGAGCCGCGTCTCCCGGAATTTCCGCTCGACATGGTATTCCTTCGAGAAGGCGAAGCCGCCGAAGGTCTGCATCGCCGCGTCGCCCGCCTTCCAGGAGGCTTCGGCGGCGAGGAGCTTCGCCATGTTCGCCTCCGCGCCGCAGGGTCGGCCCGCCTCGTAGAGGTTCGCCGCCCGCTCCACCATCAGCGCCGCCGCCTCCACATCCGCATGGGCGCGGGCGAGCGGGAAGGCGACGCCCTGGTTCGCGCCGATGGGCCGGCCGAAGACGACGCGCTCCTTCGCATAGGCGCTCGCCCGGTCGAGGAAATAGCGCCCGTCGCCCACGCATTCGGCGGCGATGAGGATGCGCTCCGCGTTCATGCCGGTCAGGATCACCGGCCAGCCGCCGCCCTCCTCCCCGATCAGGTTTTCCGCCGGAATGGCGAGGTCGTCGAAGAAGAGCTCGCAGGCGTGGTGGTTGATCATCGCGTCGATGGGCCGGACCTCGAGCCCCCTGCCCCGCGCCTCCCTGAGATCGACGAGGAAGGCGGAGAGCCCTTCCGTCTTCCGCTTCGCGTCAAAGGGGCGCGTGCGGGCGAGTAGCACCATCAGGTCCGAATGCTGCACCCGGCTGATCCAGACCTTCTGGCCGTTGACGATCCAGCTTTCGCCCTCGCGCCGCGCCGTCGTCTTCAGCGCGGTCGTGTCGGTGCCCGTCGTCGGCTCGGTGACGCCGAAGCTCTGGAGCCGGATCTCCCCGCTCGCGATCTTCGGCAGCCATTCCGCCTTCTGAGCGGCGGAGCCGTGGCGGAGGATGACGCCCATCACATAGAGCTGCGCATGGCAGGCGCCGGCATGGGCGCCGCGGCGGGAAATCTCCTCGAGGATCGCGCAGGCTTCGAGGAGGCCGAGCCCCGTGCCCCCGTATTCCTCCGGGATCAGCGCGCCGAGGAAGCCCGCCTCCGTCATTTCCGCAACGAATTCGGTCGGATAGCCCTGCTCGGAATCGAGCTTCCGCCAATAGGCCTCGCCATATCGGGCGCAGAGCTGCGCCACGGCGGCGCGAATTTCGGAGAGGGCGGCTTCGCGGTCAGGGTCTGTCATGGCGCGATATGAACCGGCGCGGCGCCGCCCGGCAAGGGCCCGGAATCCGTGGGAACCCGCCGGAAGAGGTTTCCATTCGTCGCGCAGGCCCCTATGCTCGAAGGTTCAGGATACCTGGCGCAGCGGAAGCCCCGCGCGCCGCCACCCCGGGCGCGGGGCGACGGCGCGAAGGGGCTTTCCGGCTTGAGAGGGCGGCATGGACGGCGCGATCACGGCGATTCAGAAATTCATGAAGAAGGACACGTCGGGCGGCATCGTGCTGATGGTCGCGGCGGTTTTCGCGATGATCGCCAACAACACCGTGCTCGCGCCCTGGTATTCCGGCTTTCTGAACGCCCCGGTCTCGCTCCAGCTCGGCGATCTCGTCATCGCGAAGACGGCGGTGCTCTGGATCAATGACGGCCTGATGGCGATCTTCTTCTTCCTCGTCGGGCTCGAGATCAAGCGCGAGGTGATGGAGGGCGAGCTTTCCTCGCTCGACAAGGCGTCCCTGCCCGTCCTCGCCGCGATCGGCGGGATGATCGGCCCGGCGCTCGTCTACATCTCGCTGACCTCGTCCGACCCGACCGCCTTCAACGGCTGGGCGATTCCGGCGGCGACGGACATCGCCTTCGCGCTCGGCATCCTCGCTCTCGTCGGCGCGCGGGCGCCGACCTCGCTCAAGATCTTCCTGCTCGCGCTGGCGATCATCGACGATCTTGGCGCCATCATCATCATCGCGCTCTTCTACACAGCCAACCTCTCGACCGGCGCGCTCGGCCTCGCCCTCGCCGGGCTCGCGCTCGCCATGCTGCTCTCCCGCATGGGGGTGAAGAGCCTCGCGCCCTATGTCATCATCGGCGCGTTCATGTGGGTCTGCGTGCTGAAATCGGGCGTCCACGCCACGCTCGCCGGCGTCGCCATCGCGCTCTGCGTGCCGCTCAACGTGAAATCGGGCGAGAGCCCGCTCAGGCGGGCGGAGCACGGGCTCCACTACTGGGTCGCCTTCGCGATCCTGCCGCTCTTCGCCTTCGCGAACGCCGGCGTCTCGCTGAAGGGCATGACGCTGGCGCAGCTTGTCGCCCCGGTGCCGCTCGGCATCGCGGCGGGGCTCTTCTTCGGAAAGCAGATCGGCGTGATGCTGACGACGCTCGCCGCGGTCAAGACGAGGGTCGGATCGATGCCCAAGGGCGCCAGCTGGAAGCAGATGTATGGCGTCGCCTGCCTCACCGGCGTCGGCTTCACCATGTCGCTCTTCATCGGCGGCCTCGCCTTCGACACGCCGGAGCGGATGAACGAGGTGCGGCTCGGCGTGCTGATGGGCTCGATCGCCTCCGGCGTCTTCGGCTACACGCTGCTGATGATGGCCGGCTCCCGCGAGAAGGCGACGCAGCCGGCGGAATGAGGCTCAGGGAAAGGCGGCGTCACGCCGCCGCCTTTTCCCCGTCCACCAGCGCCACGATGTCGAACATGATGCGGTTGAGGTCGAAATCCTTCGGGGTGTAGACCTTCGCTACCCCCATTTGCCGCAGCGCCGCCGCGTCCCCTTCAGGGATGATCCCGCCGACGACGACCGGGACGGAGAGCCCCGCCTCCCTCAGCCGCCCCATCACGTCCTGGATCAGCGGCAGGTGCGAGCCGGAGAGGATGGAGAGGCCGATCACATGCGCCCCCTCCTCCCGCGCCTGCGCCACGATCTCCTCCGGCGTCAGGCGGATGCCCTCATAGGTCACGTCCATGCCCGCGTCGCGGGCGCGGACGGCGATCTGCTCCGCGCCGTTGGAATGCCCGTCGAGCCCCGGCTTGCCGACCACGAACTTGAGCGTCCGGCCGAGCCGCGCGCTCGCCGCCGCGACCGCCTCGCGGACCTCATCGAGCCCCTCCGCGGCGTTGGAGACGGCCTTGCCGACGCCGGTGGGCGCCCGGTATTCGCCGAACTCGGCGCGCATGGCGAGGCCCCATTCGCCCGTCGTCACCCCCGCCTTCGCGCAGGCGATGGAGGGCGGCATGATGTTCCGCCCCTCCCGCGCCGCGGCGCGGAGATCGGTGAGCGCCGCCTGCGCCGCCGCCTCGTCCCGGCTCTCCCGCCAGGCCTTCAGCCGCCCGATCTGCTCCGCCTCCACCGCGGGGTCGACCGTCATGATCCCGCCCTCGTTCGCGGTGAGCGGGCTCTCCTCCCCGTTCTGGAAGCGGTTGACCCCGACCACGGTCGTCTCCCCCCGCTCGATCCGGCCGAGCCGGGCGGTGTTCGCCTCCACCAGCGCCGCCTTCATGTAGCCGATGCAGGCG
>JAUIDE010000174.1 GCA_030429105.1 Alphaproteobacteria bacterium
GCGTCCGCCGACCTCGCCTTCCTCGCGTCGCCCGTGACTGGCGGCGGTGTACCGGTCGACCGCTTCCAGCAGCTCTTCCTGCTTGCCCGCGGGCAGAAGCATGGCGACCCGGCGATGTTCGTCTGGGACATCCTGAACGCCCAGAACCAGCGGCTCATGAAGGACGGCAAGGCCATCGAGAGCCCCGAGGAGAATGTCGCGGAACTCCGCACGCGCCTCGCTGATTTCGAGGAGAAGCGCCTGCCTGTCCTCCAGCAGCTGGGGGTCGCCTAATGGCCGCTCGCACATTCGTAAGGGATACGAGCGCCCCGTCGGCGCTGGATCTCGACGAGGTCAGCCGCTTCAGCGGCGGAGGCGGTTTCGTCGGTCCTTGAAGAAGGCGCGCAGGCCGATCACGGCGTCGGCGACACGCGCGGCGGTATCCTTCGGAAGCGGGTGGGGGCGAAGCGCGTCACTGATCGTCGTGTAGAGCCGATACTCGGGGGTGGTCGGATCGTCGACGGGGGCCCATGCGCGGCGCGCGAGGTCTCGGCCGCGCGTGAAGCCGCCGAACCACGAGGCGGGATCGACTGCGCCCTGGGGATCGACCTCGAAGACTGGCCGATAGGTCTCGGGGGCCTCGGAGAGAGCCGCGCTGATCCTGTTGTGGTGCGCGACGATGGCCTGCACAGCCATGTGCTCGCGGGTCGTCTCCGGGGCGGAGAGCGCGGCTTCGCCGGTGATGGAGGCGATCCACTTGCGCGGGTCGAGGAACTTCGGCCCGATCAGGATCGCGGTGAGGAAGCCGTCGAGGCCGCTGATCCGGTCCACGGGGCAGAGCCGGCTCGTCCGCGCGCGCTCGGCGAGGTAGGCGGCGAAGTCGTCCGGCCCGAGCCTCGGGCGGACCGGTGTCGGCGGCAGCGGCTCGTCGGGGCCGATCCTGCGCTCGACCTGCTCCAGGGTCGGACGGGTCACGCGGCCTTCTCCAGTTCGATGCGACGCTCGGCCTGCCAGGCCCAGGGCGTTAGCCGGTGGATCTCGTTGATGGTGACGCGCCCCGTAACCACCGCATCGAGCACGTCGGTGAGCCAGGGCAGCGGATCGACGCCGTTGAGCTTGGCCGTGTTGATCAGCGTCGCCAGAACCGCCCAGGTCTCGCCGCCCTCGCGCGAGCCCGCGAACAGGCTGTTGCGGCGCCCGAGCGCCACCGGCTTCACCTCACGCTCGACCGCGTTGTTGTCGACCTCGACGCGCCCGTCCTCCAGGAATACGCACAAGCCGTCCCAGTGCCCCAGCAGATACGAGATCGCCTGCGCCAACGAGGACTTGCGCGAGATCTGGCCCATCACCTCGGTAACGAAGCTTTTCAGGTCCTCCATCAGGGGCGCGCTTTCGGTCCGGCGTACGGCAAGCCGTTCCTCGGGTGAACGCCCGCGGATGCGGTCCTCGACGGCGTAGATCGCCCGAATCTTCGTGATCACGGCGAGCGCCGCCTCCGAGCCCGTCGTCTGGTACACGTCGACGAACCTGCGGCGCGCGTGCGCCAGACAGAAGGCGAGCCGGATCGGCCGCCCCGCAGTCGCACGAAGGCGCATGAGCGTCTTGTAGGCCGTGTAGCCGTCAACTTGCAGCGTGCCCGAGAAGCCCGCGAGCTGGCGCGCGACCGCGGCCGCGCTGCGGCTGTCGGAGAAGACGTAGCCCACCGCAGGCGCAGCCGGGCCTCCCCAGGGACGCTGGTCGATCGACTGAAGCCACATCTGGCAGGTCTTGGTCTTGCCCCGTCCCGGATCGATCCGGGGCATGCGGGTCTCGTCGCAGTAGACGATATCCTGCGAACGGATGTGGCCGAGGATCACCTCGTAGAGCGGGCGAAGCCACCAGGCGACGCGCCCGGCCCAGCGGCAGAGGGTCTCGGGATCAAGCGCGACGCCCTGGCCCCGGAAGATACCGGCTTGACGATAGTACGGCAGATGCCAGGAGAAGCGCGCGACCACGATGTAGGCGAGGAGCGCGTTCGTCGCCATGCCGCCCGTCACGGCGCGCTCCGGCGCCAGCGCCTGCAGGATGCCGGGCGTGCAGGCGGCGCAGGCGTATATCGGACGGATCGTGCGGATCACCCGCAGGATCGCGGGCACGACGTCGAGCGCCTCGGTGACCTCCTCGCCGATGCGCACGCGCGCGCATCCCGGCGTGCCGCACTCCTCCGGCTCGATCACCACCTCCACCCGCGGCAGGTGCAGCGGCAGGCGGCCGATATTGCGCGACGCCGGCTTGCGAGGGCGGCGCGACGGCGCGTCATTCGCGTCGCCCGCATCATTGTCGTTGGCCACCGTCTTGACGCTGGCGACGTCGCCGAGGTCGAGCACGCCCTGATCGGGCGCCGTCTCGACCCGCTCGGAGCGCGCTCCGAATGTCAGCTTGCGAAGGTATTCGTACTGGGCCCTGTACCGGTCGCGGGCCTCTTCGGCCGCGATGCGAAGCGCCCGCTCCTCGGCGAGACGCCGGAGCAGGACATCGGGATCGCGGGAGGGCGAATCAGGGCTGCGGGACATGTCTAAACATATCTCATCGCACGCCAAAATCCCAGTAAAAGCAACGCTTTCAGGCTACCCGAAGCGGACGCTTCACGGGCCGCGGCTCGGCCCGGCGCCAGTCCAGCCCCTGCAGCAGGAGAGCGAGCTGCGTCGCCGAGAGGCGGATGCGTCCCTCCTCGATCGGAGGCCAGGCGAAGCTCGATTCCTCGAGCCATTTCGTCGCCAGGATCATCCCTGTGCCGTCGAAGGCCAAAAGCTTCAACCGGTCCTTCCGCTTCGAACGGAAGACGAAGACATCGCCGCAATAGGGGTTCTCGCCGAGCGCCGAGCTCACCAGCGCCGCGAGCCCGTTCACCCCCTTGCGGAAGTCCACCGGCCTGCTCCAGACGAAGACGCGGACCGAGCGTGTGTCGAAGATCACGACCCGCCCCGAAGTGCGGCGACGACCGCTCGCGCGAGGCCCGGCTCCACGGCGCCACGCATAACGATGCGCCCGTGCACCACGTCTATCTCGACCATGCCCGCACCAATAGGCTCCGGCGGATCGCTCGCCGCGACCTCGATCGGCACGAAGCCTTCAAGCGCGGCCTCCTCGGCCTGCGCTGCCTCCCGCCGCCATTCGTTCAAGAGCCCGCGGCCGACACCCGAGCGCCGGGCGATCTCGGACACGTTCGCACCCGGGGCGTTGCTCGCCGCCACCAGAGCCGCCTTCTCCTCGGCGCTCCACACGCGACGCCGCCGGCCCCTCTCGCCGCCGCCGCCCGAGCCGTACGCGTAGTCGTGACCACGCCGTTCCTGCCGACAATCCATACCGAGCACCTCGTCAATCAGACAAGGCGAAAACTATCCACGGACCGAGCCGCCGAGAAGGACGGGGCGCTCGTAGCCCTTACTGAGCATCTGATGGAGCACGACGGCGAGCTT
>JAUIDE010000087.1 GCA_030429105.1 Alphaproteobacteria bacterium
CCTATGTCATCAACATCGGCGACATGCTGGAAGCGTGGACCAACGGCGCCTTCCGCTCCACGCCGCACCGGGTGCTCAACCTGAGCCCGGAGCGCTTCTCCATGCCCTACTTCGTGGCGGCCAACTACGATACCGTGATCAAGCCCTTTCCCAGCTTGATTTCGCCTAAAAATCCTCCAAGGTACGAGGGATTCAAGGCTGGGTTGCATCTGGAGCGCATGTTGCTGAGAGACTTCCCCTATCTCCGGGAACGTCGGGGCGAACGCATCTGGTCCGCCACGAAGGACCACACGGGCCCTGTCCAGAATCCCTTCGAAAAGCGAATGAATGGGCTAGGGAGCTGAACGCATGCCCTCGATCGAGACAATGATGATCGTGGCCCTGGCCGGGTTTGCGCTCAGCGCGTCCCCGGGCCCATCGATGCTCTATGTGCTTTCGCGGAGCGTAGGGCAAAGCCGGGCTGCGGGCCTCGCCTCCGCAGTCGGGCTCGGGCTCGGCGGCGTGGTTCTCGCCGTGGTCGCCGCCCTTGGCCTCGCCGCGGTGTTCCAGCAATCGGAACTGCTCTATCGCGGTGTGACCTATGCGGGGGGGCTCTACCTCATCTATCTCGGCGCCCAGATGATCCTCGAGAAGGATTCGGGCGAGCCGGGGGAAATGAAGGTGGCCAAGGTCGAGAGGCGCAGCTATGCGCGGATCATCTGGCAGGGCGTTCTGGTCGAACTGATGAACCCCAAGACGGTGCTTTTCTTCATGGCGTTCATTCCGCCTTTCGTCGACATGTCGAAAGGCGACGTCATGATGCAGATGCTCGTTCTCGGCATTCTGGTGCCGCTGACCGCGGTGCCTTCCGATGTCCTCGTCGCCTTCATCGGCGGTTCGCTGGCGCAGACGGTGAAGGGAAATCGCATCATCCGGCGCGGCCTCGCGTGGCTTGGGGGGCTCATACTCGTGGGGATCGGGCTTCGGCTTTTCCTCTGACGCTCAGTCGAGCGGGCGCTCGTAGAAGCGATATGTCTTCGCGATGCGTGCCCCCAGCATCTCGATCATCTTGCGGACGGGAGCATTGTCCTCAAGGATCCACGAGAATTCGAGTTCGCCGAACCCGCGCTCGCGGTAGCGTGGTTCGGGCGAATAGATGAGCATGAGCGGGGCTATGGAGCCGACGATGCCGTCCAGCCCCGGCATCATGCCCATCAGCGGCACCCGGGCGCCGCGGATTCGGCCGTAGCGCAGCCGCCAGAGCAGGCGCAGGACGTTGAAGGGGAAGAGGCGGCCGCGGAAATCGCGGATCGCCTCGTTCACGTCAGGCAAGAGGATTATGAAGCCCACCGGCTCGCCGTCCAGTTCGGCGATGCGGGAGAGGCCGGGGTCGATCAGAGGCCGCATCTCCTTCGCCATCGCGTCGATCTCGCCCTCGGTGAAGGGCACGAAGCCCCAGTTGTTCTTCCAGGATTCGTTGAAGATGCGGGCGATCAGCGCGACCTCCTCGGCCCAACGCCCGAGATCCACCGGCCGCGTCTTGAGCCGCTCCGGCGCATTGCGGAAGAGCCGCTTGGGGCGCTCCGGCAGCCCGTTCGTCGTGTCCAGCCGGTAGGCGAACGCGTCTCTGGCTCTGGCGAGGCCGGTCGCCTCCACCATCGGGCCGAGCCAGGGCGCGTCATGCGGCATCAGGAGGAAGGGCGGGCTGTCGAACCCGTCCACGAGCAACCCCGCCTCATGGTTAATGTTGAGCGTGTAGGGGCCGCGCATCCACCCCGCGCCGCGGACGCGGAGCCAGTTCTCCGCAGCGGCGACGAGCGCGGAGACGATGTCCTGATCCTCCTCCGCCGCGAGGGCGCCGAAGAGGCCGCAGACACGCCCCTCGACCTTGGGCGAAAGCCGGTCGATCTGCGCGCTGATCCTGCCGACGGCGCGGCCTGCGCGCCAGGCGATGAAGAAGGCCGCCTCGCCATGGTCGAACCAGCGGTTGCCTTTGGGCGAGAAGAATTGCGCCCGTTCGAAATGCAGCGGCTCGATCCAGTTCGGGTCTCCGGCCATGATCCGGCCGGGGAGGCGAATGAACGTCTTCATCTCCGCCTTGCCGCTGACCTCCCGAACCTCGATCGCCTGCATCTTCATTCCTCCAATGTGATGAGAATCCAGAGCCCGAGAGCGCCGAACATGGCCGAAGCGCCGAAGGCGGCGAGGGCGGGCGGCAGATTCCCCGTTTCGCCGAGCGCGGTCAGCATCCCGTCGAGGAGCAGGAAGCCGAACCCGAGCGCCACCGCCAAAGCCCCGCGCCTCCCAAGCCCGCCGCCCCGCCGGGTGCCGAAGGCGGCGGGCGCTGCGAGGAGGATCATCACGAACGGGGCGAGAAACGCAGCATAGCCGCGATAAACCCGCGTTCGGTAGAATTCCGCGGTACGATTGCCGACCCATCCTCCCGAGAGGATGCGCTCCGCCACATTTCCGGCGACGCTCCGGGTCGGCGCGGCGAGGGCGCGAACATTCGCGGGCCGGAGCGTCGTCTCCCACATATCACCGTCGATCCGGATGGAGCTCGCATCGCCCGGCGTCAGACGCGTCGCTTCCTCAAGCCGCCATGCCCCGTTCTCGAAATACGCCGCGCCGGCGGTGATGCGGGTGAGCAGGCGGCCTTCGGCGTCGGTGCCGTAGATCTCGACCCCGCCGAGCCGGTCGCCCTCCGGAGACGAGGAGGCGGCATGTATCACGCCTTGCCGCGTCCGCGCCCAGAACGCGCCCGCGCTCTCCGCCGGCGCAGGGTCGAGCCATGCGGACAGGCGACCTTCCAGCGTCGGGGACACGCGGTCGGTCAGCACGTAGAAGCCGAGACCAAGCGCAAGCGCGACTGGCGCCAGAGACAGCAGCATACGGTAGGTCGTGGTGCCCGCAGCGCGGAGAACGACGAACTCGCTGCGACCCGCGAGCGACAGAAAGGCGAGCACTGGCCCGACAATCAGCGCCACCGGGGTCACAGCCGTAAGGATGACCGGCGCACGCAATGCAAGATAGCGTCCGAGGCCGCCGTCATCTCGCGCCAAAACGTCTGCAGCGCTCTCGACGAGGTCAAGCGCCGCAGCGAGCCCGCAAAGCGCGAGCAGCGCGCCGAGAATGCGCACGAGCACCGCTCCGCCGAGATGCAGAACAAGCGTCACGACCGCTCGGCCTCGTCGCCCGGTCGGAGGGGCAAGGCCGCGCGCAGGCGGCGCAAGGCGTTGTCGACGAAGACATAGAACTTCCGCACCGCGCCATCCGACCCCTGGCTCGAAGTCGTCAGGAACAGCCAGAAACCGAAGGCGAAGTAGAGGGCGCAGAGCCCCCAGAGCGCGGGAGCCGGCGGAACGGCGCCATTGGCGGCGAGGCCCTCCACGGTCTTCGTCACGTTCTGGAACACGATCAGGATCGCGAGCGCCACCACAACGCGCCGCCAGACGGGCGAGCGCTTCCCGGCCACCGCGAGCGGCACGGCGATCAGCGGCACGCCGAGCAGGGCGAGCGCGCGGACCAGCCGCCCGTGATACTCCGCAGCGTAGCGCGGCTCGGTCGGCAATCCGTCCTCCCCGCGGATGCGGACGAGCAGCTCGTCCTGCGTCAGCTCGCGCTCGGAGCCGCCGCGCGGGCGGAAGAAGCCGCTGTCGAGATCGAATTCTCGCTCGAGCAGGAGCGAGTCGAACCTGACGGAAAGCTCGCCCTCCGCCCGGCCGATCGAGACGGCGACCCCGTTTTCCAGCCGGAGCCGCAGGGTTCGCGTCTCGGGATTGGGGATGAGAACGCCGCGCTCCGCCGTCAGGATACGTTCCGCGCCGTCCTCCTCGACCTGAAGAAGAAAAACGCGTGTTAGATGGCGGCCTGTCGGATCCACTTCCTCGGCGGAAATCGTCATGCCCCGGCCAGCGTCGATGAAAGCGCCGGCCTCGACGCGCGCATCCCAGGCGGCGTTCACCAGTTCGTGCTTAACTGCTTGAAAAGCATAACGGGAGTAGGGTTGAAGATAGCCGAACAGCAGCAGCGAAAGGATTCCCAGCGCAGCGCCGCAAAGCACGAAGCCCGCGCCGATCCTGCGGATGGACCAGCCCGCGCCCTCCATCGCGTCTAGCTCGTTCTCCGAGCCGAGCGAGGTCATCACGGCGATGATGCCGACGGCGAAGGCTGCGGGGAGGGCGAGGCCGAGATAGTGCGGAACGAGATTGAGGGTCATCGAGAGGACGAGGCCGAGCGGCGCGCCCTTGCCGGTCAGCAGTTCGAAGAGACGCAAGACCCGCTCGAGAAGGAGGGCGGCGAGCGTCACGGCTAGGGCGGCGACCATCGGCGTCGCCATCAGACGGAGGAGATAGGCGTCAATGGTGCTGAGCTTGAGGCGCATCATGCTCTCTGAAGGCCGCGCGGCCCGCGCGCCTCGCACCTTTACGGGACGCGCAGAGGCGCCGCAACCGCGCCGTGGCGGCTCTTTACGCTTCCGCGCTGGCGCGACGCGGCCGATTCCCGTAGGTTTCGATCCTGCGGAAGTGTACGTGGAGGCAGGATCGGGAGCCAATGGCCGGCGCCGCCAGAAAGACGTCCCGCATGGAAGAGCTTGAGGCGAGGCTCGCCGAGGCGGAGGACCTCCTCCTCGCACGGGAAGAGCTGTTCCGAATCTTCAACAAGTTCGCGGTGGACATCATGGCCATCGACTCCGAACAGGAGTTGATGTGGCATGTCGCGCGCGAAGTCGTCGGCAAGATGGGTTTCAACGATTGCGTGATCTATCTGACCGATCCGCTCGGCGCCTATCTTCGCCAGGTTGCGGCGCTCGGCGCGAAGAACCCCGAAGGCTATGACATCGTCAATTCCCTGCGCATCCGCATGGGCGAGGGCGTGACGGGCAAGGTGGCGGCGAGCGGCAAGCCGATCATCGTGACCGACCTCTCGAAGGAACCTTCATACATTCCCGATCTTGAGCCAGCGCTGAGCGAGATCTGCGTGCCGATGATGATCGACGGCAAGGTCGTCGGCGTGATCGACAGCGAGGAGGCTTCGGCCAACGTCTTCACGGCCAACCACCTCTCGATCCTCACGACGATCGCGGCCATCGTCTCCTCCAAGTTGAAGCTCCTGCGGGAGGCGGAGGACGCGCGGAGACGCAACCTCGAGCTCGAGCGCACACGGGAGCGGCTGGAGCGCGCGCGGCGCGAGGCAGAGAGTGCAAGCCGGATCAAGAACGCCTTCCTCGCCACGCTGAGCCACGAGCTCCGGACGCCGATGAACGGCGTGATCGGGATGGGCGAGCTTCTCGCGCATACAAATCTCGACGACCGCCAGCGCCAGTTTGTGGACGTGCTGCTCGCCTCCGCCAAGTCTCTGACCGGTCTGATGGACGACCTGCTCGACATCTCGATGATCGAAGCGGGAGAGATGCGGCTTCAAATCGGCGAGTTCGATCTCGAGGACATGACGCGCACGCTTGTCGGTGCCATCCAGGCGATGGACGTCTCGCGGGAGACGGAGATCACCCTCGGCCTCGACCCTTCGCTCCGGGGGCTCTGGCGAGGCGACGGGAAGCGTGTGCGGCAGATCCTCTCCAATCTCCTCAACAACGCCGTTAAGTTCACCGGCAAGGGACACGTTGAGGTGCGCGTCCGGCCCTTGGCCAACGGCCTTCGCTTCGAGGTAGAGGATGATGGCCCCGGCGTGCCCGCTGGCCAGCTCGGCGCCATCTTCGATCGATTTCGCCAGGTGGAGCAGACCGAATCCCGCCGACACGGCGGCGTCGGCATAGGGCTCAACATCTGTCGGCAGCTCTGCCTTGCGATGAAGGGGGATATCGGCGTCGAGAGCGAAGAGGGCGCCGGCGCGCTCTTCTGGTTCGAACTGCCGCTCGTACGGGTCAGCGTGGCGAAGTCAGCGTGAAGCGGCCGCGGTCGGCGAACCCGGCCGGGCCGAGCGCGCGGCGGGTGATATCGAACCGCCAACCCGCTTCTGTTTCCCGGATATGAATGAGGCGCCACTCGGCCGGCGCGGGACCGCGCCCCGGAGGCGTAGAGGCGGAGGGGCTGCCCAGAACCGGGATGCGCCCGGCGGCCCCGTCTATCCAGGAGAGTTCGTTCCGGTGATCGTGCCCGTGGAGCACGAGCGCCGCGCCGGCCTCGGCGAGGGCGGCGGAGAGCGCGGCCCGATCCCGCAGCGCCTTTCGCGGGCTGGCAAGGTCGGTCGGCGGATGGTGGACCAGGACGACCCGGCAGAGCCCGGCGGCGGCGTCGAGCGCGCGGCGAAGCGCGCGGATCTGCGCAGCGCCCGCCTCGCCTTGCGCGAGGAAGGGCGCAGTCGGGATCGCCGTGGAGACGCCGAAGAGCGCCGTGGGACCGATGCGCCGGAGCATCGGCCAGGCTCCCCCCGGCTGCTCCCCGCGGGTGAAGGGCGCGTAGGCCGCCTCCCGCGCCGCCTCCGCGCCCGGAACGATCGCCTCATGATTGCCGGGAACGAAACTCAGCCTCTCCGGTGGGCCGAAAGCGGAAAGCCATGCGGCTGCAGCGACGAATTCACGCGCCAGGCCGAAGTTTACTGCGTCTCCCGTCATCGCCACATGATCGGGACGATGCGCAAGGATGTCTTCCCGCAGCGCCTCCGCCACCGCGCGGAGATGGAGGCGGCTGCGCCTTCTGGCCCAGTTCAGCGCGCTCAACCCCCGCTTTCCGAGCAGTTCAAGTGGCGCGAAGCCCCCGTGAAGCGGGAGATGCGCGTCGGTGAAATGCGCGATCGTGAAGCCGGGCATCGCCGTTCCTCGCCGGGGCGCGCGGCTTGCGAGGCCGCGCCCGAGCCGATAGGGGAGACGTACCCTTTCGCCGAAAGCCGCGCCTCATGTCCAGCCCGATCGGCCTGATACGCAACCGCGCCGCGACCCGCGCGGCGCGCGGAGCGCCGGCCGGGGCGGGCGAGATCCTGCACATGCCGGAGGATTTCGCCGCGCTCGAGGCCGCGCTTGCGGAATTCCGGGAGGCCGGGGTCGCCGCAATCGTGATCGAGGGCGGCGACGGGACGGTGCGCGAGGTCGTTAGCCGCGCCTTCCGGCTCTGGGATGGAGCCCCGCCGCCCTTCGCGCTACGACCGACGGGCAACACCAACCTGATCGCCCGGAGTGCGGGGCGCGCGCCGCGGAGCGCTCGGCTCGCGCCGGAGCGGCTGCGTAGGCGCGTCCTTCCGGTCCTGAAGGCCGAGCGCGCAGGGGCCGAGGCCATGCGCGGTTTCATCGCGGGGGCAGGGGCCTACGAGGCGGCGACGCGCTTCGCGCGCGAGGAGATTGGCGCGCGCCACGGGTTGCAGGTTCTGCTCGCGGTGCTTCGGCTTCTTCGCTCGAGAGCGCTCCGCGGACCCTGGCCGATCGGCTTCTCCGCCTCGACAGCGACGCCGGAGAGCGCGCCGCGGATGCTCGTTGCGGCCACCTCTTTGCCCGGTGCGCTCCTCTTCGGCCTGTCGCCCTTCTGGGGCAGCGGTTCGGGACGGCTGCGCTTTCTCGACATCGCGGCGGAGCCCCCGCGGCTCGCCCTCGCCGTTCCCTTCGTCGCGCTCGGGCGGCCCCGGCGCTGGATGGAGGAGGCCTATCGCAGCGGCCGATCCGAGGCGGCGACCCTGCGGCTCGAGACGCCTTTCGTGCTGGACGGCGAGCCCTTCGCGCCTGGCGCGGACGGGCTCGTCAGATTCTCTGCGAACGAGACCGCGACATTTCTCTCCGCCTGACCGGCTCGACTTGAACCCATCGAGCGGGTATCCCCGGCGCTCAAACGACACGGGAGCGCGAAGCCGATGGCCGCCGCCGAAGAGATCGAACCCAGACCCTCCGCCAAGCCGGCCACGTTGAACCGGCCGATCCGCAAGTTCGTGAAGAAGCGCGGCAAGCGCCTGATGCGCTGGGTGGCGCAGTTCCAGGCGAAAGACGGGCTCGTCCCCGACACGCCCTTCATCGACAACGCCCATTTCCCCTTCCTGCGCGAGTTCGAGGAGAAATGGGAGGCGATGCGCGAGGAGGTGCAGGAAATCCTGAAGCATCGCGAGGCGATCCCCGGCTTCGAGCAGGTTTCCCCTGACCAGCACCGCATCGCCAAGGCGCAGCAGTGGAAGACCTTCATCCTCTATGGTTTCGGCGACCGGCTGGAGAAGAACTGCCGCCAGGCGCCGGTGACGGCGGAGATGCTATCGCGCGTTCCGAATGTGCAGACGGCCTGGTTCTCCATCCTCGCGCCCGGCTACCACATCCCGGCGCATACCGGCGTCACGAAGGGCATTGTGCGGGCCCATGTCGGCCTCATCATCCCGAAAGAGCGGGAGAAGTGCCGCATCCGGGTGGCGGAGGAGGTTCGGGCGTGGAAAGAGGGCGAGGCCTTCGCATTCGACGACACGTTCGAGCATGAGGTCTGGAACGACACCGACGAGGAGCGTGTGATCCTTCTCTTCGATTTCGACAGGCCCATGCGGTGGCGGGGGCGTCTGCTCAACAAATTGATGCTGAACCTGATGAAGCTCACCGCCTTCTATCAGGAGCCGAAGAAGAACCTCGCCGATTTCGAGGCGCGGTTCGAGGCGGCGACCCGGCGTGCAGACGCCAATCTAGAGAAGCTGAGCGACTGAGATGCGCCGGCCGGCGCCGGCGCTCCTTTCCTTCATCGAGGCCGAGCTAGCGCGGCCCGTTTCTTCACGCGCTGCATCCTTCGCCGCGCATCTGGCCGAGCGGCAGGGCGTCGTCGCCGTACTCTTCTACGGCTCCTGCCTCCAGCGGGGGACGGAGGAGGGGATGCTGGACTTCTACGCGCTGACGGAGGGCGAGGGCGCCTGGGGCGAGGGACGGCGCCTCGCCGCCGCCGGCCGCGTCTTGCCGCCCAACGTCTACCCGATGAATTTCGAAGGCATGCGCGCCAAGGTCGCCGTCGTGCCTATCGACGTCTTTCGCGCGCGGATGGACCCTGATGGGCTGGACACGACCTTCTGGGCGCGGTTCTGCCAGCGGGCGGCGCTGGTCTGGTCCAGGGACGAGTCTGCGACCGAGGCGGCGGCGGAAGCGGTCGCCGCCGCTGTGGAGGCGGGCGCGCTCTGGGCCGCACGTCTTGCGCCCGGCTTCGACGGGGCGCATGCATGGCGCAGGCTCTTTGCGGAGACCTACCGGGTCGAATTCCGTGTCGAGGGGCCTGGGCGCGCCGGAGAGATCGTGAGCGCTGACGAGGCCCGCTTTGCGGCGCTCTGGCCGCTTACAGAGTCTGCACGGGCGGCAAGAAGCGTTGGGGGCTTCTGGACGGCGCGACGGATCGCAGGCAAGGCGTTTCACATCGCTAGACTTGCGAAGGCCGCCTTCACCTTCGAGGGCGGCCCGCGCTATCTATTGTGGAAGATCCGGCGGCATCGCCGCCGGCGCTGAACCTCACCGCTTGACGGCGGCCTTCTCCGAGCGCGGCGTAGCCGCCGGTTCGGCGTCGGCCCTGCCAGTCGCGCCGCCGGTTACGATCCGGAGCGCGCCCTGCGGCGCTGCGAGGCGGCGCCGATCCGCCTTGTTGGCGGGGATGAGTTCCATCTCGGCTCCGACCCTTGCGAACACGTCCAGCGCGTCCGCGATCTGCTCGCGCGTATGCGCAGCCGAGATCGAGGAGCGAAGGAGCGAGAGCGCGTTCGGCGTCGAGGGCGGGATCGCGATGTTGGTGTAGACGCCGTTCTCGATCAGGGCGTTCCAGAAGCGCACCGCGGTCTCCTTGCCCGGCAGCTTGACCGCAACGACGGGCGAAACTTCCGGTCCGAGGTCGAAGCCCAGCGCTTCGAGCCCGTCGTAGAAGGTTCGGGCGTTGCGCCAGAGCTGCTCGCGAAGGTCGGGCCGCGCCTCGATCTGGTCGAAGCTCTGCCGCGCCGCGGCGATCACTGCCGGCGGAAGCGACGCCGTGAACATGTAGGGCCGCGAGATGGACCGAAGGATTTCGACTCCCTCGTGATCCGACACGCAGAAGCCGCCGACCGTGCCGACCGACTTCGAGAAGGTGCCGACGATGAAGTCGCATTCCGCCTCGACATCGGCCTGCTCGCAAAGGCCGCGACCGAGGGCGCCGAGCGTGCCGAGCGAATGCGCCTCGTCAACCATGAGATAGGCGCCATAACGGCGCTTCACCTCGGCGATTTCCTTCAGCGGCGCAGTGTCCCCGAGCATCGAATAGATGCCCTCGGTCACGACAAGCTTATCGCCCGGCTTGCCTTCGAGCCGTGCGAGCTTGCGCGCGAGGTCTTCGGGGTCGTTGTGGCGGAAGCGGATCACCTCCGCCGAGGAGAGCTTGCAGGCGTCGTAGATCGAGGCGTGGCTGTCCGCGTCGATGAGAAGGTAGTCGCCCTGCTGCGCCAGCGCGGAGATGGATCCGAGGTTCGCCGCATAGCCGGTCGAGAAAACCACGGCGCATTTCTTGCCATAGAAGGAGGCGACGCGCGCCTCCAGCGCCTTGTGCAGCCCGTAGGTGCCGTTGGCGATGCGAGAACCGGTCGTGCCTGTTCCGAAACGATCGATCGCCGCCTTTGCCTCGGCGACGCAATCGGCGTCGAAGGTCATGCCGAGGTAGTTGTTCGTCCCGAGCAGGATCGTGCGGCGACCTTCGAGCATCGCCTCGGTCGGTGAGATCACCTCCTCGAATTCGAGGCGGGTCGGATCCCGGCCGAGCGCCTTGAGCGCGCCGAAAGCCTTTTGAACGGCTTGGGCCTTTTCTTCGATGCTCACTGCCTACTCCTGCGTCCTCAGGTTCGCCTCAGGCGTTTTCCAGAATCAGGCCATGAACCGTCTCGGCGAGTTGCCTCACCGTCTTGACGTCCGAGATACGGTCCAAAGGCACCGTTATCCCGAACTCGTCCTCAAGTTCGAAGACGAAATCCATCACGCTGACGGAATCGAGGCCCGTATCCGCGACGATGTTCGTGTCCGCCGTCAACGCCAGGTCACCTTCGACCTTGGCGCCAAGCAGGCGGATGATGTCGTTCTGCACGGATTCGAGCGTGGCCATTCGCGTCCCGTTGCTGTCCCCAACGCCGCTTTCGCGACGCCTGTTCCCGTTCGTCAGGCTTCTTCTGCGCTCTGTCGGCGCGTCTCGCCCTTTAGTCTCAGAAAGCGGAACATGGCGCGAAGTGACAGAAATTTAAAGGTCAATTCGGCTTCGCCATCACAAGTCTTGCAAGATGAAACTTTTTCGCGAGGTGGCGGAATCTCGTGTGACCCGCCTGCGAAGAACCTGATTCCCTTGGCGAATCCTGTAGGCCGGCCGTGGTGGGGAGAGCAGGCCGTCCCGGGCCTTCCAACCGCGGCGCACAATTTTTCGTGCGGCGCGTCAATGAGACCCAGCCTGATGGTCTACGACCTTCCGCCCGCCTCGCCGGCCCCGGCGAGAAAGAGGCGCAGATCGCGCAGCCCCGGGAGCGCAGCGCGAAGCCGTTCCCGCCCCACGCCAGCGACGATCTCCGCGAAGACCGGCGCGATCGCCGCTATGGCCGCATCCCGCGTCGCGCGCCCTTTTTCCGTCAGCGAAACCAGCTTTCGCCGCCGATCCCTCGCGTCGCCGCGGACGTTCACATAGCCGGCGCCCTCCAGCCGCGCGATCGTGTTCGTCATCGCCCCCTTTGTCAGCTGGAAGGCCCGCGCCAATTGTGCGGGGGTCTTCTCGCCGCCCAGATGAGAGAAATGATTCAAAACCGCGAACTGCGAGAGCTCCAAACCTTCCGGCAGGGCCTTGCGGAGGCGCTGTTCGGCCAGCTGCTCTATCGCCCTGATCTCCGTCAGGACCGTGAAGGCGATCGGGTCGTCCGACGCTCGCATGACCCCTCCATTTTCGTTCAGAACTGAACGGAACGGCCTTGCGGCGTCAAGGCCCGGAGAAGACGCGAGCGCCCGAGAGGGAGGGAACGCGCCGACGCGCCGCATCGACGGCCGACAGATCGAGCTCGGCCATGACCACTCCCGTCGCCTCCCCGCCATCGGCGATAACGTCGCCCCAGGGGCCGACGACCAGGGAGCGCCCCCAGGTCTTCCGTTCCGGCCCTTCCGACGCGCGGTGCCGCCCTGTCTGCGCCGGCGCGAGGACGAAGCAACCGGTCTCGATCGCCCTCGCGCGGAGCAGCGGCTCCCAATGCGCGGCTCCGGTTGGCCGTGTGAAGGCTGAAGGGACGGTCAGAATCCTGGCCCCCGCCCGCGCCAGACGGAGGTAGAGTTCGGGGAACCGCATGTCGTAGCAGATCGTCATGCCGAGACCACCCCACGGCGTCCGCGCCAGCGAAGCCTCCGCGCCGGGCCGGTAGCCGGAACTCTCACGATAGGTCTCCCCCGCGGAGGGCGCGGCGTCGAACATGTGAATCTTGTCATATCGGGCGGCGACATTCCCTTTCGGCGTGACGAGGAAGGAGCGGTTGACGAACCGGCCGTCCGGGGACTCGCCGGAAAGCGCGAGCGAGCCGACGAGGAGCCAGATTTCGAGTTCGGCGGCGACTATGCGTAGCCGGGCGAGCGTGAGGTCCTCCGCCTCGCTCCTAAGAATGGCGCGCTGGCGCGCCCGGTTCATGGAGACGATGTTGGTCACCTCCGGCGTCGCCACCAACATGGCCCCCGCCGCCGCCGCCTCACGCACCAGCGCTTCAGTCTCCGGCAGATTTGCCGCCGGATCGTCCGAGGAGGAAAGCTGCAAGAGCGCCGCGCGGAGGATCATGGCTGGAGCCTGCCGGGACGGCTTGCCCGCTTCAAGCCGCGAGGAGAGGGTCAAGCTTGCCTGAGCGCTCCAGTGCGTAGAGATCGTCGCATCCGCCGATATGGCGTCCTGAGACGAAGATCTGAGGCACGGTGCGCCCGCCATTGGAGCGCCGCGTCATCTCCGCGCGAAGCGAAGGTTCGGCCATCACATCAAATTCGCGATAGGAGACGCCCTTGCTCTCGAGAAGCCGTTTTGCCATGCGGCAATAGCCGCATATCGGCGTCGTATAGATCTCGACTTCGGCCATCATCGTCTCCGGATCGCTACATCTACGATTTAGGCGGGCCGTTCTTCGCGGGCAACCCGGGCGAAGGTGAGAACGTTCACATCCGCGGCGCCCGCTGCGCGGCAGGCTTCCGCGCAGCCGGAGAGCGTCGCCCCGGTGGTGAGCACGTCGTCAATCAGCAGCACGCGGCGCCCGGCGATCCGGTTGCGCCAACGACGGGAGACGGCGAAGGCTCCGGCGACGTTTTCCCGCCGCTCCCGCCGGTTCCGACCTTCCTGACTCGGCGTCGAGCGGGTCCGCTCCAGAAGGTCGAGCGCGAGAGCGGCGTCCTTGCCCGATATGCGGGCAAGTTCTCGGGCGATTTCCCCGGATTGATTGTATTTCCGCTTCAGCATCCGTTTCCAGTGCAGCGGAGCTGGCGCGATGACGTCGGCAGCCCGCACTAACGCCTCTCCCGCGCCGCCCTGCGCCGCGACCATCCAGCGCGCGGCGAGTGGCGCGACATCTAGCCGGTCCCCGTGCTTCAGAGCGAGGACGAGCCGCCGCGCGGCCCCATCATAGACTACGGCGCCGACGCCACGCGCCCATGCGGGCGGCGCATGTTCGCAGGAGTCGCAGACCAGCCCTTCGGCCGGGCCGAAAGCCATGGGCGCGCCACAGCGGGTGCAGGCGGGCGGGTTGATGAAGATCGTGTCCCGCCAACAAGCCGGGCAGAGCCCGCCCGGCTCCGCGATCTCCGCGCGGCAAGCGGGGCAGGCGGGGGGGTAGACGAGCCGTGAGATCGTCTCGGCCGCGCGGGCAAACCACCCGCCAGGGTTGCGCCGGCACGCGGGGGGCGTATACCCGACAGCGTCGTCTCCGGAGGCAGGGTCATGGAGCTTTTCGATCATCGCGCCCGCATCCTGCGCGCCGGAAGGGTTAAGAAAACCTTGATGGAGGACGGCGCCGCAGGCTTTCTTCACGAACGCGCGGCTTCAGGCGTCGCCGAGCGGATGGCTGATGTCAACCGCACGTTCCCCCGCGCATTGATCCACGGCGCCGGCTTCGGCGCTTTCGCTGCGGCCATCGGCGGGAGGCCGGAGGCGGCGATCACCGTGCAGACGGAGAGCGCCGCGTCGCTGGCGGCGCTCGCAGCCGCACGCGCGCCGGGGGCAGAGACCCGTATCGCGCCGGAGGAGGAACCGGAGGGCGAGGCGGGGCAATACGATCTCGTCGTCTCGGGCATGACGCTGCATCGCGCGAATGACCCGGTCGGCGTACTCGTCCGGCTCCGGCGGCTCCTGAAGCCGGACGGCCTGCTCCTCGCCGCCCTTCTCGGCGGACGGACATTGCACGAGCTCCGCGCAGCTCTCGCCGAGGCGGAGGCGGAGGTGGAGGGCGGCGTGTCCCCACGCGTCGCGCCGATGGCGGAGATCAGGGACCTCGGCGCGCTCCTGCAGCGCGCCGGCTACGCCATGCCGGTCGCCGATGTGGACCAGGTGGAGGCCGCATACCGAAGCCCCGTTCACCTGATGCGGGATCTGCGGGCGATGGGGGAGGCGAACGCGCTCGCGCGCCGCCGGCGCCGCTTCACCCGCCCCTCGACGCTGGACCGGGCTGCGGAGCTCTACGCCTTGCATTTCGGGCGCGAGGACGGCCGCGTGACCGCAACGTTCGAGATCATCCATCTCGCCGGCTGGGCCCCGGCGGAGGGGCAGCCAAAGCCGCTCCGCCCCGGCTCCGCGGCGGCGCGGCTTGCGGACGCGCTGGGCGCAGATGAGACCCGGCTGCCGCAAGAGGGAGGCGAATAGACGCGCCCGTTTGAAGCCGCCGCAAGCCGGGCTACCTCTCGCACCGCGCCGCCGCGCCATGTAAGAAGGGTGGGAAGCCGATGAGAGACCTGATGAAAGACGAGGCCGCCCTCGATCGTCTCGCCCACGCTCCGGGCGACCATCCGCGCATACCCGCGCGGAAAACCGGTGTGCTGATCGTCAATCTCGGCACGCCGAACGGCACCGACTACTGGAACATGCGCCGCTATCTGAAGGAGTTTCTTTCGGACCAGCGCGTTATCGAAGCGCCGAAATGGCTTTGGCAGCCGATCCTCAACCTCGTGATCCTGACCACGCGACCGCAGAAATCTGGCGAAGCCTACGCATCGATCTGGAACCGGGAGAAGGACGAGAGCCCGCTGCGCACCATAACCCGGGCGCAGACCGAAAAGGTCGCCGCGCGGCTCCACGCAGCCTACGGCGACCAGGTGATCGTAGATTTCTGCATGCGCTACGGCGATCCTTCGACCCCGTCCAAGATACAGGAATTGCAGGAGAAGGGCTGCGACCGCATCGTCTTCTTCCCGCTTTACCCGCAATATTCGGCCACGACGACGGCGACGGCGAACGACCAGGCCTATCGTCAGCTCATGAAGATGCGCTGGCAGCCTGCGTTCCGCACAGTCGCCGCCTATTGTGACCACCCGCTCTACGTCGAGGCGCTAGCGCAGTCGGTTGAACGCGCCTACGCGGCGATGGATCGGCGGCCGGACGCGCTCGTCGCCTCCTATCACGGCCTCCCTAAGGACTATCTGGAGAAGGGTGATCCCTATCATTGCGCCTGCCACAAGACGACGCGACTGTTGCGGGAGCGGCTCGGTTGGGAGAAGGGAGAGGTGCTGACCACCTTCCAGTCCCGCTTCGGGCCGAAGCAGTGGCTTCAGCCCTATACGGTCGAGCATGTCGCGGAGCTTGCGAAGGCGGGCAAGAAGCATATCGCGATCATGGCCCCCGGCTTCTCCGCCGATTGCGTCGAGACGCTCGAGGAGATCAACGAGGAGATCAAGGAAGCCTTCGAGGAGGCCGGCGGCGAGCGGTTTGACTATATCCCCTGCCTCAACGACGACGAGGCGCATATCGACATGATGGAGGCGATCCTGAAGGTCGAACTGAGCGGCTGGGTGGCCTGAAGCCGGCTATACCGGCACCCCTTTCATCCTTCCGACCCTCTGAAGCACGATGTCCGACCGCACCTGCGCGACCATCGGATGGGGCAGGAGACGGCGGTGGACGAAGCTCGCGAGTTCGTCGAGGCTTCTGACCTGGACATGGAGCAGATAGTCGGCGTCGCCCGTCAGTGTATAGGCCATGCGCACCTCGGGCAGGCCATCGAAGAAGCCGGCGATGTCGTCCACCACGCTTTCGGAATGGGCGGCGAGCGTCACCCGGCTGAACGCCTCCACGACATAACCGAGCCGCGACGGCTCCACCTCCGCCCGATAGCCGGTTATGAACCCCGCCTCCTCCAGCGCGATCCGGCGGCGCGAGCATTGCGAGGGAGAAAGCGCGACCCGCTCCGCCAGCGCGGCATTGGTGAGGCTCGCATCCTCCTGCAGGAGGGCGAGGATCTTGCGGTCGAATCCGTCGAGGTCCATTTCGTGCGCGCCTTTCCCGGAATGCTCACGGTTCGTGCGGGAGCCTAGCAGATTTCCCCAAGAACGCACGGACATCGCGCGCCGATTCCTCCATTCTCTCACGAAATCGCCATTCAGAGAGGAACCGAGAGATGGGACCCTTCCCGCACGACGCCGCCCCCGCCGAGATCACGAAACAGAACCCCGCCGGCACGGACGGGTTCGAGTTCGTCGAATTCGCGCATCCCGAGCCCGAAGAGCTCCACAAGCTCTTCCGCATGATGGGCTACACCGCGGTGGCGAAGCACCGGACGAAGGACGTGACGCTCTACCGGCAGGGCGACATCAACTATCTCGTCAACGCGGAGAAGGGCGATTTCGCCGCCGACTTCGTGAAGAAGCACGGCCCCTGCGCGTCTTCGATGGCGTGGCGCGTGGTCGACCCCGTCCAGGCCTACGAGCACGCCGTCGCCAACGGCGCCAAGGGCTATGACGGGGCGGACAAGGTGATGGACGCGCCCGCGATCCTCGGCATCGGCGGCTCGCTGCTCTACTTCGTCGCGCGCGACGGCCGCTCCCCCTACATGAAGGACTATGAGTGGCTCGGCGCGGTCGACCCGCGGCCCGAGGGGCTCGGCTTCTTCTATCTCGACCACCTGACCCACAACGTCCATCGCGGCAACATGGACAAGTGGTACGGGTTCTATTCCGGGATCTTCAACTTCAAGGAGATCCGGTTCTTCGACATCAAGGGGAAGTTGACCGGCCTTTTCTCGCGCGCGCTGACCTCGCCCTGCGGCAAGATCCGCATCCCGATCAACGAGAGCGCGGACGAGAACAGCCAGATCGAGGAATATCTCCGCGAGTACAACGGCGAGGGCATCCAGCACATCGCCGTCGCGACGAACGACATCTACAAGAGCGTCGACGCGCTGGCCGCGAACGGGCTCGAATTCATGCCGCCGCCGCCGGATGTCTATTACGACATGTCCTACAAGCGGGTCGCCAACCACGAAGAGCCGATCGAGCGGATGAAGCAGCACGGCATCCTGATCGACGGCGAAGGCGTGGTGGACGGAGGGACGACGCGCATCCTCCTCCAGATCTTCTCCAAGACGGTCGTCGGCCCGATCTTCTTCGAGTTCATCCAGAGGAAGGGCGACGACGGCTTTGGCGAGGGCAACTTCAAGGCCCTGTTCGAGAGCATCGAGATGGACCAGATCAACCGCGGCGTCCTTTCAGCTGCGGAATGACGGCTCGCGGCGCGGCCTCAGCCGCGCCGCACAAGGATCGCGCGGAAATCGTTGACATTGGTCAGCGTCGGCCCGGTGACGACCTGATCGCCGGTCGCGGCGAAGAAGCCGTGGCCATCATGCCTGGCGAGCGCGTCCTCCAGTGTCCGCCCGGCGGACTCGGCCCGCTCTGGTGTCCCTTCGTCCACGATGGCGCCGGCGATCTCCTCCATCCCGTCCACCCCGTCCGTGTCGCAGGCGATGGCGGATATGCCCTTCGCACCCTTGAGTGTAGCGGCCAGGCCGAGGAGGAATTCGACATTTCGCCCGCCCCTACCGAGAGGAGCCGCTCCGCGCCGGATCGTCACCGTCGTCTCCCCGCCCGAAATGAGGGCGACCGCTCCGCGTTCGGCGAGCGCCTGCGCCGCCATCTCGGCTCCCAGGTCGCGCGCCTCGCCTTCGATGGCGTCGCCGAGGATCACGGGGCGGACGCCCGCCGCCTTCGCCACGGCGGCGGCGGCCTTTAGCGACAGCATGGGCGCGCCGATCAACCGGTACTCCGCGCGCGAAAGGTGCGGATCGCCGGGCTTTGGGGTCTCCTCCGCCGCCGCTTCGAGATGGCGCGCGACGGTGGGCGGCGCCGCGATCCCCCGCCTCGCGAGAATCGCCCGCGCCTCGGCGAAGGTCGTCTCGTCGGCCACGGTCGGCCCGGAGGCGATGACGCCCGGATCGTCCCCCGGCACATCGGAGATCGCGAGCGTCAGCATACGGGCGGGGAAGGCGGCAGCGGCGAGTCTGCCGCCCTTGATGGCGGACAGATGCTTGCGGACGCAGTTCATCTCTCCGATCGGCGCGCCGGAGGCGAGGAGGGCGCGGGTGAGCGCCTGCTTCTCCCCGAAATCCACACCCGGCGCCGGAAGGGAGAGGAGCGCCGAGCCGCCGCCCGAGATCAGCGCGAGGACGAGGTCTCCCTCTCCCGCGCCCCCAGCCAGCGAGAGGATGCGCCGCGCCGCTTCTCGCCCGGCCTCGTCCGGCTCGGGATGCGACGCCTCGACGACCTCGATCCGCTTCGTTAGCGCGCCATGGCCGTAGCGCGTCACGACCATACCTTCGGGCGCCGGGCTCTGCGCGCCCCACGCAGCCTCGAAGGAAGCGGCCATTGAGGCGGCGGCCTTCCCCGCGCCGATTACGATCAGCCGCCCGGCGGGCGGCTGCGGCAGATGCCCGCCGATCAGCCGCGCAGGGGCCGCGGCCGCCAGCGCGGCGTCGAACATGTCGCGCAGCAGCGCCCGATCCTCGGCGACATTCATAACCCTCTCCTCATCCGTTTCGCGGAAGATGCCGCCGCGCGCGCCTGAGGGAAAGCGGCGCCGCGCATTGGAATCGTCGTGCGGGCGATATAGACACAGGGGCGAACCGAGGAGGATCGAATGACGACTGTGCGCAAGGCCGTTTTCCCTGTCGCCGGGCTTGGAACCCGCTTCCTTCCCGCGACGAAGGCCGTGCCGAAGGAAGTGCTGCCGCTCGTGGACCGGCCTCTGATCCAGTACGCCATCGACGAGGCGCGCGAGGCCGGGATCACTGACTTCATCTTCGTGACGGCGAAGGGAAAGTCCGCCCTTGAGGACTATTTCGACAGCGCTCCCGAGCTTGTTCGCGCGCTGGAGGAAAAGAACAAGCCCGACCTTCTCGAGCTCATCAAGCCGGCGGAGATGCCCTCCGGCGCCATCAGCTATCTCCGCCAGCAGGAGGCGCTCGGACTTGGCCACGCAGTATGGTGTGCGCGGCATCTCGTGGGCGACGAGCCTTTTGCCGTGATCCTTCCGGACGACGTGATCCAGGGCGAGGTTGGTTGCCTCAAGCAGATGGTCGAGGCGCATGACGAGATGGGCGGCTGCATCGTCGCCGCCATGGAGGTCGGGCCGGAGAGCATTTCGAGTTATGGCGTGATCGACCCTGCGAGTGACGACGGCAGGCTCGTCGAGATGCGCGGCATGGTCGAGAAGCCGAAGGCGGCGGATGCGCCCTCCAATCTCGCCGTGATCGGACGATACATTCTGAGCCCGCGGGTCATGAAGAACCTCTCGGTCATCAAGCCGGGCGCGAACGGCGAAATCCAGCTGACCGACGCCATCGCGCAGGAGATCAAGATCGGCCGCCCCGTTCACGGGCTCCGGTTCAGGGGCGAGCGGTTCGATTGCGGCTCGAAGCTCGGTTATCTGCAGGCCACGGTCGCCTTCGCTCTCAATCGCGCGGAGTTCCGGGCGGACATGTCCTCGTTCCTGAAGAAGACAGCCGCCAGTCTCTGACCGGCGGTCGCCTAGGGAGCGGACTCATATCTTTACAATCCAAATTCGGATTGCGGCGATCTTGAGAGCGGCGAGGAAGCTTTCCGGGGATCGGTCGTATCGGGTTGCGAGGCCTCTGAATTGCTTGATGCGGTTGAAGAAGCGCTCGACGAGGTTACGC
>JAUIDE010000088.1 GCA_030429105.1 Alphaproteobacteria bacterium
CCCGAACCGCGCCGCCTTCATCGAAGCCTTCGTCCGAGACTACAACCGAACCAGACTGCGATGCCTCAAATACAGAGCCCCGCTCGACATCATCGCCAATCAGGTCGAACACAACACGCCAGGGAGGGAGGCCGCGGCCCGGGCTGGTCGCCCGGGCCAAGGGTTGTGGGGGGAGCGCCGCGCCTTCGCCCGGCCGCGCGCTCGCGACCGGCTTTCGACCTACCCCAGCAACTCGTGCGCCAGCGTCAGCGCATCCGCCAGCGCATCCACCTCCGCCTTCGTGTTGTAGAGGCCGAAGCTCGCGCGGCAGGTCGCCGTCACGCCGAGATGCGCCATCAGCGGCTGCGCGCAATGGTGCCCGGCGCGGACGGCGACGCCCTTGCGGTCGATGATCGTGGAGATGTCGTGCGGGTGACCCGCCCCCGCCATGGTGAAGGAGAAGATCGCGCCCTTGCCCGGCGCGTTCCCGTGCACCGTCAGCCAGTTGAGCCCGGCGAGCTTCGCCGCGCAGTAATCCCTCAGCTCCGCCTCATGCGCGGCGACGGAGGCCATGCCGAGCCCTTCAAGATAATCGATCGCCGCGCCGAGGCCGATCATCTGCACGATGCCGGGCGTCCCCGCCTCGAAGCGGAACGGCGCGTCGGCATAGGTCACCACATCCCGCCCGACCTCGCGGATCATGTCCCCGCCGCCGAGGAAGGGCCGCATCTCTTCCCGCCGCGCCTTCGATATCCAGAGCGCGCCGGAGGCGGAGGGGCCATAGAGCTTGTGCCCGGTGATCGCGTAGAAATCCGCGCCGAGATCGGCGAGGTCCACCGGCATGTGGACCGCGGCCTGGCTGCCATCGACGCAGACCGGGACGCCCTTCGCGTGCGCTCCCTCGACGATCCGCTTCACGTCCACCACCGCGCCGGTGACATTGGACATGTGGGTGACGGAGACGATCTTCGTTCGCGGCCCGATGGCGGCGAGCACCTTCTCCGCGTCAAGGGAGCCGTCTGGCTCCGGCTCCACCCATTTCAGGACGGCGCCCTGCCGCTCCCTGAGGAAATGCCAGGGCACGATGTTGGCGTGATGCTCCAGCACGGAGAGCACGATCTCGTCTCCAGCCTCCACCCGCGGCGCGGCCCAGGAGGAGGCGACGAGGTTGAGCCCCATGGTGGAGCCCGTGGTGAAGATCACCCCCTCCTCATCCGGCGCGCCGAGGAAGCGGGCGATCTTCCCGCGCACGGCCTCGTACTTGTCGGTCGCGAGGTTGGAGAGGAAATGGAGCCCGCGATGGACGTTCGCGTATTCCTCGGAATAGGCCCGCGTCACCGCCTCGATCACCGCCTGCGGCTTCTGCGCCGAGGCGCCGTTGTCGAGATAGACGAGCGGCTTGCCGTGGACAGTGCGGGAGAGGATCGGAAAATCCTTCCGGATCTCCTCGACATCGTAGCGGGGGGCGGCGTGGCTGTTCATGACGCAGATATAAGGCTCGGAAGGATGAGGGACAGCACGAGGCCGAGCATGAAAATCCCGGCGAAGAGCCCGCCGGCGACCCGAAGCGCGCTCTTGAAGCCATGCGCCTCGGCGATGAAGTTCGCGAGCAGCCAGATCACGACGCCGACCATGGCGAGTTGCGCCAGCGCGAGAAAGCCCGCCGCGCCGCCCGCCAGCCCCGGCACAGTCGCCGCCGCGACGAGCGGTGCGAAGATCACCGTCACCAGGCTGTGCCAGGCGACCGCCGCGCCGATGTCGATCATCTCGCCCTTGCCGCCGAAGAGCGCGCCGACCCGGTGGATCAGCACGACGGCGACGAGGTAGGCGACGGCGCTGAAGAGCAGGTTGGAGACGACGAAGCCGAGCCCCGCGCCCCCCTCCCCCGCCATCAGCGAAAGCAGCACGGCGATGCCGGTGGAGAGGCAGAAGGCGAGGCCGAAAAGCATCGCCACGTCGCGCCAGCCGTCAATCCGGTCGATCACCTTCCGCACCGTCGCCCGCGGGGCGCGATAGCTGGCGATCACGTCTTCGATCAGGGTTCCGAACATCAGGCGCCTTGCATTCCAGCCAGCAGGAGCGCGCCGGCCGCGAGGCCGACGACGAGGAGGGCCGTCACGGCCATCACGCGATAGGTGTAACGGAAGCCCTGCGCTTCCGCGACCCCGGCGGAGAGAAAGAAGCCGAAGGCGATAGGGCCGAGGAAATAGGGCGTCTCCGCCAGCCATCCCTCCGCCGCCCCCGCCCAGACGGCAACGCCGGTGACGGCGGCGCCCAGGGCCTCCACCGGGGCGGAGACGAAGGCGGCCCAGAACACCGCGCAGCGCGTCTCGTACCAGGAGCCGCGCCCGCCGAACGGGCGCGAGACGATCACCGCCGCCGCCGCCGCGACATAGAAGAACGAGGTGCGGACGAGAAAGGCCAGCACGAGCCCGAAGCCGACATGATCGGGCAGCCGCGCCCCGATCTCCTCCGGCGGCGCGACGACGAGCGAGAGCGCGCGGGAGAGGAAGAAGATCACGTCCGAAAGGAGCGCGAGGAACAGGAGCCGCCCCTCCGAGGGGCGCGATTCGATCAGCGAGCGGGTGGACCAGCGCATGTCCGCCCAGGCGTCCAGCACCCGGTCGGCGTAGCTGCGGCCCGATCTCAGGTCCGGGTCCTCGTCCGGTATCCGGTCGAGCAGGAAACGCCGCTCCTCCGCCGCGCCGTTCTGGCGCGCGCCCCCCTTGTCCATGAACGCCCCCACGCTCGCTGTCGCCATATTCATGTCAGCCGAACCGGGCGAGCGCAAACGACAATGCGGCGAAACCGAGGAAGACGAGGAGGACGGCGCCGGCGCGGAACCCGTGCGCCGCCGCGAGCATCGGCGAGAGGAGGCCGACCCAGAGGAGCCCGGCGGCGAGCCGCGCCGCCTCCGGCTGCGCCGCCGCCGCGCCGAGGGCGATGACGATCGCCGCCGCCGGGCCGGAAACGAGGCCCGACCAGAAGAGCGCAAGCCGCGTCTCCCGCCAGCCGCCCTTGCCGCCCGCGACGCGGCAGACGAGCCGCATCAGCGCTGCCGAGACATAGAGCGCGAGCGGGAAGAAGGAGAGGCCGGCGAAAACGCGGGAGGCGAACCAGGCCTCCCGCCCCTCCCCCACCGCGAGGACGGGGCGGATCGCCTCCGCCGCGACGTCCCCGAGCGCGAGGAAGGCGGAGGCGCCCATGGCGTAGGCGAGGAGCCGCGGCTCCCCCGCCCCGTCGGCCCATTCGGCGCGCCAGGACGCGCCCGGCGCCCGCCAGGCGCCGGCGATGCGGGAGACAAGGCTCACCGGATCAGACCTTGCGGCGCGCGAGCCAGGCGGCGATCCGCTCCCGGATCACGTCGCGGAGCGGCTCGGACTCGATCTCGCCGATCGCCTCCTCGACGAAGGCCAGCACCATCATGTCCTTCGCCTCCGCCTCCGGCACGCCGCGGGAACGGAGGTAGAAGAGCACGTCCTCGTCCACCGCGCCCGAGGTCGAGCCATGCGAGCAGGCGACATCGTCCGCATAGATCTCCAGCTCGGGCTTCGCGTTGAACTCGGCGTCGTCGTCGAGCAGCAGCGCCTGGCTGATCTGGTATCCGTCCGTCTTCTGCGCGCCGGGCTTCACGAGGATCTTCCCCTGGAAGGCGCCCCGGGCGCCGGACTTCAGCACCTTCTTGAAGACCTGCCGGCTCTCGCAATGCGCGGCCGAATGGGTGACGAACACGGTGTCGTCATGGTGGAAGCCCGCCGCGCCGATGGCCGCGCCCGCGACATGTCCCTTCGCGCCCTCCCCCGCGAGGTCGAGCACGACCTCGTTGCGCGTCAGCCGCCCGTTCGTCGTCAGCGTGAAGCCGCGATAGGCCGCGCGGGCCCCGAGCCGGGCGAAGACATGTGTGGCGGCGAGGCGGTCATGGTCCCGCCCCTGCGCGCGGACATGATGGAGCGCCGCGCCCTCGCCGAGCTCGATCTCCATGGCCTTGTTGAAGCGCGCCGCCGCCGGGCCGTTCTCCAGGAGCGTCGCCTCGGCCCCGGCTTCGAGCCGAACGATGTGGCGGATCATCGCCTCCGAGCCTTCCGATTCGTGCAGATAGCGGAGATGGATCGGCCGCGCCGGCCGCCCCGTCACCCGGATCGCGAAGCCCGTATCGGCCTGCGCCGTGTTGAGCGCCGCGAGCGGGCGGGGAACCGGGTTCTGCCCCGCCGCCTCGAGCGCCCCGTAAAGGCTCCGCGCCCAGTGGATGTCCGCCGAGAGCGCGGCCGAAAGCGGCTGGATCTCCACCCCGTCGAGCCGCGGCTCGTCCGAGAGATCGGGGCGGAACACGCCGTCGACGAAGACGAGCCGGAGCGCATCCACCTCGTCGAAGACCTGAACCTCCTCGAGCGGCAGCGCCGCGGCGCGCGGCCCCTCGGCCAGAAGCGGCGCCGGGTCGGTGAAGCGCCAGTATTCGTCGCGCCGCGCCGGTGCGCCGGCCGCGCGGAGCCGGCCCCGCGCCGCTTCCCGCGCCGCCTCGGCCCAGGCCGCGCCCTTCGCCGGGGCGGGCCGGGCGGCGAGCAGCGCCTCCGCCCCGTCCGCCTTCGCTTGCGGGAGCGCCGCCATCACGCTACCCGCCCGAGGATGTCGGCGTAGCCGTTCGTCTCCACTTCGAGCGCGAGCTCGGGCCCGCCCGTCTGCACGATGCGGCCATCCGCGAGGATGTGCACCACATCGGGGCGGATATGGTCCAGCAGGCGCTGGTAATGGGTGATGACGAGGAAGGCCCGCCCCTCGTCGCGGAGCGCGTTGACCCCGTCGGAGACGAGCTTCATCGCGTCGACGTCGAGCCCGCTGTCGGTCTCGTCGAGGATGCACATCTTCGGCTCGAGCACGGCCATCTGGAGGATTTCGTTGCGCTTCTTCTCGCCGCCCGAGAAGCCGACATTGACGGGCCGCTTCAGCATCTCCGCGTCGATCTTCAGAGCCTTCGCCTTCTCCCGCACCAGCTTGAGGAAGGACCCGGCGTCGATCTCCGGCTCGCCGCGCGCCTTCCTCTGGGCGTTCAGCGCCGTCCGGAGGAAGGTCATGTTGCCGACGCCGGGAATCTCCACCGGGTACTGGAAGGCGAGGAACAGGCCGGCGGCGGCCCGTTCCTCCGGCTCCATCGTCAGAAGGTTGGCCCCGTCGAGTTCCGCGGAGCCGCCGTCGACGACATAGCCCTCACGCCCGGCCAGCAGATAGGAGAGCGTCGACTTTCCGGAACCGTTCGGTCCCATGATCGCGTGAACCGTCCCCGGCTCCACGTCCAAAGTCAGACCTTTCAGAATCTGCTTTGGCTCCTCCGCCAGGGAAACCCTGAGATCGCGGACTTTCAGCATCGTCACGTCCTCCTTGCGCCGCGGCCCCTGCAGGCCGCTGCATGTCGCGTTTCGCGCCCGATCTGATCTCGGCCGCCATTTCTTCGAACTTGGTCGCGATCTGGGCGCGCAGCTCCGGAAAGCGCTCGGCCATGCAATGCGAGAAGTCCCGCACGCCCGCCTCGGCCAGCGCCACGCGGAAGATCGGGTCCGCGTCCAGGCTCTCCAGCCGCACCACGGTGGAGGCGATGGCGAGCCGCGCCACATCGGAGATGAAGCGCGCGCCGCCGCCCTCGTTGGTCGAATTGTCGAGTTTCGGTTGGTCCAGCATCAGGGATTCTCCCCGGCGCGGCCGCCCCGGAATGGAGCCGTCCCACCGCGCACGGAGCGAGTCCTGCATCGGCGCGCCTTTTCATCGCGTTAATCGCGAAAGCATCGCGAAAGCAAGTCGTTAAAGGTCGAATCGAATTGCCGCGATCGCCCGCTTTCGCTGGCGCGATGAGAACGATCGATTCGCCTCGGCTCATGCCGGCTCCGTCGAAACCGCTGTGCCGGAGACCGAGACCATGAGCATCGATTCGCCCACGACCTCGTAATCGAGATCGACGCCCACGACCGCATCCGCCCCGAGCTTCCGCGCCTCCGCCTCCAGCTCCGCGAAGGCCGTCTCCCGCGCGTCGCGCAGCTTCGCCTCGTAGGCGCCGGAGCGGCCGCCCACGATGTCCGTGATCCCGGCGAAGAAATCCCGCACGATGTTGGCGCCCATGATCGCCTCGCCCACCACGATCCCGCGATAGGCGACGATGCGGCGGCCCTCGATCGAGGAAGTTGTGGTGACGATCATCGCCCTGTCCCGACTGAACGCGCGGCCCTGCGCCGCAGCGGCCCTATTTCCCCTCGTCCCGCCGGACCCAGCCCAGCATGCAGGCCGTCCAGAGCAGGAAGAGCACGAGCCCGATGGTGACTTCGAGCACCGCCGCCTGCGCGGGCAGGAGGCCGATCTCCAGCGCCAGCCAGTCGACGAACTCGTCCACCACCTGGCTCGCGATGAAGATCACCACATGCGCCGCGATCAGCAGCTTCATGCGCAGCGTGAGCCCGAGCCGGCTGGCATGGCCCAGCGTGAAGCGCGGCGGCGCCTCCGCCCGCTTCGGCCTTTCGACGACGGCCATCATCCGACTGATCCTTCAAGCGAGATCGCCACCAGCTTCTGCGCCTCGACCGCGAACTCCATCGGCAGCGCCTGAAGCACTTCCTTGCAGAAGCCGTTGACGACGAGCGCCACCGCCTCCTCCTCGTCCATGCCGCGCTGGCGGCAATAGAAGAGCTGGTCCTCGTCCACCTTGGACGTCGTCGCCTCATGCTCGACGCGGGAGGAATTGTTGCGCACCTCGATATAGGGAACCGTATGCGCCCCGCAGTTGCTCCCGATCAGCAGCGAGTCGCATTGCGTGTGGTTGCGCGAATTCTTCGCCTTCGGATGCATGGAGACGAGGCCGCGATAGGTGTTCTGCGCCCGCCCGGCGCTGATCCCTTTGGAGACGATGCGGCTCCGCGTGTTCTTGCCGAGATGGATCATCTTCGTGCCGGTATCGGCCTGCTGGGCGTTGTTGGCGATGGCGATGGAGTAGAATTCGCCCTGGCTCTCGTTCCCGCGCAGGATGCAGGACGGATACTTCCATGTGACGGCTGAGCCCGTCTCCACCTGCGTCCACATCACCTTGGAGCGGTCGCCGCGGCAATCGGCGCGCTTGGTGACGAAGTTGTAGATGCCGCCCTTGCCCTCCGCATCGCCGGGGTACCAGTTCTGGACGGTCGAATACTTGATCTCGGCGTCTTCGAGCGCGACGAGCTCCACCACCGCGGCGTGAAGCTGCGCCACATCCCGCTTCGGCGCGGTGCAGCCTTCGAGATAGCTGACATGCGCGCCCTTGTCGGCGATGATCAGCGTCCGCTCGAACTGCCCGGTATTCTCCGCATTGATGCGGAAATAGGTGGAAAGCTCCATCGGGCAGCGCACGCCCTCCGGCACATAGACGAAGGACCCGTCGGAGAACACCGCCGAGTTGAGCGTCGCATAGAAATTGTCCGAGGTCGGGACGACGGAGCCGAGATACTTCTTCACCAGCTCCGGATGCTCGCGGATCGCCTCCGAGATCGGGCAGAAGATCACGCCGGCCTTGGCCAGCTCGTCCTTGAAGGTCGTGCCGAGCGAGACCGAGTCGAACACCGCGTCGACGGCGACCTTGCGGCCCTCCGCCGGCATGTCCTCCGCGCCCTCGACCCCGGCGAGGATCGCCTGCTCCTTCAGCGGGATGCCGAGCTTCGCGTAGGTCTCCAGCAGGGCCGGGTCCACCTCGTCAAGGCTCTTCGGGCGCGAGGCGGCCATGGAGGCCGGGCGGGCGTAGTAATACTGCTTCTGGAAGTCGATCTTCGGGTAGGAGACCATCGCCCATTCGGGCTCCGTCATCTCCAGCCAGCGCCGATAGGCGGCGAGCCGCCATTCGAGCATCCATTCCGGCTCCTCGTTCCGTTCGGAAATGAGGCGCACGATGTCTTCCGAAAGGCCCATCGGGGCGAATTCGGTCTCGATCTCGGTGGAGAAGCCATACTTGTAGCTGTCGCCGACGGCGCGCACCGCCTCCACCGTCTCGTCGTCCACGCCGTCCTTCACGCGGAGATCTTCAAGCGCCATCTTCGTCTCCTCCCGGCCGTCAGGCCGCTCTCACGGACCGGCGGCGCAGCGCCGTCGTCCATGCCTCGGCGAAGGCCAGAACCTCCGCCTCCGTGTTCGTCGGCCCGAGTGAAACGCGGATCGCGCTCGAAGCCGTCGTCTCGTCGAACCCCATGGCGAGCAGAACCCGGCTCGCCCGCGCCACCTTGCCGGAGGAGCAGGCGGAGCCCGCGCTCACGGCGAAGCCGGCAAGGTCCATCGCCATCACCTGCGTCTCCCCCGCCCAGCCCGGAACCGCGAAGCAGGACGTGTTCGGCAGCCGCGGCGCCTCTTTCCCGAAGATGATGAGATCGGGCGCCTCGTCTTCAAGGCGGCTTTCTAGAATATTTCTAAGTTCGGCGACGCGCTCCCACGCGCCCGCCTCCAGCTCCGCCTTCGCGGCGCGGGCGGCGGCGGCGAAGCCGGCGATGCCGATCACATTCTCCGTCCCGGCGCGCCAGCCTTCCTCCTGCCCGCCGCCGCGGACGAGCGGATGGGGATGCTCGCGGTCGTCATGGATGAAGGCGCCGACGCCCTTGGGCCCGCCGATCTTGTGCGCGGAAAGCGCGCCGGTCGCCGCTCCGCTTTCGCGGAACGAGAAGGCGATGCGCCCCACGGCCTGCGTCGCGTCGCAATGCGGGCGGGCGCCGCGCGCCTTCGCGATGCGGAACACGTCCTCCGACGGGTCGATCACCCCCGTCTCCCCGTTCGCCGCGGCGACCGAGAGGACGGCGACGCCTTCCGGGATCGCCGGGTCGTCGCTCACAGGGCCGACGCCGTGAAAGAGCGGATGGTCGCGGCGGAGCCGCCCCGCCCTGTCCACCGGCAGCGCCTCGTCATGAAGCGCGCCCCAGTGCGCGGCGGCGACGACGCTCTCATGCTCCGTCGCGGCGAAGAAGCCGGAGCCGCGCCAGAGCCGGGCGAAGGCCATCGTGTTCGCCTCCGAGGCGCCGGAGGTGAAGACGACCTGCCCGGGCTCGCAGCCCGCCAGCGCGGCGACGTCCGCCCGCGCCCGCTCGACGATCGCCCGCGCCGCGCGCCCCTCGGCATGGACGGCGGAGGGGTTCCCCGCCTCGTCCATCGCCGCGAGCATGGCTTCGCGCGCCTCGGGGCGAAGGGGCGCCGAGGCGTTCCAGTCCAGATATGCGCGCCGCCGCGTCACGCCCGCGCGCCCTCCTCTTCCAGAAGCGCGGTGAAGTCCGGCACCGCCGGGCAGGGCGCCATCCGGTCCCCCACCACGTCGGCCAGCGTCGTCTGGTTCAGAAAGACATAGACATGGGAGGAAAGCTGCTCCCAGAGATTGTGCGTCAGGCACATGGCCTTGGAGCCGCCGCAGCCATCGCCCTGCCCGCCCTCGCAGCCCATCGCGTTCAGCCGCTCGTCCACCGCCGCCATGATCGCGGAGATGCGCGTGCCCTCGGGCCCGTGGGCGAGCCGGTAGCCGCCGCCGGGGCCGCGCACGCTCTCCACGAGCCCGGCCTTCCGGAGCTTGACGAAGAGCTGTTCGAGATAGGCGAGCGAAATGTCCTGCCGCTTCGCGATGTCCGCGAGGCTGACGAGCGCGGAAGGGCCCTGCAGCGCGATGTCGGCCAGCGCGGTGACCGCGTAGCGTCCCTTTGTGCTGAGCTTCATGGCCTCCCTCCTCCGCCTGCGACGTTTCAGCGCGAATCGTTGACCGGGCGCCGCCCGAAGGCTTAATCAGCCACTTCGCGCGCGGGCCCGCCGACGACCCGGCGAAAGTTGGAACGGTTCTAAATTGACTGAGCGCAACAGTCAACGATTCCCGGCCGGGGCCGCGCCCGCCCCCGAAAGACAGGATGGCCGATGCCCGAAGTGATCTTCCCCGGCCCGGACGGCCGACTCGAAGGCCGTTATCACCCGCAGAAGGAACGCGACGCGCCGATCGCCCTGATCCTCCATCCGCACCCGCAATTCGGCGGGACGATGAACAACAAGGTGGTCTACAACCTCCACTACATCTTTCATCGGCTCGGCTATTCCGTGCTCCGCTTCAACTTCCGCGGCGTCGGGCGCAGCCAGGGCGAGTTCGACCACGGGATCGGCGAGCTGTCGGACGCGGCGGCGGCGCTCGACTATCTCCAGAGCCTGAAGCCCGACGCGAAGATCACCTTCATCGCCGGCTTCTCCTTCGGCGCCTGGATCGGGATGCAGCTCCTGATGCGGCGGCCAGAAGCCTCCGGCTTCATCTCCGTCGCGCCGCCCGCGAACATGTACGACTTCACCTTCCTCGCCCCCTGCCCCTCCTCCGGTCTCATCATCAACGGGGAGAATGACAGGATCGCCCCGCCGGAGGACATCGTGAAGCTGGTGGAGCGGCTCCAGGCCCAGCGCGGCATCACCATCACGCACCAGACGGTTCCGGGCGCGAACCATTTCTTCGAGCAGGGGATGGACGAGATGACGGCCGCGGTCGAGGCCTATGTCGCGAAGCGCACGGCGGAGCTGAAGTCGCAGGTCGCGACGCAACGGTGACGGAGCCGGGCGGCGGGCTATGTCCCGCCGCATGACCGACAAGCCCGCCGCCGAAATCCTCTACAACGAGACCTGCCCCGTCTGCGCGGCCGAGATTGCGCATTACCGGGCCCATGCGGAGGCGCGCGCCCTGCCGCTCGCCTTCCTCCCCCTCTCCGAGGCCGCCCGGTTCGGGTTGAGCGAGGAGGCGGCGGCGCGGCGGCTCCATGTGCTGAAGGAGGGGCGGCTCCTCTCCGGCGTCCCCGCCTTCATCGCGCTCTGGGAGGAGATGCCGCGCTTCCGCCCGCTCGCCCGCCTCGTCGGCCTGCCGGGCGTCCGCCATCTCGCCGCCCTTGTCTACGATTTCATCCTCGCGCCCGCGCTCTACGCCGCGCACCGGCGGCGTCAGGGCCGCGCGATCCGCCCGCCCGAGACCGGAGCCGCGCAGCCTGTCGTCGAGGGCGCGGAGGTCGGCAAGCCGCGCAAGACGCGGACGGCCAGCCAGGCGAAGGCCTGAGCCTCCAGCATGTCCCCGTCGAGCCCGGCCGCCTCGACGGGTTCGACCGGGGCGCCGAGCCGCTCCGCGAGAAGCGCCATCATCGCCCCGTTCCGCCTTCCGCCGCCGCAGACCAGCCACCGCGCGGGCGGCGCCGGGAGCCAGCGCAGCGCCTCCGCCACGCAATCCGCCGTCAGCGCCGTCAGCGTCGCAGCGCCGTCCTCGACGGAGAGGCCCTCCATCGCGCCGAGAAGGGCGGAAAAGGCGTTCCGGTCCAGCGATTTCGGCGGCCGGCGTTCGAGATAGGCGCGCGCCGCGTTGGAGTTGAGCCGCCCGGCATGGACCCGCCCCGCGGCGGCGGCGCGCCCGCCCTCGTCCATCGCCGCGTCCGCCCGCCGCTTCATCCAGTCGTTCACCAGCGCATTGCCCGGCCCGGTATCGAAGGCGAGGAGCGCGCCCTCCGCCTCCGGCGCCGGCTTCGAGGGATCGACCCAGGTGACATTCGCCACCCCGCCGATGTTGAGGAAGGCCAGAGGGGCGGAAGCGCCGATCCGCCGCGCCAGCGCGAAATGGAAGAAGGGCGCGAGCGGCGCCCCCTCTCCGCCCGCCTCCATGTCGGCGGAGCGGAAATCCCAGACCACGGGGCGGTTGAGCGCGCGGGCGAGCGCCGCGCCGTCCCCCAGCTGCCAGGTCCAGCCCTCTTCCGGCGCATGGGCGACCGTTTGCCCGTGAAAGCCGATCAGGTCCGGCGCCGCGCCCGCCTCCGCGATCAGCCGCGCCGCCGCCCCGGCATGGAGCGAGACGACCTCCCGTTCCGCCGCCGCCAGCAGCGCGGCGTCGGCGCCCAAAGCGGGGCGGAAGCGCCGCCAGTCCGCCGCCACGGCGGCCAGCGCGGCCGTCTCCCCCGGCGCATAGCCCATGAAGCGCGAGGGGCCGAAGGCGGAGATCGTCTCCCCGTCCGTCTCCAGCATCGCGGCGTCCACCCCGTCCATCGACGTGCCGGACATCAGCCCGAGCGCCCGGATCGCCTCTCCCATGCCCTTCCTTTCACCGCCCGCTCCGGTATAGAGCGGCGGAAACGCGCCGGCCAGCGAGCGACAGATGATCTACACGCCGAAATCCGATTTCCTGCACATCCTCGTCAGCCGGGGCTTCGTGCAGGACTGCACCGACATGCAGGGCCTCGACGAGGCGCTCCGCGGCGGGGTCGTCCCCGGCTATGTCGGCTATGACTGCACCGGGGCCTCGCTCCATGTCGGCCATCTCGTCAACATCATGCTGCTGCGCTGGCTGCAGAAGACGGGGCACAAGCCCGTCACGCTCATGGGCGGCGGCACGACGCGGATCGGCGACCCCTCGGGCAAGGACGAGGCGCGCCAGCTCCTGGCGGACGAGAAGATCGCGGAGAACATGGCCGGCATCCGCCAGGTCTTCTCCCGCTTCCTCGCCTATGGCGACGGGCCGACCGACGCGATCATGCCCAACAACGCCGATTGGCTCGGCCAGCTCAACTACATCGACTTCCTGCGCGATTACGGCCGGCACTTCACCATCAACCGGATGCTGAGCTTCGAGAGCGTGAAGTCCCGGCTCGACCGGGAGCAGCCGCTGACCTTCCTCGAATTCAACTACATGCTCCTCCAGGCCTATGACTTCATGGAGATGAACCGGCGCATGGGCGTCCGGCTCCAGATGGGCGGGTCGGACCAGTGGGGGAACATCGTCAACGGCGTCGACCTCTCCCGCCGGATCAACGGCGCGGAGGTTTTCGGGTTGACGACGCCGCTCCTGACGCGGGCGGATGGCGCGAAGATGGGCAAGTCCGCCTCCGGCGCCGTCTGGCTGAACGAGGACATGCTGCCCGCTTACGACTTCTGGCAGTTCTGGCGGAACACGATGGACGCCGATGTCGGCAAGTTCCTGAAGCTCTTCACCGAATTGCCGCTGGACGAGATCGCGCGGCTCGAAGCGCTCGAAGGCGCGGAGCTGAACGAGGCGAAGACGATCCTCGCCAACGAGGTCACGGCGCTCTCCCGCGGGCGGGAGGCGGCGGAGCGCGCGGCGGCGACGGCGGCGGAGACTTTCGGCGCCGGCGGCGCGGGGGCGGACCTGCCGCGCGTCGCCTTCACGGCGGAGGAGGCCGCGGCGGGCGTCTCTGCCGCGCAGCTCTTCCTCCGCGCCGGGCTCGCCGCCAGCGGCAAGGAGGCGAAGCGGCTGATCGCGGAAGGCGGCGCGCGGGTGAACGACGAGCCGGTGACGGATGCGGGGCGCCTCTTCGCCGCGTCCGATTTCGCCTCCGGCCCGCTGAAGCTCAGCGCGGGCAAGAAGCGGCACGCCATCGCCGAGATCGGCTGACCGCCCCTACCGCCCGACCCGCGGCGCCCGCTCCGCGCCGTCGAGCGAGAGCGAGGCGTCGTCCGTCCCCCCGCCCTCGAAGATGCGGCGGAGGATGCCGGGCGTAAGTGCGGAGAGCGGGTTGACGGAAACGTCCGGGTCCCCCGCCGGGCCCGAGACGGAGAAGGTGACGGCGAAGACGCCCTGCCCCTTCCCCCCGGTCAGAATCGTCCCGATCACCGGGATCGCGCCCACCGCGCTGTTAAGGCCGTAGAGCGGGGTGAACACCCCGTCCATGTCCAGCCGGTCCTCCGCCAGGAGATAGTCGCCCGAGATGTTGACGCCGATCGAGGGGCCGGTCGCCGTCGCGTCCTTCAGCGTCAGCCGCTCCTCGCCATAGGCGAAGGGCGCGCGGATGCGGTTGAAGACGATCCCCTCCTCCCGCATCGTGGCGCGAAGGTCGGAAAGCTCGGCGCCGGCGAGCAGCGCCTCCAGCTTGGCGTCCTCGTGGATCACGATGTCGTCCACCCGCACCATGCCGGTGAGGCGGAAGGGTTCGCCCTTCTCGATCCGGGCGTTGAGCGTCAGCGCCCCGCCCGCCCCGTCGTCGAAGACCTGCGCGCCGCGGAGGAAGCCGCCCGCATCCGCGATGTCGAGCGTAAGCCGCCCGCCATCGGGCCCGCGGCGGAAATCGGCGACGACGCGGGCGCCGCCCGCCACCTTCGCCTCGCCCTCCGCGATCACGGCGTCGCGCGCCGTGCGGCGGAAATTGCCGGAAACGTCGGTGAAGCTCTGCGTCTCGGTCACCACGAGCCGCCCGATCTTCGCGTCGATCCGGAACGGCGTGACTGCGGCCCCGCTTTCGGGCGCCGCCTCCCCCTCCGCGCCGTCGGACATGGCGTCGTCCAGCAGGTCCTCGAGCCGCGTGAGGTCGAGGAGCGGCCCCTCCGCCGCGATGCGCCAGCGCTGCTCCGTCCGCCGGGCGGAAAGCGCGAGGTCCACCGCCTCGCGAAAGCGGAACCGCGAAAGCTCGACCCGCTCCGGCGCGCCCGCCGCGTCCGTCTCCGCCGCCCCGGCGGCGGAGAGGCCGGGCGCCTCGATCTCGAACCGGTCGAGCCGCAGCCGCGCGCCTGCGATCTCCCCGGCGGCGGAGAGGGCGCCGGAATCGCCCCGCCGCTTCGTCCAGCCGATCTCCGGAATGGCGAGCGCGCCTCCGGCGAGATCGGCGGAAACGGAAAAGCGCGCGCCCGCCGCCCCGGGCTCGATCGTCGCCGTCACGGGGATCGCTCCCTCCGTGAACCAGCCCTGCGAAATCCCGAACTCCGCGATCCGCTCCGGCGTCGCCTCCGCCCGCGCCGTGATCGAACGCGCGGCGGGGGAGAAGACCTCCCGCCATTCCACCGCGGCGGGGAGCCCGGCGGCCACCACGTCGCCTGAAAGGAGGAAGCCCGCCGTGCTCGCCTCCAGACTCAGCGCCTCCGCCGTAACCTCCCGCTCCAGCCCCGGCGCGACGAGGGCGACATTCGTCATCTCGGCCCGCGCCTCGGCCGCCACATCCTCCAGCAACAGATCCTTCAGGAGCGGAAAGGTCGAGACGGCCTCGATAACCGCCTCCCCCGCCACCTCGCCGAGCGGCACGCCGAGCTGCGAGGTGAGGCGGAGCGGCTCCTCGTCGATCAGCGCCAGCGCGTCCGCCACGCGCCCCTTCGCGCGGATGCGCGCCTCGCCCGGCGTGTCCGGATGGTTGAGGTCCGCGATCACGAAGGTGGAGCCCGCAAGGTCGAGCGCCGCGCCGCCCGTCGGCGTCACCTGCCCGGAGTCGAGCGCGAGCGAGAAGCGCTGGAGGTCGACCTGCCCCGAACCCACCCCGCCGAAGATCGGCGGCATCGGGCGGAGGTAGTGCCCGACCGTATCCTTGAAGGTGAAGTCGATCTTCACCTCCTCGGCCTCGCCGCCGAGGCGCAGCACCGCGTCCGCCTCCGTCACCGTGGCGGCCTCCATGTTCTCTCGCATCCAGAGCAGCGCGCCCGGCGCCGCCTCCCGCGGCCAGTGCTCCAGCATCTCGGCGAGCGATATGTCGGCGCCGCCGAGAACCATGTCCGTCCGCCAGCCCCCCGCCTCGGGCCAGAGCCGGCCGGCGGCGGAAAGGCTCATCCGCTCCCGCTCCAGCCGCAACTCGCCGATCTCGATGAGGAGCGGATCGAGCGTGATCCGCCCTGTCAGCCGCGCGGCCCGATAGGGCAGCGGCGCGTCAAGGAGTTCGGGCGCCGAGACGCGAATGTCGGCGAGGTCAAGCTGCGCCACCACGTCGAGCGGCTCCTCCGTCTCGTCCCGCCCGACCTGCACGAAGCCGGCGCCGGTGAAGGCCGCGCGGTCCGACGCGAGCGAGACCTCCCCGATCTCGAACCGCTCCGCCGCCGGGTCGAACACGAAGTCGAGCGCCGCGCGCTCGAGGGGCTCCACCGCGCCGCCGCCGAGCGCGACCTTCCCGGCCCCGGCCTCGAGCCGCCCCGAAAGCGCGGTCAGCGTTCCCGCCGCGTCCATTTCGAGGTCGATCTTCCCGCCGACCGGCGCATCGAAGGCGGCCATCCAGTCCAGCGCGACGATCTGCCCGGCGATGTCCGCCGGCGCCGCATTCTCGAAGGCCGCGCTCATCCGCACCGCGCCCGAAGGCCCGCGCCATCCCCGGAGCGAGAGCGCCACGCGCCCATGCGCGCCGCCCGCGAGCGTCGCCTCCGCGCGGACGCCGACGCTCTCCCCCGCGAAACGGAAGCGGATGTCCGCCCCCTCCGCCCGATAGGCGCGGCCCGCGAACCGGTCGAGATAGAGGATCGAGGCGTCCGCGAGCCGCAGCCGCACCCGCCCCTCGGGCTCGGCGGCCCGGGGCGCGGGCGCCGCCGCCTCCGGCCCCTGCTCCGCGGAAACTGCGGCGACGAGCCGGGCGAAGGCCGCCGCCCCCTCCCCCGCCCCGTCCTCGTTGAGCCCGCCGAAGCCGAACCGGAAGGCGCCCGAGGCGTCCCGCACCAGCCGCCCGGATATGCCCGTCAGCGCCACGTCGTCCGGCGTGAAGCGCCCTTCGAGCAGCGACCGGAGCGCGAAACGGGCCGAAACCTCGGGCACGACCGCGAAGGGCCCCGTCGCGTCGTCGATCAGCGTGACGCCGGAAAGCGCGACCGCCGCGCCCCCGCCCTCTTCACGCGGCAGGAGCGCAAGACGCGCCGAACCGATCTCGACATGCGCGCCCGGCGTGCGGGCGGAGGCCTCCCGCTCGATCACCGGCGCGAGGAAGGAGAGGTCGAGCGGCCCGGCGGCGAGCCGGAACCAGAGCCCCGCGACGAGGGCCAGCGCAAGCAGAAGCGCCCCGCTCGCGAGCGCCGCCGCGAACCGGCCGAGGCGCAGGAGCGGCCTGCGCCGCGCCGGCGCCCGCCCTCCCTTCGCCTCGTCCTCGTTCATCGCCGCGCTCCCCGCGCCCGGCCCCGGCGCCCTTGACGGACGGGGGGGCGGATTACCTATCGTCGGGCGAAAGACCCGCGCCGCGTTCGCCCGAACGCTTCATCACACTGAAATAAGTCCGCTTGAAGGAACGCGCCATGACAATTCCGCAAGGCCCCGAAATCGGCGCCCCCGCCCCCGCCTTCGATCTGCCGGCCACGGGCGGCTCCGCGAAGCTCGCCGACCATGCCGGCAAGGCCGTCGTCCTCTACTTCTACCCGAAGGACGACACGCCCGGCTGCACCACGGAGGCGCAGGACTTCACCGCCGCCGCCGCCGACTTCGCCGCCGCGGGCGCGGTCGTCATCGGCGTCTCGAAGGACCCGCTGAAGAGCCACGAGAAGTTCGCGGCGAAGCGCGGCCTCACCGTCATCCTCGGCTCGGACGAGAACGGGACGACCTGCGAGGATTACGGCGTCTGGGTCGAGAAGAGCATGTATGGCAAGACCTATATGGGCGTCGAACGCGCCACCTTCCTGATCGACGGGGCCGGCATCGTCCGCGGCGTATGGCGCAAGGTGAAGGTGAAGGGCCACGCGGAGGAGGTGCTGGAGGCGGCGAAAGCCCTTGGCTGAGCCGGGCCTCCGCGAGCGCGCCCTCGACGTTCTCTCCGAAGCGGATGCGCGGGAGAAAGCCCGGAAATCCCGCGCCCACGCCGCCGCCTGGCGTGCGGCGCGGGAGGCGGGCCAGGCGGAGGCCGGCGAGGCCGCGCCGCCCGATGCGCCCGCGCGCCCCGCCCGGCCCGAACTTCTCGACCCGCGGGAGATGCCGAAGCGCCGCCGCGGCGGGGTCCAGGGCCGCATCGCCCTCCTCCACGCCATCGCCCATATCGAGCTGAACGCCATCGACCTCCACTGGGACATGGCCGCCCGCTTCGCCGGAGAGGGCCTGCCCCCCGGCTTCGCCGACGACTGGGTGAGCGCGGCGGATGACGAGGCGAAGCATTTCGGCCTCCTCGCAGACCGGCTGGAGGCGCTCGGCTCCTCCTACGGCGCGCTCCCGGCCCATGCCGGCATGTGGCGCGCGGCGGAGGAGACGAAGGGAGACCTCCTCGCCCGCCTCGCCATCGTGCCGATGGTGCTGGAGGCGCGGGGGCTCGACGTCACCCCCGGCATGGTCGCCGCCTTCGAGGCGGCGGGGGACGAGGAGAGCGCCGCCGCGCTCCGCGTGATCCAGGCGGAGGAGGTGGCGCATGTCGCCTACGGCTCGAAATGGTTCAATTTCCTCTGCGGAAGGCGGAACGAGGACCCGAAACCGGCCTTCCACGCCCTCGTGCGGAAGCACTTTCCCGGCGGGCCGAAGCCGCCCTTCGCCGAGGCGGCGCGCGCCGAGGCCGGGTTGCCGCCGGATTTCTACTGGCCGTTGGTGGAATCCGAAACGGTTCGTGACCGCGGGGCGGGAAATTCTTGAAGCCCGCCGCCCGATGGACTAGGCGTCACTTGAAAGCGGGCCCAGACCTGCGCGACGAGAGACCGCGAGTGGGAGAGCCGATGCTCCAGACGGCGAGCGAGACCGTGAACCGCGCCCTTTCGAGGGTCTTCCCCGAACGGCGCCTGATCCTCAGAAGCGAAACGAGCACGCGATACTTCCGCGCCTCCCCGCTGATGCAGGCCTCCCTCCTCTCCCTCGCCCTCGGCCTCGTCGGATGGACCGGCTACGCCAGCCTGATGCTGGCGGAGACCTCACTGCGCGCCGCGGCGGCGACCGGAAAGCTGGAGGCGGCCGAGGCCGCCTACGAGGGGCGGATCGCGCTGCTGGAGGGCCGCACCTTCCGCATGGCCGAGGCGCTCTCCGAGGCGCGGAGCGACGAGCACCTCGCCCTCGAACGCCTCACCGGCCAGCACGAGACGCTCACGAACGCGATGTCGAGCGAGCGGGAGATCGCGGCGCAGCTGCAATCGCAGCAGAGCCGGCTGATGAGCCTCGCCTCAGAACATGACAGCGCCATGCGCCTCTGCGAGGCGACGGAGCGGCGCGTCGCCGGGCTCGAACGCCAGCTATCGGGCAAGACCGCCGAGGTCGCCCGCCTCTCCGACGCGCTCGCCGCGCTGAACGACACGGTGGTGGACGTCGCCACCGCGCGCGACGATGCGGCGGAGACGACGCAGAACCTCGTCCTCCGGGTGGACGAGCTCTCGACCGAGATCACCGAGCGGGCGGAGCGGCAGAACCGCATCTTCGCCCAGCTGGAGGACGCGGCGGCGCTGAGCCTCGGCTCGCTCGAAAGCGTGTTCCAGAAGAGCGGCGTGCCCTTGGAGCCGATCCTCGACGCGGTGCGGCGGGAGGCGGGCGGCTCGGGCGGCCCCTTCATCCCCGCCGATCAGATCGAGGCGCTGAGCCCGGACGCCGAATCCGCCCCGCGCCTCGCCGCGCTGATGGCCGACCTCGAACGGGTCAACCTCCTCCGCATCGCGGCGGAGCGGATGCCATTCGCCCGCCCCGTCGGCGCCGCGCGCTTCATGTCCGGCTTCGGCCATCGGCGGGATCCGATAAACGGCCGCCGCGCCCTCCATAGCGGCGTCGATTTCTCCGCCGGGCGCGGCTCGCCGATCTACGCCACCGCAGAGGGGCGCGTCGCCTATGCCGGGTGGCGGCGCGGATACGGGAAGGTGGTGGAGATCGAGCACGCCTTCGGTTATGAAACCGTATACGCTCACTTGAGCGAAATCCGCGTGAAGGTCGGTCAGCGCGTCTCGCGCGGGGATCGGATCGGGGATATGGGCTCCACAGGTCGCAGCACCGGAACCCATCTGCACTACGAAGTCCGCGTCGATGGAAAGCCCGTCAACCCGCTGAAATATA
>JAUIDE010000089.1 GCA_030429105.1 Alphaproteobacteria bacterium
CGCGGCGGCGGCTTTCATAGCAGTGGCGGCGGGGCTTTTCCTCGCCTTCGGCGCGCGGCGGGCGGAGGGGCGGGCGCCGCTTCTCATCGCGCGGGCGACGATGATCGGCTATGCGGCGCCGGGGGCGGTGCTGGCGGTCGGCGTGCTCATCCCGCTCGCGGCGCTGGACCGGACGATCCACTACACCATGCTCGATCTCTTCGGCTTCGGGACGGGGTTGTTGCTGACCGGCTCGGCGGCGGCGGTGATCTTCGCCTATGTCGTGCGGTTCAACGCCATCGCCTATGGCGCGCTCGACGGCGCGCTGGGGCGGGTCACGCCCTCGATGGACATGGCGGCGCGCACGCTCGGCTCCGGGCCGGGCGGGGCGCTGCGGCGGGTGCACCTTCCGATCATCTCGGGCTCGATGGCGACGGCGGCGATCCTGATCTTCGTCGATGCGGTGAAGGAATTGCCGGCGACGCTGATCCTCCGCCCGTTCAACTTCTCCACGCTCGCGACCTATGTGCACGATTATGCGAGCCGGGAGCATCTGGCGGAGGCCGCGCCGGCGGCGCTGACCATCGTCGCCGTTGGGCTCCTGCCGGTCGCGATCCTCGTGCGCGGGCTCGGGGGGCGTCGGCCGGGCGAGGCGGCGCCCGACTGATTTTCGCCGCAAGGGCGTTTATGATTCCGGGGACTGATTCGCCCGGAAGGAGCCGACCCATGCGCCGCGCCCTCAAGATCGTCGCCGCCCTCCTGCTGCTCGTCGCGACGGGCGCGGTGGCCCTCGTCGCGCTCCTGCCGACTGAGCGGATCGCGGCGCTCGTCGCGGAACGGGTGGAGGCGGCGACGGGGCGGGCGCTGACGCTCGAAGGCGGGCTGAGCCCGAGCTTCTGGCCCGTCCTCGGCGTCGAGACGGGCGCCTTCTCCCTCGCCAACGCCGAATGGGGCGCGGCGCCTGCGCTCGTTTCGGCGAAGGGCGCGCGGATCGGGGTCGAGGTCATGCCGCTCCTTTCGGGCGAGATCCGCGTGCGCGAGGTTCGGCTCGTCGAGCCGGTCATCGCGCTGGAGATCGGCGCGGACGGGGCGGCGAACTGGGATTTCGGCGGGCCCGGCGCGCCGGAGGGCGCGAGCGGGGAGAGCGCGGCGCTCACCGCCTTCTCGCTCGACGAGGCGGTGATCGAGGGCGGCGCCCTCCGCTTTTCCGACGCGCGGACGGGGGAGATTCATTCCGTCGAGGCGGCGGACCTTCGCGCCGCTCTTCCCGAAGGGCTCGAAGGCGCGCTGACGCTGGCGGGCGAGGCGACCTGGCGCGGGGAGGCGGCGCGGATCGACCTCGAACTCGCCTCGCCCGGCGCGGCGATGCGGGGGGAGCGCATCGCCCTCCGGCTCGATTTCGAGGGGGCGGGGGCGAGCCTCTTCTACGATGGGGAGGCGGACCCTTCCGGCCCCGCCGCCGCGGGCGCGCTGAAGCTTTCCGCCGCGGACCCGGCCGCGCTCCTCGCCCTCGCGGGGATCGCGCCGCCGCCCGCCGCCGCAGGGCTTTCCGACGTGACGCTGGAAGGGCGGGTGGATATCGGCCCCGCGCTCTCGGTCGACCTCAAGGGCGGCGCGACGAAGGCCGGGGAGCGGGGCGTCTTCACGCTGATCGCCGAGGCGCCTCCGGGCTGGGAGGAGAGCCTGACGGCCGATCTCGACCTTACGGCGGAAATCGGGAGTCTTGCGCGCATCGCCTGGAAGGGCCGCGCCGGGCCGGGCGCGGGCGGCGCGCCGGCGGCGCTGGACGGGACTTTCGCGCTCGAAGCGGCGGACCCGGCGAAGGCCGCGGCCTTCGCGCTCGGCGAAGCGCCGGCGCAGCTCGCCGGCCTCTCCAACGTCGCGCTCGAAGGACGGATCGCGATGGGCGAGGCTCTCTCGCTGGCTGCGACGGGCGGGGCCACGAAGGCGGGCGAGCGGGCGGAGATCGCCCTCTCCGCCGAAGCGGCGCCGGGCTGGACGCAGAGCCTGACGGCGGATGTGGACCTTTCCGCGAAGATCGGGAGCCTCGCCCGCGTGAGCTACAAGGGGCTCGCCGGGCCGGGCTCCGGCGCGGCGCCGGTGACGCTGAAGGGCGATTATGCGCTGGCGGCGGCGGACCCGGCGAAGGCCGTGGCCTTCGCGCTCGGGGAGGCCCCGGCGCAGCTGGCCGGCCTTTCCGGGCTCGACCTTTCCGGGCGGATCGACCTTTCCGCCGCCGGGCTCTCCGGCGCGGCGAAGGGCGGCGTGGCCCGCGACGGGCGGCGCGCGACCGTGGACCTCACGGCGCGGGGCGGGGCGGACTGGGCGACGGCGCGGGCCTTCGCGCTGAAGCTCGACGCCTCGCTGGAGGGGCTCGCGCGGCTTTCCTTTGACGGGCGCGCGGCGGCGCCGGACGGGGCGGCGCCGAGCGTGGAGGGCGCGCTCGACCTCGACGCGCCGGACCTTCGCGGCCTCGCCGCCTTTGCGGGCGCCGCCCTGCCCGAGGGCCAGCCGGGCGCCTTCCGCCGGCTGCGGGTGACGGGGGACGTGACGACGCCCGCCCCCTCGCAGATCCGCATCGCGACGAGCCGGCTCGATTTCGACGACATATCGGCCAAGGGGCCGATCCGCCTCGCCTATGGCGGCAAGCCCGTTCTTTCCGCCGTGCTGGAGGCCGGGGCGCTGGACCTCACGCCCTATATCGGCGGCGGCGAGGCCGGTCCTTCGGGGCCGGGCTGGAGCAAGGAGCGGATCGACCTTTCGGGCCTCAACGCGCTCGATGCGGACGTGACGCTCCGCGCCGCCTCCGTCACGCTGCCCAACATGCGGCTCGGGCGGAGCGACGTGACGGCGAAGCTGGCGGGGGGGCGGCTCGACCTTTCGGTGAAGGAGCTCGGCTTCTACGAGGGCGGGGTGCAGGGCGTCGTCCGGCTCGACGCGGCGCGGGGCGTCGCGCTCGACGCCGACGTGACGGCCTCCGCCGTGCGGCTTTTGCCCATGTTGCGGGACCTTGCCGACGTCACCAATCTTGAGGGCCTCGGGCGGGTGAACTTCGCGGTCTCCGGCGCCGGCGAAAGCCTCGACGCGATCATGCGGAGCCTTGACGGGAACGGCGCGATCAGCCTGACGGACGGCGCGCTCGTCGGCTTCAACCTCGCCGCGATGGTGCGGAACCTGACCGGCGGGGGCGGGGAGCAGAAGACGGACTTCTCCGAGATTTCCGGGACCTTCACGATCCGCGACGGCGTGCTCTCGAACGGGGATTTCGCCTTCCTCGGCCCGCTCATCCGGATCACGGGGGAAGGGACGGCCGACCTCGGGGCGCAGACGGCGAATTTCCGGCTTGTCCCGAAGGCTGTGGCGACGCTGAAAGGGCAGGGCGGGGGGCTGGACCGCTCCGGCCTCTCCTTCCCGCTCATCATCTCTGGCCCCTGGGCGAACCTCTCGATCCGGCCCGACCTTCAGGCCGGGATCGAGGCGCTGTTGACGGACCCGGAGGGCGTGCTCGACGCGGCGAAGGGGTTGATCGAGGGCGGCGGGGCCGGCGCGATTCAGGGCGCCGTGGGCGCAGCGCTCGGCGGCGCGGCCGTCGGCGGCGCGGCGAAGGCGCTGGAGGCGGCGAAGGAGAACCCCGCCGCCGCGGCGGCCGAGGCGCTCCGCGCCATCACCGGCGCCCCGGCCGCCGAGCCCGCGCCGAAGCCCGACCTTTCCGGCCTCACGAAGGAGGAGCGGCAGGCCGAGCGGAAGCGCCTCCGGCAGGAGGAGCGCAGGGCGAAGCGGGCTGAGGAGCGCCGGCAGGAGCAACTCCGCAATGATCCGGCGGGGGCCGTCGTCAACGAGCTTCTGAACCAGATCAGGAAGCCGTGAGGGCGCTGCGGTCCCGCACGGCGACTTTCCGGCTCAGGAGGGTCGCAAGATGAGGCTTTTGCCGGTTTTCCTCTTGTTCGCCTTCGCGCCCGTTTCCGCCCTCGCGCTGCCGGGGGAGGATCATTGGAGCGGGGCGTTGAGCCCGGAGGAGGCCGCGGGGCTCGAGCAGAGCCGGGCGCTGATCGAAGCCGGGCGCGCCGCCGAGGCGCTGCCGATCCTCGAAGCGCTGGCTGCGGCGTTGCCGGCGAATGCGGACGTCTTCAATCTCCTGGGCTTCGCGCACCGGAAGACGGGCGACCTCGCGACGAGCGGCGCGCATTACGTGCGCGCGCTCTATCTCGATCCGAACCATCTCGGCGCGCTCGAATACCAGGGCGAGCTTTTCCTGATGCAGGGAAATCTCGAAAGCGCGGAGGCGAATCTCCGGCGGCTGACGGCGCTCTGCCCCGAGCGATGCGAGGAGCGGGACGAGCTGGAGGCGGCGATCGAGGCGAAGCGGGCGGAATGAGCCGGCGCGCCGGGCGGCCCGCGCGTTCTTGTCAGGGGCGCCGCGGGGCTGATACATGTCGCGGCGCGGCGGGCCGGCTTAGCTCAGCCGGTAGAGCACCTGATTTGTAATCAGGGGGTCGGGGGTTCGAGCCCCTCAGCCGGCGCCGACGGACGCGACAGTCTGGTTTGGAGCGTGCGACAGGCGGCGGGCGGCTCTGGCGTCCGCGCTAGACGCCCAGCCTGTCCAGCAGGCGATAGGCGGCGACGGTTGCGCCGAGGCCGACCTGCCGGAAGCGGTGAAAGGGGATCGGCCGCGCGGCGGTGACCGGGAAATCCAGCGCCGCGGGGTCGGCGCCGCAGGCCCATTGCGCGAGGACCTTGCCCATCACCGTCGCCATCGCGACGCCGCGGCCATTGTAGCCGAGGCCGGCCATGATCCCCGGCGCGAGGAGATGCAGGCCGGGCAGGTGATCGCGCGTCACCGCGACGTTTCCGCCCCAGGCATGGGTCCATTCCGCGCCTTCGAGCTGCGGGTAGAGCCGGAGGGCGGCCTCGCGCAGCGCCTGCTGGCGCGTGCGGATGTCGCGATCCGCCGTCGCGCCGCGCCCGCCGATGATGAAGCGGCCTTCGGCGTCCTTGCGGAAATAGAGGAGCAGGCGCCGCGTGTCCGAGGGCGAGTGGCCCTCGGGCAGGATCGACGCCGCGACATTGCCGGAGAGCGGGGCGGTCGCCACCTGCACGGACGTGACGGGCACGACTGTCCGGCCCAGCGGATCGGCGAGGGCGCCGGTATAGGCGTTGGTGCAGACGAGCGCGCGCCGGGCCGTCACGCGCCCCGATGGCGTCCGCACGTCGATGCGGTCTCCGTCCGTCTCGATCCCCGTCACCGGGCTCTCTCCGTGGAGCCGGGCGCCGGCGCGCTCCGCCGCGTCGGCGAGGCCGAGGGCGTAGTTCAGCGGATGCAGGTTGCCGCCCCGCCGGTCTACGATCCCGCCCAGATAATCTCCCGTTCCCAGAAGGCGCTCCGTCTCCGCCGCGTCGAGATCGTCGACCGGGGCGCCGAGCGCGCGCCATTCGGCGGCGACGGACCTGAGATCGGCGAGAGCCTTCCTGGTGTGGGCGGCCCGGACCCAGCCCGGGCGGGCGGCGCTACAGGCGATGTCGTGCCTCGCGATCAGGTCGAAGACGAGGTCGCCGCCGGCGCCGGAAAGCTGCGCCATGCGGCCGCCGAGATTGGCCCCGAATTTCCGCGCCAGCGCCGCGGGCCCTTCCTTGAGGCCGGGGTTGACCTGCCCTCCGTTGCGGCCCGAGGCGCCCCAGCCGGGCTGCCTCGCGTCCAGCGCCACCACGCTCCGCCCCGCCTCCGCGGTGTGGAGCGCCGCGGAGAGACCGGTGAAGCCCGCGCCGATCACCACGCATTCCGCATCCACGGCTTCCGCCAGCGCGGGGCGAACCGGCGCCGGGTTCGCGGTGTCGGACCAGAGGCTCGCGGAGAGGACGGCGCGTTCGTGCGGGATCGGGGGCATGGCTCAGGCGGCCTTCGGCGCGGCGGGAACGGCGAGGAAGGCTTCGAGCGGCGCGGCGCTGTCGGCTCGCCCTTCGGCCTCACGCTCCAGAAAGGCGATGGCGACTTCCTCGTGTTCGGTCAAGCGCCGAAGCGCGGGGTGGTCAGTCGGCGGGCCCATCTCTTCGAGGCGCCGGAAGAGCGGCATGTAGGCGGGGAAGGTCCGGCGCATGTAGTCCAGAAGGCCACCCCAGTCGTTCGCCCAGCGCGCGGCCTCCGCCCGCCCCTCGGCCTGCAAGTCGGCGACATTCCTGACGACGAGGCCATGCTTCTCGACAAGGGGTCGCACGATCTCGGCGGTGTGGCGCTCCACCTCGGCCAGCAGCCGCAGCTTCGCGGCCCGCTCGCCCTCAAAGAGATCAGCGAGGGCGGCGTACCAGGCCTCGCCGCTGATCTCCTCCTCGTAACAGGCGGTGAGCGTTGCGAAATAGTCCGCGGGCTCCGCCCTGCCCGTGAGGGCCGGAAGGCTGGCGCCGATGTCGGGCCGGTCGTGCTTCATCGGCTGGTCGATGTCGACGATCTCCTCAAGCTCCTCAGCATATCTGTGACCCGCATAGACCGCCGCCGCAATGATCGCCGGCGCCTCCGCGTCGCCGATCCGCGTCAGCGTGAAGGGCAGGCGGGAGGCGTCCCCGCCGACCGTCGCCAGCAGGTCGCGGTAGAGGTCGTCGTTCGGCGCGCGCTGCGTGACGAGGACGGCGGCGGCGGCGTCGATCCGGCGTTCGTCTCCGGAATAGACGCATTCAAGCGTCGCCGTCTTGCCGTCGAACGCTGTGAGGCTGTGCCCGGTCACGATGCCGACGCCGAGGGACTGGAGGTGGGTGCGGATGCGCCAGCGTTCCGAGGTCTTGCCGGCCCAGGCCGAGACGCTGTCTTCCTCCGTCACACAGGTGACCGGGACGCCGGTTCGCGCCACGGCCTCGGCGATGACGCCTGCCATGTAGTAATTGTCCCCGTCGAAGACGATTGTGGGGCCATCGGGCAGGCGCCCCGCCATGATGTCGTCGGGCGTGAAAACGGTCGCGCCGTTCGTGGCGATGTCGACATAGGCCTTGCCGTCGAAGACGTCTCGCCGCCAGGTCGCCCCGGTGGCGATGGCCACATGGTCCGCGCCGACCTCCAGCACGCTTTCGGCGGTCATCCGGCTTTCGCGGAAGACCTCGACATTCGGCATCTTCAGGAGCTGCTGTTCGCGATAGTCGCGGACGCGGATGTATTCGCTCATTCCCGGCAGCCTCGCCTCCCGCGCCACCCGGCCGCCGAGCTCGCGCCCGGCCTCGGCCAGCAGGACGGAATAGCCGCGGAGGCCGAGGGTGCGGGCCGCCTCCAGGCCCGCGGGCCCCGCCCCGACGATCAGGACGGAGGCGCCCGACGAGGCGGGCTTCGCCCGTTCCGGATGCCAGCCCTTGCGCCATTCCTCGCCCATGGTCGGGTTCTGGGTGCAGCGGATCGGCGTGCCCGTGCTGTCGCCCGAATAGCAGATGTTGCAGCCGATGCATTCGCGGATGTCCTCGATCCGCCCCTCCTCGATCTTTCTCGGGAGGAAGGGATCGGCGATGGAGGGCCGGGCGGCGCCGATCAGGTCGGTCACGCCGCGGCGGAGCTGGCCGACCATCGTGTCGGGCGAGGTGAAGCGGCCGACCGTGACGACGGGCTTCGTCGTGGCGGACTTCACCCAGCGCATGTAGGGCTCCAGCGCCGCCTCCTTCGTGAAGCGGCTGACGCCCATTTCGAGCGTGTAGTCGGCGATGTTGATGTCCCAGAGATCGGGCAATTCGGCCAGCATCGCGAACATCTCGCGCCGCTCGCCGTGGATGGGTTCGCCGTCCTCCCCTATGGTCTCGTCGGCCTTGAACCGGACGGCGACGGCGCAGCGGTCCCCCACCGCCTCCTTCGTGTCGGCGATCAGCTCCCGCACGAGGCGGACGCGGTTTTCGAGGCTCCCGCCGTATTCGTCCGTCCGCGTGTTCATGCGCGGGTCGAGGAAATTCGCGACGAGGTAGCCGTGCGTGGCGTAGACATAGACGATGTCGAACCCCGCCTCCCGCGCGCGGAGCGCCGCCTTCCGGTGCCAGCGGCGGAAGTTCGCGATGTCCGTCCTGTCCATCGCCCGGGTCTGGAACGGCATCCCTGCGAGGTTCGGGAGGCTCGCCACGTCCATCGAGGGCAGTCGCGTCATCAGGTTGGCGGAGCGGGCGCCGGAATACCAGAGCTCCGCCCCGGCGAGCGACCCGTATTCGTGGACCATGTCGGTCATCGCCGCATGCGCGCGGATGTCGCTGTCGTCCCACAGCGATGCGGAGACATGGGGGAGATCGTCCGAGCTCGGATGGATCGAGTTGTACTCGGTGCAGATCACGCCCCAGCCGCCCTCGGCCTTCATGCGGCGCATATGGGCGAGGGTGTTGGGGCGGAGATAGCCCATGCCGGTGCAATGGGGAACCTGGTAGAACCGGTTCTTCGTCGTGACCGGGCCGATCTTCAGGGGCTCGAAGAGCGGGGCGTAGCGGGGATCGACGGCGCGCCCGTGGCTTTGCGGGTGGGTCGGACCGTTCATTTCAGCGCCTCCAGCAGACTTTCCCGTGTCATGGCCCTGGCGTCGCAGGACCCGCAGGCCCGCGGCCCGCCGAGGGCGGCGACGACCGTTCCCGCCGTCTCCCGACCCGAGAGCCAGGCGCCGGAGACGAGCGCGGGGTAGCGCGCCGAGAGCGCCTCGCCGGCGAAGAACACCCGGCCGGCGAGCGGCCGGCCCATCGCCCCGCGCGCCGCATGGCGGCCCGGCCGGGCGGCGGAATAGGCGCCGAGGGTCAGCGGATTCTCCGCCCAGCCGGACATGGAGCCCTTCACGAAGCGCCGCCGCGCGGAGGAGCCGACCATGCCCGCAAACTCGCCAAGCGCGAAATCGACGGCCTCCGCCTCGCCCGCGCGGCTCAGCTCCCAGCCGAAGGCGCCGCCGGCGAAGCCGACTGCGAGGTCGGAGCCCGTGGGCCAGGTCAGGAAATAGGCGGCGCGCGCGGGAACCTCCTCGGGCGCGGCGTAGGTGAGGAAATCGTTCTCCTTGAGGCCGAAGCGTTCGCCGTCGAACTGCAGGGCGATCTTGAGGAGGAGCCCCATCGGCACGTCGTGGATCGCCTCGGCCTGCTCCACGGGAAGATCAGGGGAGAAACGGAGGCCGCCCGCGGCCAGAACGCCGGTCGAGACGGTGACGATGCAGGCTTCGGCGGAGATCGCGCCCCGGTCGGTCTCGACCCGCACGCCGGGGCCGCTCCAGTCCACCCGGCGGGCGGCGACGCCGGTCAGGATCGGCAGGCCGGCGCCGAGGCCGGCGACGAGGGCGCCGAGACCCTCCCGGATCAGGTAGTTGTAGGCGTAGCTTCCGTAGGCGTTCACGTCGCCGAGGGAGAGGTCGGCGAAGTCCACGCCGAAATCCATCGGCCCCATCCAGCTCTGGGCCGTGGCCGACATCGGCAGATTGTCGGGCAGCCGGCTTGCGGCGGAGACGTCGGGCGCGCCGTAGAGCGCCGCCTCGATCCGGTCATTGGCGAGGCCGTATTGCGCCCATTCCGCATCGGTCGCGCGCCGGCCGCCGACGAAGAACGCCTCGCCGGCGTCGTCATGGTCCACCAGCGTGAAGCCGGCGGCGCGCGCAGCCTCGACGAGCGGCAGGCCCTCGGGCCCCTGCAGCCAGGCGGCGCCCTGGTCATAGGGGAAGCCGAATGTCTCGCTTTCCGTGTAGGCCCGCCCGCCGATCCGGTCGGCGGCCTCGATCACCAGCACCGAGCGGCCGTCCGCGATCAGCCTGCGGGCCGCGGCGATGCCGGCGGCGCCGGCGCCGATCACGACGACTTCGGGGTTTGTCGGGGCCGCCCGCGACGCGCCGGGGAGGGCTGCGCTTGCGGCGGCCATCGCCAGAAAGGCGCGGCGGTCGAGGCGGGCGCGGCTCATGCCGGGCGGCTTTCCGCGCCCGGCGCCGGCGCCGGAAAACGGCCCGGAAACTGGGCCGCCAGAAACGCCTCCATCTGCGCCGTGCAGTAATCGCGCGTGAACTCCTCCGGATAGAGGATGGCGTTCAGCCAGAGGCCGTCGCTGAAACACTCGATGGCGTCGGTCACGGCCGAAGGATCGCGCGCGTCGCCCGCGGTTCCGACGATCAGGTCTGCGCAAAGCGCCCTCAGCACGTCGCCACGTTCGTCGTCATAGCTCTCCACCATCTTTCGGTAGAACCGGCGGTATTCGGCCTCGCCGAAGAAGGCGAACCAGACGGCGACCGTCTTCGGGTTGAAGATCGCCGGGTCGAAGCTGGCGAGGGCGATCCGCCGGAGCTTCTCGGCCGGGGCGAGATCTGGAAGCGCGGCGATTCCTGCCCAAGTCGCGCGAACTTCCTCGGAAAGATGCACGAGGGTCGAGGTCAGCAGGTTGTCCTTGCTCTCGAAGTGAAGGCTGACGATGCCGACGGAGAGCCCGGCGCGCCGGGTCACCTGCGCCATCGTCGTGCCGGAAATCCCGCGTTCGGCGATGCAGTCTATGGTGGCTTCGATCAGCTGCGTCCGGCGCACCTCCTTCGGAGCCGTGCGGGGGCGGCGCTCTTCCGCCGTTTCGGGAGCCTCGGGCTCATGCGCGATCTGGGTCAAGTCCGGTCTTCCTCCAGCACGATGACGGCGTCCTCCGACCATGTGAGCCAGACCGGCTTCTCCAGGTCCAGCGAGGCGGGTTGGTGGCGGCGGGCGTTCGGCGCCGAAACCGCGATGCGGGTTTCATGGCCAGCCAGACGAACGACGTGGCGGCATCTCTCGCCGAGATAGGTGGTCAGCTCCAGAGACGCCTCCACGGCGTAGGACCCGTCGGCGGGCGGCGCGTCGCTCAGGGCGAAGCGCTCCGGCCGGATCGCGATCCAGGCCGGGGAGCCGGCGGCGAGCGTCGTCGCCTCGGCCGGGACGGCCAGCCTGCCAAGCGCCTCGACATCGAGATGGGCGCGCCCGTTCGCCCTCTCCGCGACGCGGGCCCGGAGGAAGTTCATGGTTCCGATGAAGCCGGCGACCTTGCGGGACGCAGGACGCTCGTAGAGATCGGCGGGCGACCCGACCTGCAGGACGGCGCCGCCATCCATCACCGCGATACGGTCCGAGAGGGTGAGCGCCTCTTCCTGATCGTGGGTTACGAAGACGAAGGTGATGCCGATGGAGCGCTGGAGCCGGCGGAGCTCCACCTGCATCTGTTCGCGCAACTGCCTGTCGAGCGCGCCAAGGGGTTCGTCGAGCAGCAGCACCTTGGGCTTGAGAATGAGCGCGCGCGCCAGCGCGACCCGCTGCCGCTGGCCGCCGGAAAGCTCGTTGGCCTTGCGGCCGCCATAGCCGGCGAGGCGCACCAGATCGAGCATCTCCTCGACCATCTCCCGCCGCTGCGTTTTCGGGAGATTCAGCTTGCGAAGGCCGTAGCCGACATTCTCCGCCACGTTCATGTGGGGAAAGATCGCGTAGTTCTGGAACACCATGTTGACCGGGCGCCGGAAGGGCGGAACGGCGGACATCTCCTGCCCGTCGATCCAGATCTCGCCGCCCGACACATCCTCGAAGCCGGCGAGCATCCGCAGGAGGGTCGTCTTCCCGCAGCCCGACGCGCCGAGGAGCGAGAAGAACTCTCCCTTGCCGATCTCCATCGAGATGCTCTCGATGGCGCGAAACGCGCCGTAGGACTTCGCGACGTTGCGGATGGATATGAAGCCGTCTCCGGGCGTCATCAGGCCGGGCCCTCCTTTCGCGCTTCGGCCTCTTCGGGCCGGGCGAGGCCGATCCGGCCGATCCACAGCGCTGTGAAGACCAGAATGAAGGAGGCGGCGAGGATCAGCGTCGAAAGCGCCAGCACCGAGGGAAATTCCCGTGGGAAGCGAAGCTGCGACCAGATGTAGATCGGCAGCGTCGCGTCGTAGCCCGACAGGAAGAACGTGATTATGAATTCGTCGAAGGAGATGGTGAAGGTCAGAAGGAGGCTCGCGACCACGCCGGGCAGGACCATCGGGAAGGTCACGCGCCAGAAGGTCCACCAGCCGTTCTCGCCCAGATCGGCGGAGGCCTCCTCGATCGAACGGTCGAACCCCTCGAAACGCGGCAGGAGGGTCGCGACCGCAAAGGGCAGGCAGATGACGAGATGGCCGAAGCCCACCGTGATCAGCGAAAGGGGGACGCCGATCCGGCTGAAGAGGATCAGAAGCGCGACGCCGAAAATGATCCCGGGGATGACCAGCGGCAGCATCGCGAAGGCGACGATCGCGTTCTGGCCGGGCAACCGGCGGAGGGTGATGGCGCGCGCAGCCAGCAGCCCGAGCGCCGTCGCGAGCAGGGAGACGCAGACGCCGACGCGCACGCTGTTCCAGAGCGCGGCGAGGACGGAATCCCGGCTCCAGAGGTCGACATACCATTGCAGGGTGAAGCCCTGGAGCGGGAAGCGGACGGAGATGGACTCGTTGAAGCTGAAGAGCGGCAGCGCGAGGACCGGCAGATAGAGGACCGTCAGGAAGACGAGCGCATAGGCCGTCAGGGCCCGGTTCGGCCGGTTGATGTAGCTTCCCCCGCTCATGCCGCCCTCTGCGCCAGGATGCGGGAGAGGGCGAGGAACACCAGACCGATCGCGGCGATCCACAAGGTCAGAACGATCGAGAGCGCGGCGCCCATCGGCCAGTTGTTCACGGCCCCGAACTGCAACTGTATGAGGTTGCCGATCATCGCGCCGTCCGGCCCGCCGAGAAGGGCCGGGGTGATGTAGTCGCCCGTCGTCGGGATGAAGATCAGGAAGAAGGCCGAGAGGACGCCCGGCATCGAGAGGGGGAGGGTGATCCTGAAGAAGCGCCGCGCCGGCCCGTCGCCGAGATCGGCGGCCGCCTCCAGCAGCGAGCGGTCGATCTTCTCCAGCGACACATAGAGCGGCAGGATGGCGAACGCCGCCCAGGCATGGGCGAGCGTGATGATCACCGCGGTGGGCGAGTAGAGCAGGAATTCCAGCGGCGCTGCGATCCAGCCGAGCGAGAGAAGCGAGGCGTTGATGACGCCCTCATAGCCGAGGATCACCTTCCACGCGAAGATCCGCAGGAGGTAGCTCGTCCAGAACGGCAGGGTCATCAGGATGATCCACAGCATCTTGTGGCGATGCACATGGAAGGCCACATAATAGGCCATAGGATAGCACAGAAGAACGGTGGCGACCGTCACCACGCCGGAGATCCAGAGCGAGCGGGAGAGGAGGGCGCCGAAGATCGGCTCGGTCCAGATCCGCTCGTAGTTCGCGAAGGTCAGGGTGGTGTCGAACCCGAAACCGTCCCGCGTCCAGAAGCTGATGAGCAGGAGCGCGAGGAACGGGACGGCGACGCCGACAAGAAGGAAAAGCAGCGTCGGCGACATCAGCGCGTAGCCTCGCGCCGAGCGGCCAAGGCCCCGGCGCGCCGCGCGCCCCGGCGCGTGAAGAATGGCTTGATCCGTCATCGCCATGCCGGCGGATGCGCGCCTGAGTCGCCGTCCCGAACGGCGGCGGGCGGCATGATGTCAGAACCCCGCCTTGATCAGTTCGAAGGTCTCGTTCATCCGGCTCTCCCATTCCTGGGTCTGCGGGACGCCGAAATGGCCCGCCGTAAGGATTTCCTCGGGGTTGCTGCTCAGGCCAAGGGAGCGGAGCGTCTCCTCGTCGAACTTCTCGAAGGCGCGGGCGTTGGAATGCCCGTAGCCGTAGCTCTCGATCATGAAGTGGCCCGACTCGACGCTCAGCAGCGCGTCGAGCGCCTCATAGGCGCGGTCCGGGTTCGGGGCGTCCCGGTGCATCATGAAGCCGCAGATCCAGGTCAGCTGCCCCTCGCGGGGTTGCGCGAAGCGGACGGGCACGCCCTCCGACTGCAGCAGGACGGCGGAGCTGTTCCATGTCATCGCCGCCGCCATCTCGCCCGAGGCGAGCGCCTGTTCGAGCGTCGTCGTGTCGTCGGTATAGACGCGGACGAGGGGGCGCTGCGCGCGGAGCACGGCGGAGATCTTCTCGAACGCCTCCTCCGTATGGATTTCCGAGAAGGGCACGCCCGCCTTGATCGCCGCGCACCACCACGAGTCGCCGCCCGAAGCGAGCATCCCGATCTTGCCGGCGATCCGTTCGTCCCAGAGGATGTCCCAGCTTTCCCCGCCCTCCGGCTCGTAGAGGTCCGTCCGGTAGGTGACGGACGTGCCGCCCCAGTCGAAGGGCGCCATCCAGACCTTTCCATCGCCGGCGTCGTTACCCTCTCTCTGGTAGAGGCCGGGCATCACGTCGCCCCAGTTCGACAGCCTCGACGGGTCGATGGGCTGGAAGAGCCCGGTGTCGATCCAGCGCGGCGTGTCGGTGAGGCAGGGGTGGACGATGTCGACGACGAAGCCGCCGCGCATCCGGGTCAGCGCATCTTCCGAGCCCCCGAAGACGACGAACTCCGGAAGCGCGCCGTTCTTCGCGACATAGGAGCCGTAGAGCTCCTCGATGTCGAAGCCGCCCCAGGTGAAGACGGCGGCGTGGTCTCCGGCTTGCGCGAAGGCTCTCGACGGCGCCGCCTGGATCGCCACGGCGCCGATCCCGAGGCCGAGAAGCCCCTTCGCGAAATCTCTCCGTGAGAGGCGCCCGGTATGCACGGCGTGGAGCTGGTCGAGCACGTCCATGGAAAACCTCCTTCTAAGGCGCATCTGGCGTGAGCTTGCGGCGCCGCCTGGCGGTGGGGTCTGCACTTGGATTGAATGAATGATCGTTCAGTGATTCGGAGATTGTCAATCTTTTTGTCAGCGGGGAGACGGCGTGCCGAAGCATTGGCCTGGCCGCGCCGGTTGTGCTGAAGATGCGTGCAGGCGTCGTCTGCATCCTGTTGACTGAACGCCCGTTCAGTCGCCTTATGCGCGGAAGCGAAGCGGCGGCCTGCGATTCGCGCCTTCCGCGCGATCCGCCGCGCGCGGACGACAGGAACAGGAGACCAGGATGGCCGGAACGCCGCGAATTGTCCGCCTCGCCCCGAACGGCCCGGAGGGCGCCGGCCTGACGCCCATCGAGATCGACCCGGGCGCCTTTCAGTCGCCGCCGCTGAGCCAGAACCTGCACCTCGGTTTCAGCGACCCCGAGATCGGGCTCAATGTCGGACTCTGGGATACGACCCCGATGCAGGAGGCGTTCGGACCCTATCCCGGCGACGAGTTCATTCTGGTGCTGGACGGCGCGTTCAGCATGGTCGACGGCGCGGGCGGGGCGCTGAACGCGAAGGCCGGCCAGATGGCCGCGTTCCGCAATGGCGCGCCGATGAGCTGGAAGCAGGAGGGCTATCTGAAGAAGGTCTTCCTCACGCTCCTCGACCCGCGCGCGGCGACGCCGGAGATTGCGACGGCGGAGGGCGGCTTCATCGTCATCGACCCGACCGAGGCGCTCTCCGACGACGACATCCTGCCGGAGGCCGAGAGCACGGGAAGCGGCGCGGTGGAGCGGGAGCGGATCTTCTTTCGCAACGATGCGGGGACGATGACGGTCGGCCTCTGGGATTGTCAGGCTTTCGACGGCAAGGCGATGTCTCCCTTCCCCTGCCATGAAATCTGCGTGATGGCGGAGGGCGAGGTCACGATCCGGGAGCCGGGCGGGATCGAGCAGACCTTCCGGACCGGCGACGTGTTCTTCGTGCCGAAGGGCGCGCCGTGCAGCTGGCATGTGCCGCGGTACATCCGGAAGTTCTTCGCGACGGTCTATCCCTGATCGCGTCGTCCGACCCCTCCCTTTCGCGGCTCCCCATGTCAGCGCCCAGGCTCGCTTCGACCCTTCCGACGAATCCTGACGTGATCGTCATCGGTGCCGGCGCCGCCGGGATCGCGGCGACGAAGCGGCTCAGGAAGGAGGGGCTCTCCGTCATCGCGCTCGAGGCCGGGGCGCGCGTGGGCGGCCGGGCCTGGACGGACCGTGACGCGTTCGGGGTTCCGGTCGACATGGGCTGTTCGTGGCTGTCGGGGCTCGACCGGAACAGCGTGGGAAAGATCGCGCGGAAGCGCGGCTTCTCGCTCGTCTCCCACACCCATGCCGAGACCGATCTGTTCCGCGGCGGCGCCCGGGCGACGGCGCAGGATCATGCCGACTACGCGAAGGCGGCGAAGGCCATCGCGAAGGCGATGAACAGGGCGGGGCGGAAGGGGCTCGACGTTCCGGCGCGAGACGTGGTTCCCGCGGGGCTTCCCTGGGCCGGCGCCGTGCAGGCATGGCTCGGGCCGATGGATTACGGGGTGGAGTTCGACGGGATTTCGACTCTGGAGGACTGGAACGGGAGTTCCGACCAGCCCTCGGCCTTCGTCGGGGAAGGGTTGGGCAGCGTCGTCGCGCGCGAGGCGAAGGGGCTGCCGATACGGCTTAACGCGGCCGTGACGGGGATCGACTGGTCGGGCGAGGGCGTGCGGGTCGAAACTGCGGAGGGGACGCTGCGGGCGCGGGCCTGCATCGTCACCGTCTCCACGGGCGTCCTTGCCGCCGGGGGGCTCCGCTTCACGCCGGATTTGTCGGCGGAGCGGATGGAGGCCATTCATGCCGTCCCCATGGGCCTCCTGATGAAGGTTCCGATGCTTTTCGACGGGGCGCGGCTCGGGCTCGGGGAGAACAACTGGGTCACCTATTGGGTCCCGGACGAGCTCCCCATGCGGGCCTGCTATTTCATCGCCTGGCCCTGCGGGGCGGACTACCTGTTCGGAAACATCGGCGGCGCCCTCGGGTGGGAGCTGTCGCGCGAGAAGCCGGAGGCGGCGGTCGATTTCGCGCTGGAGGAGCTCGTCAAGCTGGTCGGTTCGGACGCGCGGAAGCGCTTCGTGAAGGGCGTGCGGACGGACTGGGCGAACGACCCCTTCGTGAGGGGCGCCTATTCCTGCGTGCGGCCCGGCCATGCCGGCGTTCGGGAGACGCTCGGCGCGCCGCTGGCGGACCGCGTCTTCTTCGCGGGCGAGGCCTGCTCGCCGGATTACCCCGCTCTAGTCAACGGCGCGTGGGACAGCGGCAGGCGGGCGGCGCGGCGCGTGGCGAAGACGCTCGCCGGGGCGGGCGGCTGAAGGCGCGGCTCACGATTTTCCCGAGTTTCGGGGCTGGCCTTGACCCATGCACACAGTGTGCAGAGGGGTCAAATATATGATATATAAGAGAAATCCGAAAGTAGTGCGCGCGACCGAATACGGCTCACGCGGCAAGGGCGCGCATCAGTTGCTCGGCGAAGCGCGCGGCCGCCACCGGCAGCGCGCGCTGCCGGAGCTGGCAGAGATGGAGGAGGCCCGGCGGCGCGTCCCGCTCGTCCAGCGGGCGCTGCGCCCAGCCGCCGCCGGCTTCGGGCAGACCGATGGGAATCTGGAAGGTGACGACGCGTTCCGCCAGCGCATGGGCGCGCAGGAACTCGAAGCTGTTCGAGGTGACGGCCGGCGAGAGCCTGACGCTGGAGCGCGCCAGCGCGGCGTCGAGGATGCGGCGCACACCATAGGCGTCCGTCGGCGCGGCGACCGGATATTCGAGGCAGTCGCGGAGCCGGACGGGCCCCTTTCCCCGCGCCAGCGGATGATCGGCGGCCATCACGGCCATGACCACCTGCGGCGCGGTGATCGCGGTGCGGACCTCCGCGAGCCGCGCCGGCTCGAACACCAGGGCGAGATCGGCGCTGAGGTCCACCAGCGCGCCTTCGGCCACCTCCCTGTCCCCCCGCGTCACCTCGAAGGTCACGGCGGGATGCTGTGCGCGATAGGCCGCGATCTCCCGCGGCAGGAAATAGGGGAGGAGCGCCTGCGAGGAGACGATGGAGACATGGCCCCGCCGCTCCCCCGAAAGGTCCGCGATCTGGCTGCGCACGCGCGCCATGTCCGCGATCTGGGCGCGGAAATGGTGGATCACCAGCTCGCCGGCGGGGGAGAGGCGCACGCCGCGCGGCATCCGCTCGAAGACGGGCGCGCCGAGCTCCGCCTCGAAGGCGAGGATGCGCCGGTTGAGCGCGGTATGCGTGATCGCGAGCGCCTCCGCCGCCTTGCGGATGGAGCCGGCGCGGGCGACGGCGTCAATCGTCTTCAGAAGCGCGTGATGGCGCATGGCTCTCCCCGGCGGTGCGTTTTCGTCCCCGGCACGGTGAAATCTTAGCAGACGACGTTTCCACTTTCATCCCGCATCCTCGCATCCGACTCGAATTGGGCGTGACCCCTCAGGGAGGACGGGACGATGCGGACGCAGCTGACACGGCGCGGATTTCTGGGAACGGCGGCCTCCGCCGCCGCCCTTGCGGCGGGCGGGCGGCCTGCGCTCGCGGCGGGGGTGACCATCGGCTTCATCTATGTCGGCCCGCGGGACGATTTCGGCTACAATCAGGCCCATGCCGAGGGCGCCGCCGCTGTGAAGGCGATGGAGGGCGTCACCATCGTCGAGGAGGAGAACGTCGCCGAGACGGTGGACGTGCAGAAGTCGATGGAGTCGATGATCTCCTTCGACGGCGCCTCGATGCTCTTTCCCACCAGCTTCGGCTATTTCGACCCGCATATCCTGACGCTGGCGCCGAAATATCCGGACGTGCGCTTCCAGCATGCCGGCGGCATGTGGCGCGAGGGTGTGCACCCCGCCAATGTCGGCTCCTATTTCGGCTATATCGGGATGGGGCAGTATCTGAACGGCGTCGTCGCCGGGCACATGTCGAAGACGAAGAAGCTCGGCTTCGTCGCCGCCAAGCCCATTCCGCAGGTGCTGATGAACGTCAACAGCTTCCTGCTCGGCGCCCGCTCCGTCGACCCCTCCATCACGCTCCAGGTGATCTTCACCGGCGAATGGTCCATGGCGGTGAAGGAGGCGGAGGCGGCGAACGCGCTCGTCGACCAGGGCGCCGACGTCATCACCTGCCATGTGGACGGCCCGAAGGTCGTGATCCAGACGGCGGCGGGCCGCGGCGCCTATGTCTGCGGCTATCATGCCGACCAGTCCGCGCTCGCGCCCGATCTCTATCTTACCGGCGCCGAGTGGAACTGGGCAGAAGTCTACACCTCCATGGCGGCGGCGGCGCTGAAGGGCGAGCACATCCCCAATTTCGTGCGGGGCGGGCTGGCGCAGAACTTCGTGAAGATGAGCGCGCTCGGCTCGGCGGTGAGCGAGCCGGCGCGGGCGAATTTCGCAGCGGTGAAGGCGGAGATCGAGAAGGGCGGCTTCGCCGCGATCCGCGGGCCGCTGAAGGACAACAAGGGCAACGTGATCGCGACCGAGGGCCAGAGCTTCGAGGAGACGGACGTCGCGCTCGAAAGCATGGACTATCTGGTCGAGGGCGTGATCGGCGCGACCTCCTGATGACCATCGCGGCGGAAGGCTCCGGGCTTTCCGCCGCGAGGGGCGCGGCGGGCGCGCTCCTCGGGCGGGCGGAGGGGGTTCTGATCCCCCTCGGTTCGCTGCTGACGGGTTTCGCCGCCTTCTCGCTCTTCCTCCTCGCGCTTGGCCATTCGCCGGCCGAGTTCTTCTCCCTCGTCTGGCGCGGCGGGTTCGGCACGGCGTTCTCCTGGGAGAACACGCTTTCCCGCGCCGCGCCGCTGCTCCTCGCCGCGCTCTGCGTCGCGCTCCCGGCGCGGCTCGGGCTC
>JAUIDE010000090.1 GCA_030429105.1 Alphaproteobacteria bacterium
CGGCGCCCTGGTCGGGCGCTGCGGGTCGGCGAGGGCCGCGGAGACGCCGCGCCGGCGGGGGGCTGAAGGGCATGGATCTCTTCTTCACCGCCTTCGCCCTGATGGTTGCGGCGCTGTTGCCGATCATGAACCCGGCGACCAGCGCGGCGCTTTTTCTCGGCATATGCGGCGGGTTTCCGCCGGACCGGCGCGCGGAGGAGGCCGCGCGCGTCGGCCGGTTCGTCTTCGCGACTCTCCTGATCGCCTGGGTCGCCGGGGCCGCCGTCCTCTCGGCCTTCGGCGTGTCGCTGCCGGGGCTGAGACTGGCCGGCGGGCTCGTGGTCAGCTTCATCGGGTTCAGGATGTTGTTCCCCTCGCCTTCCACGGTCTCGGCGCCCGCGACCGAGGGCTCGCCCGCCTTCGTGCCCCTCACCATTCCCAGCCTCTGCGGCCCCGGGACGCTCGCCCTGGTTCTCTCCGCGGCGGTGGAAGTGGAGGCGCGGCTGGACTGGCCTCAGCGCCTCTGGGTGGACGTCGGCGTCATCGCCGCCTTCGCGGTCATGGCCCTCGTCTCATGGGGAGCCATGCGCCTCGCCGGTCCGGTGGCGCGGCTGCTCGGCCCCAGCGGCGTGGATGCGATGACAAGGGTGCTCGGCTTTCTGCTGATCTGTATGGGGATGCAGTTCCTCATCGGCGCCCGGGAGGCGCTGCTCGCCGGGTCATGACGGCCCCCCCGCCGCTGCGCCGCCTCCATAAACCTTTTGAACAGCGACGAAAATCATCGCCGTCGTCCAGCCGAAGATCATCGTCCCGTTGGTCGCCGCGAAAGCTCCAAGCAATCTGAAGTCAGGCCCGAGGACGAGGTCTCCGTAGCCGAGCGTGGAGAACGTGACGGTGGCGAAGTAGAGGGCGGGTTCAAGACCATCGAAAGCCCCGAGCGCGATCAGGACCAAGGCCCAGAGCCAGCATTGCACGCAGATCGAGATGAAGAACCATGTCACGACGGCGATGATCGTAAGCGCCTTCGCGGCGGGACCCGACGGCGGGCGCGTGATCCGGCCCGACAATCTGCCGGCCGCGGCCATGAAGGAGGCATGGATCGCCACGGTTGCGGAGATCACGAGCATTCCCATCAGGAGTTGTTGAGAGATCAGGGCGTTTTCCGGCCATGTTTGAGGATGGAGATGGTCTTAGCGGGTTCAAACTCAGCATGCCATAATGCTGTGCCAGGCTCCGCTGAAGAATGACGGCGACGCGCTCCAATTGGACACAGGCAGGTGCGCGGCAGGTCAACCGTGAAGGTCCGGATCGGAGACTGCCAGAGCGCAATCGCCATTCCCTGGACGAACTCCCTACAGAATGCGCTGCCCACACCGGCTCGCGGCTGAACACACAGTCGCTCAGCGCCGCACAGACCGCGCCCGCCGCCACAGGAGCCAAGCCGCCGCGGAGAGCAGAAGCTGCATGCCGGCCATCGGGAACACCGTCCCGTCATAGATTAGCCCCTGGATCAGCGCCGCGGCCGCCGCCGCCAGCATCTGCACGAAACCGAGCGCCGCCGCGGCGGCGCCGGCGGCGTTCGGATGCGCCATCATCACGCCCGCCGCAGTGTTTGGGGCGAGCAGGCCGCCGCCGAACCAGACGGTAAACTGGAGCGCCGTGATCACAGGCGTGGAATCGAGACCGAGGAACCCGGCGCCGAACAGCGCCGCAGGAGCCGCGAGCATGATCGTGAGGCTCGCCGAAATCGTGCGGCTCCGCCCCCAGCGGGGAATGGCGACGCGCGCCGTCATCGCGCCGGCGAGAAAGCCGGACATCGCGAGCGCAGCGAGGGCGCCGTAGCCCGAAGGAGTGAGGCCGCGGCCCTCGATCAGGAGAAACGGCGCTCCGGCGACGAAACAGTAGAGGCCAGCATAGCCGATCGCATGGACGGCCATATTGACGAGGAACTCGCGATGACGAAAAAGCCCCAGATAGACGCGGTGAGCGGCCTCGACTTCTCGCCCCGCTTGCTTGGTCCCCGTATCCGGCAGGATCAGCAAGGCGGAGAGGAGCCATGTCGTCGCCGCAAGGGCGGCGGCAGCGAAGCCCGCGCGCCAGCCTCCGAAATCCTGCAGCAGGCCTCCGGCGAGCGGCGCGAGCAGGAAGCAGGCTGACATCAGCGCGAAGAGAAGCGCCATCGCCCCCGCGGCGCCCTCCGCCCCGTAGACGTCGCGCACGATGGCGCGCGCCACTACATACCCGGACGCGGCCCCAAGCCCCTGGATCGACCGCGCCGCGACGACCGTCCAGAGATCGTTCGCCAGCGCCGCGGCGAGCGAGCCGGCGAGGGCGAGCGCGGCGCCGATCAGCAGGGCCGCGCGGCGCCCGCTTCGGTCCGACAGCGGGCCGAACACGAGCTGCCCGACAGCGAAGGCGACCGCGAAGGCGACGATGGCGAGCTGGACGGTCGCGGGGCCCGCGCGAAAGACTTCGCCGAGGATCGGCAACGCGGGAACGAGGAGACCGGTCGAGACCTCGCCGAAGGCGGAGCAGAGAACGAGAGTCGCGAATGCGAGCGCGCCGAGCTTGCCAGACACGGCGGGCGTTGCGCGGGCGCGAGGCTCTGTCAGCTGCGGCCCCGCGCGATGGCGGCCTCGAGAAGCCCGCGGACCTCAGCATCGCTCGCGGCGCGGGGGTTCGTTCGCGCGGCGGCGTCCTGCATCGCCTTTCCGGCGATGCGCAGGACGCAATCCGCCGGAACGCCGATCTCCCCGAGGGAGCGGGGAATGCCGATCTCGTCCAGCAGCGCCTCGACATGGGCGATGAACCCTTCAACCGAGCGGTCCGCCAGGGACATGGCCTCGGCCATGCGTGCGGTCTTCTCCTCCATGCCTGGCAGGTTGAAGCGGAGCACGGCGGGCAGCAGGATCGCGTTGGTGAGTCCGTGATGCGTGTCGAACTCGGCCCCGACCATGTGCGAGATCGCATGGACGAGGCCGAGGCCCTTCAGGAAGGCGATCCCAGCGAGGCAGGAGCCCAGCAACATGCCCCCGCGCGCGGCCATGTTCCCCGGGTCGCGCACCGCGACCGGAAGCCATGCCGCGATGAGGCCGAGCGCTTCGAGCGCCGCGGCGTCGCAGAGCGGGTGGTAGCCCGGGACGAGGAACGCTTCGATCGCATGGGTCAGCGCATCCGCCCCCGTCCACGCAGTGAGATTCGGCGGGAGGCCGACCGTCAGCTCCGGGTCGAGAAGGGCGAGAGACGGCTTCAGCTGCGGATGCCAGAGGCAGAACTTCATGCCCTTGCCGGCATGGGTGACCATCGCGGTGCTCTCGGTCTCCGCCCCCGTCCCCGCCGTCGTCGGGATCGTGACGAGGCGCGGAAAGGCGGCGCCGGGCGGCAGGATCGGCGGCGGCCGGTCGAAGTCGAAGGCCCAGAGGTCGGCCTCGCCTCCGGCGGCGAGGCAGATGGCCTTGCCGGCGTCCATCGCGCTGCCGCCGCCGATGGCGATGACGGCGTCATGGCCGCCCGCGCGGAACGCCTCGCGCCCCGCTCCGATCTCATCGCCGACCGGATTGGGCGAGATGTCGGCGACGAGCGCCCGGCTAAACCCCTCCCTGGACAGCAGCTCATGCAGCCGCGCCACGAACGGCAGGCCGGCGCTGCCCCGGTCGGTGACGACCAGAGGATTCCGCACGCCCGTCGCGACGCAGCGCGTCCCGATCTCCGCCAGCCGTCCGGGGCCGTAGGCGATGGGGACGGGGAGCGCCCAGTCCTGCGGGGCGAGAAGCGTCGCCTCGTCCGGAACCCGGTTCTTCATGCGCGCTCCGCCTCCTCGAACCCGCGCGAGGCCGCCGCCTCGATCGCGCACCGCCGCTCGGCCGGCGAAGCGTCTTCCTGAACCCGCACCGTGACCTCCCGGCCGGCGAAGCGAATGCCGGCCTCCTCGAAGGCCGCGCGGATACGATGCGGCAATTCGCGCCGGATCGGAAACTGCTTCCCGGGGATCGCCTTGAACTTGACCCTCAGGATCATGGCGCTGTCCTCCATCTGGATCACCCCTTGCGATTTCGGCGGCTCCAGCAGCCCGGCGCAGAGCGAGGCGTCCGCCTTCAGCTCCTCGCCGATCCGATTCACGATCTTCTTCACCTTGTGCGGATCGGTGTCGAAGGTCAGCCCGCGTCTCTCGATGGCGACCGCCGGCGGCCGCGCTCCGACCGGCGGCGCTTGGACCGGGCGTCGTCACTCCGCCGTCAGTTGTGCGACGGCGCCGGCCCAGTCTTCGAGGTGATAGATATGGGCGATCTTGCCGTCCTCGACCGTCACGATGTCGGTGGACATGGCCTCGAAGCTCTTGCCGGTGGCCGGATCGACTCCGAAGAAAGGGCCCACCGGCGCGCCACGGAAAAGGCTGCGGACCACGAAGCGCCCATCGCCGAGGTCAATGATCTCCTGCGGCTCCCACGTCAGGTTGGGAACGACCTGCCCGAGGAAGGCGATGGTGTTCAGCATGCCCTGCGCGCCCTCGCCGCCCGGCGGCGCGGGGATCGAGACGACATCGGGCGAGAAGAGTTCGTAGTAGCGCGCCTCCGTCGTCCCCGCCGGGTCGGTCAGGATGTCGGAATAGAAGGCGTGCACCGTGTCGATGTCGCCGGCGAGGGCGGGGCCGGCGAGGGTCGAAACGGCGAGGGCCAGGGTTGCCGGAATTCGCTTCATGAGAGGGAATCCTTTCAGGGTCACGGGAGGTTGAAAGCCGGCTTCATGCCGGCGCGAAGGTCGGGACAGCGGCGTGGCGCGCCTCACGCTCGCCGCGGCCGGTCAGTTTCTTGTCCAGGCTCGTCATCCTGCGATCTCCTGCTTGAAAGCGGCGTTACCGATTGGTACGAATATCCGGAAGCTCCCGTCAAGGAGTAAAATACCGAATGGTATAAAAATGAGCGAAAGCGACGGAAAGCCTGCGCGCGGCCGCCCGCGGACGATGAAGGCCGACAAAGCTCTGGGTGTCGCCCTGACAGCGTACTGGCGGGGCGACCCCGCCGACGTGTCCGTCAACGCGATCTGCCAGCTGGCGGGCGTCTCCAAGCCGTCGCTTTACCGCGAGTTCGGAAGCGAGGACGGACTGAAACGCGCGGCGCTCGACCGATACGCCGATGAGGCGCTCTCGGACCTCTTCGCGATCCTGCGGAGGGGCGGAGGGCTGGAGGAGACTCTCGATGCGCTCATCGACTTCGCCAGCGCCGACCCGCGCATGGAAAGCGGGTGCCTGTTCTACAAGATGCGCGCCGGCAAGCACCGGTTGGGGCCCCGGACGCGCGCGCGGGTCGACGAGATCGACCTGGCGGCCAGGGCCGGCTACGCCGCATTCCTGCAAGCGCGCGACGAAGCCGGCGAACTGCGCGACGGGCTGTCGGTCGAAGCCGCGGCGGCTTATCTGGGCGAACAGATCGGCCTCGCCATCACCCAACGCGCTTCTGGCGAGACGCCTGCGCGCGTGCGCGGGATGATGGAGCTCGCTCTTTCGGTTCTCAAGCGCGGCGATGGCCGAGCGATCGAGTGAACGGAACCAGGCCGCCATAAGCAATTGCGCTCGGGATGGTCGGCCCCTGGAGAGCGGGGCCGGCGTCGGATGGCGCAGGCGGAGCGGGTCGAAGCAGCCGCAATGCCTGTGCGCGCCGGGCGTGGTTTTCCAACACGGCGGCAAGCCGAGCGCTGATCGCGAGAGGGCTTGCGGGGCCCGGGGGCGCCCGACGCGGACGTTGCCGAATGGCGACCCGTTCTGTCGCCCGGCGCGGCCTACCCGGCGTCCTTCCCCCTCCCGGAGCCGTCTCCGCCGGAGGCGACGCCCCAGGGCGCGATGCCGATACGCAGGGCCGCGCGGCCGATCATGTGCGCGCCGATCGGCGCCGTCAGCAGGAGAAACACCACGATCAGGACGCAGCGCAGAAGGATGGCGGAATCCGCGAAATGGACGGCGACCCCGGCGAGGATGAGCCCCGAGCCGAGCGTGCCCACCTTCGTCGAGGCGTGCATCCTCGTGAACACGTCCGGAAGGCGCACGACGCCGATCCCGGCGACGATCGTGAAGACGCTCCCGAGCAGAAGGAAGGCGACGACCAAGAGTTCGCTCATCCTTCGCCCTCCCGCCCGATGGAGGCGGATGCCGCACCGCGCCTGAGCGCCTGACGTTCCGCAAAGCGCGCCAGCGCCACCGTCGCGAGGAAGCCGACAAGCGCGAGCACGAGTCCGACATCGAGGAAGGTCGCGTCGGCGGTGTCGATCGCCGCGAGCCCGCAATAAGCGACGATCGCAACCGTCATCATGTCGAGCGCCACCACACGGTCCGGCAGGCTCGGGCCTGCCGCGAGGCGCCAGAGCGCGAGGCCAACGGCGATGAGAACGGCGACGTAGCCCGCCGTCACCGCCAGATCCAGCAGGTCCGTCATGTCCTCTCCTCCACGGCGTCGATCACCCATTTCTCCATCCCGGCCTTGAGCGTCCTGCAGACCTCGTCCGGGTCGTCGGCGAACATCGCGTGCACCTTCAGCGTCTTCCGGTCCTCGCTCACATCGATGCTGAGCGTGCCGGGCGTGAGCGAGATCAGGTTCGTCACGAGCAGGATCCCGGTGTCGGAGCGCACGTCGAGCGGCATGTCGATGATCGCGGGGCGCGCGCGGTGGGTCGGCGTGATCACATCCCAGAACACTTCGAGGCTCGAGACGACAAGCTCATAGAGAAAGAGGACGACCAGCTTCACCCAGTACCAGACGCGCAGGAAGTAGCTGGAGCGCGTTCCGGTCAGCGGCTGAAGCAGCCAGAGAACGACGTAGCCCGCGACGAAGCCGGAACTGAGCGTCAGCCAGGTGAAACCGCCGAAGAAGATCGACCAGGCGGCGGCGAGAACGAGATTGGCGGCGAAGTTGGTCATGATGCGGCTCCCAGCACGGCCGTCATGTAGGCTGTCGGGTCCAGAAGTTGCCCCGCCGCACGCTCGGCAAAGGCGACGAAGGGCTCCGGGAAGAAGCCGATGACGAGCGTGAGGCCGGCCAGCGCCGCGACAGGCGCGAGGAGCCGCGCGCGGTCTCCCGGCGGAAGGCGGGTCAGCGCCGGCTCCAATCCTTCCGGATGCGGCTTCCAGAACGCCTCGGCCCAGATCTTCGTCATCGAATAGATCGTGAGGAGACCAACCACGAGGGCGACCGCGGCGATGACCCAGCCTTCGATCTCGATGGCGGCGGCGACGAGGATGTATTTGGCCCAGAAGCCGGAGAGAGGCGGGAAGCCGGCCAGCGAAAAGGCGGGGATCAGAAACAGGACGGCCAACAGGGGCGCGGACTTGTAGAGCCCGCCGATGCGGGAGAGCTCCGTCGAGCCGGCGACCCGTTCCGCCACGCCCGCGATCAGAAAGAGGTTCGCCTTCACGATGATGTGGTGCACGAGGTAGAACACGGCCCCGGCGAGCGCCAGCGGCGTGAGGAGCGCGAGACCCATGATCATGTAGCCGATCTGGCTCACGATGTGGAACGAGAGGATGCGGCGGATGTCGTTCTGCGCCGCCGCGCCGAGAACGCCGGTCAGCATCGTCAGCGCCGCGACCCAAAGCAGGATCTGGTGGGTGAAGCCCACATCGCCGTCGAAGACGAGCGTGAACATCCGGATCAGGGCATAGACGCCGACCTTGGTGAGGAGGCCCGCGAACACCGCAGAGACCGAGAAGGCCGGGGTGTGATAGGAGGCCGGAAGCCAGAAGAAGAGCGGAAAGACCGCAGCCTTCACGCCGAAGGCGATCATGAACATCATGGCGATCAGGGTGACGAGCCCCTGATCCTCCAACTCCGGGACCGTCCGCGCCAGATCCGCCATGTTGAGCGTTCCGGTCATGCCGTAGAGCAGGCCGACGCCCGACAGGAAGAGGATCGTCGAGATCATGTTGAGGGCGACGTATTTCACCCCGCCGTCGATCTGCGCCTTGCTCCCGCCGAGGATGAGGAGCCCGAACGAGGAGATCAGCATCACCTCGAACCAGACATAGAGATTGAAGAGGTCGCCCGTCAGGAATGCGCCGCAGACGCCGGCGATCAGAACATTGAAGAGCGCGTGATAGCCGAGACGCTCCGCCCGCTCCCCGATATCGGCGAGCGCGTAGACGGAGACCGCAAGCGCGGTGATCGCGGTGATGACGACCATGACGGCGCTCAGGAGGTCGGCGACGAGGGTGATGCCGAAGGGCGCCGCCCATTCGCCGACCTGCCCCGCGATCACGCCCTCGCGCAGCGTCTCCGCCATGAGGGCGACCGCGGCGGCGAGGAGCGCCGCATTCCCGGCGACGCTGATCCGCCGCCCGGCTGGGCCGGCGCGGAAGAGGAAGGCGAGCACCGCCGTGAGGAACGGCAGCGCGATGGACGCCGCAAGAAGCCAGCTCATCGCATCGCGCTCCCTTCGCCGGGCTCGCGCGGCTCCGCCACGCGCATCTCGTCGCCGTTCAGCGTGCCGAGCGTGGTGTAGGCCCGGAACATCAGCGTCAGCGCGAAGGCGAAAAGGCCGAAGCCGATCACGATGGCGGTCAGCACGAGCGCCTGCGGCAGCGCGTTGGCCACCGTTCCGGCGGGCGCGTCGAGACCGACAGGGACGAGGGGCGGGGCGCCTTCGACGAGCCGGCCGGCCGTGAAGATGGTGAGGTTCGCGGCGTTGGAGATGAGCACGAGGCCGAAGATGAAGCGCAGAAGATTGCGCGCCAGCATCAGGTAGACCGCGGCCGCCACGAGGACGCCGATGGCGAGGGCGAGGAGCGCTTCCATCAGATCTCCTCCTCCATCGCGAAGGCGAGGGTCAGGACCGAGCCGAACACGACGAGATAGACCCCGATGTCGAAGACCAGAACCGTGGAGAGGGGCAGCCCCTTGTCGGTTTCCGTGGCGCCGAGGAACAGCCACTGCCCGGTGAAGAACGCGTCGCCGAACAGCGCCGCGGCGAGGCCGGAGAGCAGCGCGATGCCGAGCCCGACGGCCGCGATGTTCTGCGGCTGGGCCCGCAGCGCCGTCCGCGCCTCCGCCGGGCCGATCGCGATGGCGTAGAGCACGAAGCCCGTCGCGCCGATCAGCCCGCCGATGAAGCCGCCGCCCGGCTCGTTGTGGCCGCGGAGGAGCATGTAGACCGAGAAGAGCAGCAGAAGGCCGGAAAGCGCCCTCGTCCCCGCGCGCAGAATGATCGAGTTCACTTCCCCTCCCCCTTCTCCGCCGTCGTCTCCCGCCGCTCCGCCGTCGTCCGCAGCAGGGCGTAGGCCGCGAGCCCCGCGATCATCACCACCGCGACCTCGCCGAACGTGTCTAGCGCCCGGAAGTCGACGAGGATCACGTTGACGATGTTGCGGCCGTAGGCCTCGGGCCAGCTCGCCGTTTCGAAGAAGTCGGTGAGCCGACGATCGAGCGGCGTCTCAAGCACCAGAAGCAGGATCGCCGTCACGACAGCGCCGACGCCGAGGGCGAGCACGGCGTCCCGCGGGCGCCGATCGCGCTCGCCCGGCTTGTCCAGCACGGGGAGGCGGAGAAGCGCGACCGCCGCCAGCACGACGACCAGCGTCTCGACCAGAAGCTGCGTGATCGCCACGTCCGGCGCGCCGAAGGTGATGAAGATCATCGCGACGCCGATCCCCACCACGCCAAGCGAGGCCATGGCGGCGATCCGCGACGTGGTCACCGCCGTGAGAAGCGCGCCGGCGACGATCAGCGCGACGAGAGCGACAGTCCGCCAGTTGGCCAGCGAGAGGTCGGGCGCCGCGGGCCAGACGCCCTTCGCCGCCATCGTGCCGGCGAGGCCGACGAGCACGGTCGCGAAGGTCGCGAAGATGTAGGTCCGCAGGACGCCCGTCTGGATCAGGCGGGTTTGCCAGGCCGCGAAGGCCTTCAGCCCGTCGAGGAAGCGGTCCCACCCGGCGTCGAAGCCGGGCGCGGCCTCGACGGCCCGCGCCAGCGCGGCGCGGATCGGGCCGTGCGCAAGGTAGAGCGCGAGGCCGAGCGCGACGGTCGCGACCGAGAGGATAAGCGGCAGGTTGACCCCGGCCCAGAGCTGCAGCGTCTTGGCGTCCTCCGTCGTCCCCAGCAGCGAGGCGACTGTCGGATCGACCAGAGTCCTTTGCAGGAGATCGGGGTAGAGCCCGAAGACCGCGCCGAGCACCGCCAGAAGGACGGGGCCCGCCAGCATCGGCCAGGGCGCCTCGTGCGGCGCATGCGGGAGCGGGCCGCCGGCAGGGCGCCAGAACGGCTTGAAGGCCACGACGCCGGCGACGGCGAACATCAGCGCGTTGGCCGCCAGCATCGCGCCGGCGACGAGGATCGGCTCGGACCCTACGGCCAGCGCCCCGGCATATTTCAGCTCCTTGCCGATGAAACCGAGAAAGGGCGGGAAACCGGCCATCGAGAGGGCCGCGAGCGCCGCCGCGAAACAGGTGACCGGCATCGCCCGCGCCAGCCCGCCGAGGAGGCCCGCCTCGCGCGTGCCCGTCGCATGGTCGATGCAGCCGACCATGAGGAAGAGGCTGGCCTTGTAGAGCGAATGGACGATCAGGAACGTAGCGAAGGCCGTCATCGCATAACCGGAATCCTGCCCGAGGAGGAGGGTCAGCGTGCCGAGCGCCATCAGCGTCGTGTAGGCGAGCGCCTGCTTCAGGTCGGTCTGCCGCAGCGCCATCAGGCTTGCGAAGACGGCCGTGAACGCGCCGGCGACGGTCAGCGTCCAGAGCCAGGCGTCCGTCCCCGAGAACCCGGGATGCAGCCGAGCCATGAGATAGACGCCCGCCTTAACCATCGTCGCCGAGTGGAGGAAGGCGGAGACCGGCGTGGGCGCCGCCATCGCGTTCGGCAGCCAGAAATGGAACGGGAACTGGGCGGACTTCGTGAAGGCGCCTGCGAGGATCAGGATCAGGATCGGCAGATAGAGCGCATGGTCCTTGAGCGCGTCGCCCTGCGCGAGAATCTCCGACAGCTCGAAACTGCCCGCCGTGAAGCCGAGCAGGATGAACCCGGCCAGCAGCGCCAGCGCGCCCGCGCCGGTCACGAAGAGCGCCTGAAGGGCGGACCGGCGGCCCTTCGCCGTCTCGTGCCCGAAGCCGATCAGGAGATAGGAGGTGACCGTCGTCAGCTCCCAGAAGACGAAGAGCGCGATCAGGTTGTCGGCGAGCACCAGCCCCAGCATCGCCAGCATGAAGGCCGTGAGGAACAGGGCGAAGCGGCCGAATTGCGGATGCCCGGCGAGATAGGTGTTCGAGTAGAGGAAGACGAGCGCCCCGATCCCGGAGATCAGGAGCGCGAAGGTCAGGCTCAGCCCGTCCACAAGGAAGCTTAGCGAGACGCCGAGCGAAGGAGCCCAACTCCACGCGACCCTCAGCGTCTCGCCGTCCGCGATGGACGGCGCGAGACTTGCGAACCAGACGAACAGGGCCGCGGACAACGCCGCCGGGGCGAGGCCGATCCACCCGGCGGACGCCTTTCCGCCTGTCGAAGCCGCAGCGCCCATCGTTCAGCTATCCTCGAGCGTGACCGGCGAAACGAAGCCGCGCGGTTTGACGGTGAGCACCGAGCAGTCGACACGGCTCAATACGGTCTCCGCGGTGTTGCCGATGAAGAGCCCCGCCAGACCCGTGCGCGCCAACGTCCCCATCACGAGAAGGTCGACGCGCTCGTTGGCGGCGTGTTCGATGAGGACGTCTGCGGCGGCCCCGGGCGCGTGGATGATCCGCATCAGGTCGGAGAAGTCGCAGAAGTCGCGGGCGAGCGCGTTGAGGCGCCAGGCGCTCTGGCGCTCGCGCTCCGCCACGAGCGCGTCCACCTCTTCTTCGGGCAGGCGCGCACGACTGTAGCGCAAGGTCGATTCCTCCGGGAGACGCCAGGCGTTTACCACGTCGAGCTTGGCTCCGTCTCGTCTCGCGAGAGAGGTGGCCATCTCCAGCACGGTATGGTTGAGCGCGTCGCGGATCGGATCGTCCGGGTCGGGATCGACCGCCGCCATGATGCGCCGCGTAGTCGGCTCCTTCAGGCCGTTCAGGATCCAGACCGGACACGGGCATTTGCGCAGAAGGTGCAGGTCGCCGCTGCGGAGCGACAGGCGATCCGGCGACTGGTAGGCGTCCTTCAGGACGAGGTCTATGCCGTTGCGCATGACGTAGCGGATCGTCTCGATGAAATCGACGCCGAGGAGCACCTCGGCCCGGACCGGGAGGCCCGACGCGCGAAGGGGCTCGGCGATCTCCTCGAGACGGTCGCAATGCGCGAGAAGCACGGATTCCTCGAGCGCCTTTGCGCGCGCGCCCGGCAGGGCGGCGAAGATCTTCGCGAGTTCGCCGGGGGCCGAGTCGAGCGCCTCGACAAAGGTCAGGGCGGCCTCGTTCATCCGCGCGATTTCCGCCGCGCGCGCCAGCAGCGCTTCCGAAGCGCCGTCGCGATCGACGACGACGAGTATGTTCTTGAACCGGCGCATCCGCCCTCCACCCTCTCGGGCGTTGATGTGGGTCGACGGATTGATCGATCCAATGCAAAACTCGGCCTCCAGTGATAGAGATTCTCTATAAGAGGGTGATGTGCCCAGCCTGCAGCAGCTCCGTTATCTCGTCGCCGTGGCGGAGACACGGCACTTCCGCCGGGCGGCGGAGGCGTGCCATGTCTCGCAACCGACGCTGAGCGCCCAGTTGAAGGAGCTGGAGAACCGGCTGGGCGCGGTGCTGGTCGAGCGGAATCGCTCGCGCGTGGTCGTCACCGCGCTCGGCGAAAGCGTCGCCGCCCATGCGCGACGGGCCCTGCGGGAGGTAGAGGAGATCCGGACCCTCGCAGCGCTCCACCAGGGAACGCTGCGGAGCACGATCAAGGTCGGCGTCGTGCAGTCGCTAGGGCCCTATCTTTTCCCTCTGATCGTGCCGGAACTGCACGAGAGCCATCCGAGCCTGAAGCTCTATGTGCGCGAGGGGCTCGCGGACCATCTGCTGGAGGGGCTCTCGTCCGGCGCGCTCGACCTTCTGCTCTTTCCCATGCCGGTGCGCGGCGTGGAGTTCGAGTCGCTCTCCTTGTTCCGGGAGCCCCTCCTCGTCGCGATGCCGGCCGACCACACTCTCGCCGCGAGCGGCGCCATCGTCCCCGAGATGCTGAGAGGCGAAACGATCCTCGCTCTCGAGCCGGGGCACAGGCTTTACGAGCAGGTTCGACGCATCTGCGAACAATGCGGCGCGCATCTTTCGCACGATTTCGAGGGCACGTCGCTGGACACGCTTCGCCAGATGGTGGCGATGGGCATGGGGCTTTCGCTGCTTCCCGCGCTCTACGTGAAGTCCGAGGTCGCGCATCAGGACATCGTCGTGGCGCGGCCGTTCCGCAATGCGCCGCCGTCGCGCACGATCGGCATGGCGTGGCGGCGCAGCACGGTGCGGGAGCCAGAGTTCCAGGAGCTCGCTACAGCCATCAGCGCGATACTGAGGCGCCGGGCGCCGGAAGTCTTCGTCTTCAGCTGAGCCCTGACCCGACCGACCGTTCATGGAGACGGCGACCAGTGGCGGTGTTCCGCGAGCGCGTCGGGGCGGCGTTCGCAGGAGCGCTTCCGGCCGCATCGCAGCGCTCAGGCTTGCGACGGGCCGACCTCCAGCGCCGCGAAGGCCGCGGAGAGGGCGCAATCCAGCGAGTCCAGAATCTCGATGTTCGAGCGCGGAGGCATGGCGGAGGCGAGCCCGGCGAGACCGGCCCCGCCGATCACCACCGCCTCCGCGCCCTTCCCGGCGCCCTTGTCCGCGGCCGCGCCGAGCGCCTCCAGCGCCGCGGAAGGATCGGCGGCGAGGGCGTCGCCCGTCATCTCCATGGTCTCCACGGAGACGAGAAGGCGCCCGAGGCCGCTTTTCTCGACGAAATCCTCGAGGATCGGCCCCCACGCCCTGCCGCCGGTCACAAGGGAGAAGGGCCTCCCGCCGGCTGCAGCCGCGGCGCAGGACGCGGCGGCCATCCCGATGACCGGCCTTCCGAGGCGCTCTCGGGCTGCCTCCGCTCCGGGGTCGCCGAAGCAGGCGAGCAGAACGGCGTCCGGCGGCGCGCCTGCAAGGCGATCCGCGATGCGCAGGACGGACGCCTCCGCGAGGGCGAGCCCTTCGGCGTCGCGGATGTAGTCAGGCCCCTCCGTCGCGGTCGCCGCCTCCAGCTTCACCCAGTCGGGCGCCATGCGACGCGCGCGCGCGAGGAGCCGGGCGGTGATGTCGCCGCTGGAGTTCGGGTTCAGGATCAGGAGGCGGCGCGAACCGTCCACGCCGTCACCCGGCGCGGCGCCGCGATGCGAGCGGCGAAGCCTCGAACTCCGCGACGCTCATGGTCGGCAGGTCGAAGCAATCCCGCGTGCGGGAATAGCCGTGGCCGCCCATCCGGCCGATCGCATCGAGCTTGAGCGGGTCGGTGTGGAGCCGCACCGGGTCCGTCAGCCCCTCCCGCACATGTGCGCAGAGAACCTCGCCGAGGATGATCTCCCGCGAGCGGCCGATCTCGATGCCGACATGGCGTCGGCATTCGAATGCGACGGGAGCCTCCGCGATCCGCGGGCAGGAGACCTTGAGCCCTGGCGCGGCCGTCAGGCCGGCCATCTCCAGCTCGTCGACCTCTGGCGCAAAGGGCGTGGCGGTGACGTTCATCGCGTCCATGTTCGCCATGTCGACGATGTTGACGGTGAACTCCTCCGTCATGCGGATGTTCCAGGCGGTGTCCTTGAAGCGCTGCTGCTCCCGGTTCTCGACGCCGAGGGCGAGGATCGGCGGATCGGACGAGAGGCAATTGAAGAAGCTGTAGGGCGCCGCGTTCGCCACGCCCTCCGGGCTCCGCGTCGTCACCCAGGCGATGGGCCTGGGCACGACCGTGCCGATCAGGAGCTTGTAGACGTCGCGAGGCGGCATCGCCGCGAAGTCGAAGAGCCGATGCGTCACGCCGTCATCTCCCGCCCGTAGCGGGCGAGGACCGTTTCGAGATCCTCGCCCGGCTCCTCCAGTTCGGCGCGGCCCGCAACGGCGCCGAGATGGTCGTCCATGATCTTCTTCGCCGCCTCGGGGTCCCGCTCCCGCAGGGCGCGGATGATCTGGCGGTGCTCGTCCACCGCGCAATCCGTCGAGTGGCGGCGGCGATACATGGCGAGGATGAGCGAACAGCGCGAGACGAGCTCGGAGACGTACCGCGCGAGCACGGCGTTTCCCGAAAGCTCCGCGAGGAGGATGTGGAACTCCCCGGCGAGGCGGATCGAGACGGGGCCGTTCTTGCCCCTGACCCGCTCTTCCTGGACGACATGCGCCTCCAGCGAATCGAGCCCGATCACGGAGATGCGCCGGATCAGGCGGTCTATCACGTCCCGCTCCAGAACGTGCCGCACTTCGAAGATTTGCTTCGCCTCCTCCAGCGAGGGTTCGGCGACGAATGCGCCGCGGTTGCGCCGCGTCTCCACCAGCCCCTCGGCCTCCAGCCGGCCGAGCGACTGGCGCACCAGCGTGCGGGAGACGCCGAACTGCTCCCCGATCGCATCCTCGGGCAGGCGCGCGCCGGGCAGCAGCGCCTGTTCGATGATCGCGCGGCGGAGCAGCCTGTAGACGGTCAGGCTCGGGGGTTCAGGCGTTTCAGCGGTCATACGATCCTTTTCGGCCCGATTCCCGAGCCGGTCAATCGGATACAACGACACGAAAAAATAGTATACAATTTTTTGGATCGTCTGTATCCGATACAGAGAAGCCCGTCGGATCGCGATTCGGGCCGCAACAGAGAGGACCTGCTGATGAAGATCGGACGGATGCTCGCCGCCGCCTCCGCCGCGGCCCTGCTCGCCGCCACGGGCGCGAGCGCGGACAACATCCTGAAATGGGGCGCGAACCGGGACATCGGCTCGCTCGACCCCTATTCCTACGGGGACAGCTTCACCATCAACGTGCTGAACCACGTCTATGAAGGGCTCGTCCGCTACGACCGCGACCTGAAGATCGAGCCGGCGCTGGCGACCTCATGGGAGATCCAGCCGGACGGGATCACCTGGCGCTTCACGCTCCGCGAGGGCGTGAAGTTCCATGACGGCGCGGATTTCACGGCGGAGGACGTTGTCGCCTCGCTGGAGCGCGTCAGCCATGAGACCTCGCCGCTGAAGGGCAACCTGCCCGCCTATGTCTCCTCGAAGGTCGTGGACGACCGGACGGTGGACGTGACGCTGAACGGCCCCTACCCGCTTCTCCTCAACGACCTCACGAACATCCACATCTTCGACAAGGGCTGGCTCGTCGCCAACAACGCCGAACTCCCCACGGATATCGGCGCGGGCGTAGAAGGGTTCGCGACCTACAATGCGAACGGCACCGGCCCCTTCAGCGTCGTCAGCCGCAAGCCGGATGCGGAGACCGTATTCGCCGTCAACCCGGCCTGGTGGGACGAGCCGGAGCACAATCTCGACGGCTTCGTGCTGCTGCCGGTCAACTCCCCGGCCACGCGCGTCGCCGCGCTCCTCTCGGGCGAGATCTCCTTCACCGACAACGCGCCGGTGCAGGACCTCGCGCGGCTGGAGGCGGCGCCGAACGTCAACGTGCTCGAAGGCGTCGATCTCCGCACGGTCATGTTCGGCTTTCCGTTCCGGGAGACGCTGGTCAACGGCCAGCCCAACCCCTTCATCAAGCCCGAGGTGCGGCAGGCTCTCTGGAAGGCCATCGACCTCGACGCGATTCACGCCCGCGTGATGCGCGGCAAGTCCCGCATTGCGGGCGCCGTCGTCGCCCCGTCGATCCCCGGCTACGCGGCTGAGCTCGACGAATTGCCGGGCTTCGACCCAGAGGCCGCGAAGGCGGCGCTGGCGGCGGCCGGCGTGCCGGAAGGGCTGGAATTCGAGCTCAACTGCCTCAATGACGGCCTAGTCAACGAGGAGCAGGTCTGCCAGGCCGTCGCCTCCATGTGGAGCCGCATCGGACTCTCGCCCAAGCTCGACATCGCCCCGCGGGCGGTTCAGACGCCGAAGCGGACCGGCGGGACAACGGACGTCTACACGCTCGGCTGGGCGACCCTGCCGATGCTCGACGCCTATTCGCCGCTTCTCCAGATCTTCCACACCAAGGAGGGGAACGCGGGCGTGTTCAACTGGGGCGGCTGGTCCTTCCCGGAACTCGACGCGCTGGTGCAGAAGGCCGGGCAGGAGCTCGACACGGAGAAGCGGCTGGCGATGGAGACGGAGGCGCTGAAGATCGTGAAGGATCAGGCGATCATGATCCCGATCCATCAGCAGCCGATGGCCTGGGCCGCCACCGACGCGGTGACGGAGATGCCGCTCTTCCCCGACAACAAGCCGCGCCTCTGGTTCGCGCGGATGTGACCTGAACACGAGCGCGGAGCGAGCCCATGCTGGCTTTCCTCATCAAGCGGACCGCGAACGCCGCGCTCGTGATGCTCGCCGTCGCCTTCCTCGCCTTCCTGATCTTCCGGTTCTTCGGCGACCCGGTGGAGATGATGGTGAACGAGCAGGCGACGCAGGAACAGAGGGACGAGCTGCGCGAGCGGCTCGGCCTCAATGACGGGTTCCTCACCCAGTATTTCCGCTTCGTCGCGAATGCGGCGCAGGGCGATTTCGGGATCAGCTACCGCAACCAGCAGGACGTGATGACGCTGATCGGGGAGCGGTTCCCGGCGACGCTGGAGCTGGTGATCGTCGCCACGATCCTCTCGCTCGCGGTCGGCGTGCCGCTCGGCGTGCTGACGGCGATCCACAGGCGGTCGAGGCTCGCGGATGCCTTACAGATCGGCTCCATCGTCGGCGTCTCGCTTCCGAGCTTCGTGACCGGCATCCTGCTGATCCTGGCCTTCTCCGTCACGCTCGGCTGGCTGCCGGCCTTCGGGCGCGGGGAGACGGTGGACATCGGTTGGTGGAGCACCGGCTTCCTCACTGAAAGCGGGCGCGCCGCCCTCATCCTCCCCTCCATCGCGCTCTCGCTCTTCCAGATCACGCTCGTGATGCGCCTCGTCCGCGCCGAGATGCTGGAGACGATGCGGACCGATTTCGTGAAGTTCGCCCGCGCCCGCGGCGTGCCGGCGGCGCGCATCCACTGGCGGCACGCGCTCCGGAACTGCCTCATGCCGGTCATCACGCTGACGGGAATGCAGATCGGGAACCTCATCGCCTTCGCATTGGTGACGGAGACGGTGTTCCAGTGGCCGGGAATGGGGCTTCTCTTCATCCAGGCGGTGACCTTCGTCGACATCCCCGTGATGGCGGCCTACCTGATGCTCGTCTCCTTCATCTTCGTCGTGCTGAACACGCTGGTCGATGTCGCCTACGCCTTCGTCGATCCGCGGCTGCGGGATGACGCCGTTCCTGCCGGAGGGAAGTGAGATGGCGGAGAGCGCCGCGCCTGCGCCCCGGCGCCGCCTTAGGGACAGCGAGCTCTGGTGGAGCTTCACCGCCCATCCCTCCGCGATGATCGCCGCCGCGCTCCTCGCGATCCTCGTGCTCACTAGCCTCGCGGCGCCGCTGCTGACGCCGCAGAACCCCTATGACCTCGCCGCGCTCGACCTGATGAATGCGGAGATTCCCCCCGTCTGGGAGGAAGGCGGCCAGTGGCCCTTCCTCCTTGGCACCGACACGCAGGGGCGCGACCTCTTCTCCGCCATCCTCTACGGCTCGCGCGTCTCCCTGATGATCGGCTTCGCTTCGGTGATGCTCGCCCTCGCTGTGGGCCTGACTCTCGGGCTCGTCGCCGGCTATTTCGGCGGCTGGGTCGACGATGCGCTGATGCGGTTCGGGGACGTGCTGCTCTCGATGCCCTTCATCCTCATCGCGATCCTTATCAGCGCGATGGCCTCCGCCGCGCTGCCGCCCGGCGCTTCGGACACGCTGGCGGCGGCGATCCTCGTCGTCGCCATAGCAGTGCCTTCGTGGGTGCAATACGCGCGCACCGTCCGCGCCTCCGCCATGGTGGAGAAGCGGAAGGATTATGTGGCGGCGGCGAAGCTGATCAGGGTGAGGCCGTGGCGGATCATGCTCCATCACATCCTGCCGAATACGCTGACGCCGATCCTCGTCGCCGCCACGCTGAATTTCGGGCTCGCGATCCTCGCGGAGGCGACGCTCTCCTTCCTCGGGGTCGGGATGCCGCCGGACCAGCCCTCGCTCGGCACGCTGATGCGGGTCGGCAACCAGTTCCTCTTTTCCGG
>JAUIDE010000175.1 GCA_030429105.1 Alphaproteobacteria bacterium
ATGTCTCGGTGATCGAGGCCGGACGCGTGGATCCGCGCACCGATACGATCCACCCCCCGGAGGCGGCGGAATCCGCCCTGCGCATGGTGCGCCGACGGGCCGAGGCGCGGGGAATCACCCTGACCAACCGCCTCGTCGACCATGCCGACGCGCCGCGCCTTCTCTCGGGCCCGCCGCTCATGGCCCTCGCCGCGCGGCCCGAGATCGCCGCGCTCCGCGACGCGCCGCCGCCCCCCGCCCCGGCCCCGCCCCCGCCCGTGGGCGTCGATGCGGGCGTGGCCGCGCTCTCCCCCTCCGCCCTGAGCTGGGACCGGGAGCGGGAGAGCCTCGTCGCGCGCTTCAACGTCCTCCCCGCGATGCGGCGCTTTCCCGCCGTCGAGCCGAATGCGGAGCGGCCGCTGACGGAGCTTCAGGCCTGGGTGAACCGGGGCCGGGCGGCGGGCAATGTCGGCGATCTCTATGACAACCGGGATCGCGGCCATTCCGTCCTCTCGCCCCGCAACCAGATGCAGATGAGCCGCGTCGTCTACGGGCCCGAGATGCAGGCGGCGGGGCTCGATTACGGCCTCAACACCGCGCTCCTCTTCGACGCGCCGACCATCGGCAACGCCTCCACCGCCATCCAGGGTCCCTACTGGCGAAGCCAGGCGCGGCTCGCGCTCACCAGCCCCGGCGGGGCGGATCGGCTCTGGCGGCTCTACCAAGCGAACCATCTCTACGTCTTTCCCGAGCATCGGGACCATGACCCGGCGGTTCCCCCCGAAGGCGCGCAGGGCGCGGACGCGCGGCCCGGCTTCGGGGACCTCATGCCCGCGAACACGCCCTATTTCCTCGTCTCGCAGGGCTCCTCCCGCTCCGACCAGCCGCTCCTCGTCGCGCTCCGCACCATCCTCGCCGCGCTGAAGCCGGAGACGAAGGCGTTCCTCACCGAACGGGGCCTGATCGCCCCGACGCTCCAGCAGATCTTCCGCCGTGGCCAGCGCGGGATCGGGGATGCAGGCTATCTGACGCCGGCGGCGCATCCCGCGGTGTTCAACGCCGGGGCCTCCGATCTCGGCGCGATGATGGGCTTCGCCAATGCGCTGGCGCCGGGGGAGGTTCCGCCCGTCGTGCGGCTCGAACTCCGCTCCGCCTCCGGCGCGGCGGGGGAGGCGCCGGGCCTCGGCGGGGCCGCGCCGGGGGAGGAGACGCTCTTCGACACGCCGGCCGCCATCGCCCGCATCTGGCGCGGCGCGGGCTTCGAGCGGCGCTACATCCTCTCCGCCGCCGCGACGGAGGACCCGAACGGCCGCCCCCTCCGCTTCCGCTGGGTCCTGACGCAGGGGCGGGCGGAGGCGGTGGAGATCCGCCCGCTGAACGAGGCGGGGAGCGAGGCGGAGATCGTCGTGCGCTGGGACGCGCCGGCCCCCACCGCGCGCCGACCGGAGATCACGAGCCCGCGGGTGGACGTCGCCGTCTTCGCCGACAACGGAGCCCAGATTTCCGCCCCCTCCTTCTTCTCCGTGCTCCGCGCCGCGCATGAGGAGCGCGTCTATGAGCCCGGCCCGGGCGGCGCGCCGCGCCTCGCCTCCATCGCATATGTGAAGCGCGGCGCCTACGCCGACCCGCTGATCTGGCCCGCGCGCGGCTGGACGGACGAGCTGGTATGGGCCCCTTCCGGCAGGCTCGAAGGCTGGGTGAGGAAGCGCCCGCGGTCGGAGACGCGCTTCACCGCGCACGGCCTCCTCGTGCGGGAGCGGGACGATCAGGGCCGCGCCGCGCTCGCCGAGGCCGTCTCCTACGGCTTCCAGCAGCAGAACAACCGCCCCCCGCTCGTGACCGAAACCCCGACGGGCCGGCTCTTCCGCTATGTCTACGCCGGCGAGACGGACCGGGTGGGCCAGCCCGCCCCTATCGACTGAGCGCGACCGCGATCTCCGCCGCGAGGCGGCAATTGTTCAGGTAAAGCGCCACGTTCGTCTCGAGGCTTCGCCCCTCCGTCGCCGCCAGAACGCGGGCGAGGAGGAAGGGCGTCACCGCCTTGCCCGAAACGCCCGCCTCCTCCGCCTCCCGCAGCGCCGCGGCGATGGCCGCGCCGATCTCCTCCGCCGAAATCTCCGCCGCCGCGGGGACCGGATTGCAGACGAGCTGCCCGCCCGGCAGGCCGAGCGCCGCGCGCATCCGGTGCGCCGCCGCGATCTCCGACGCGTCGTCGAGCCGGAGCGGCGCGGCGAGCCCGGAGCGGCGGGACCAGAAGGCCGGCAGCTCCTCCGTCCGCCAGCCGATCACAGGCACGCCCCGCGTCTCCAGCGCCTCCAGCGTCTTCGGCAGGTCGAGGATCGCCTTCGCCCCGGCGCAGACGACCGTGACTTGCGTCTGCGCCAGCTCCTCGAGATCGGCGGAAATGTCGAAGCTCGTCTCCGCCCCGCGATGCACCCCGCCGATCCCCCCCGTCGCGAAGACGGAAATGCCGGCGAGCCGCGCCGCGATCATCGTCGCCGCCACGGTCGTCGCCCCCGTCCGCCCGGTCGCGAGGGCGACGGCGAGATCGGCGCGGGAGAGCTTCCAGACGTCCCTAGCCGCGGCGAGCGCCGCCAGCGCCTCCGCCTCCAGCCCGACATGGAGCCGCCCGCCCATGACGGCCACGGTGGCCGGCGCCGCGCCCGCCGCGCGGATCGTCGCCTCCGCCTCCCGCGCCACGGTGAGGTTGCGCGGCGCGGGCAGCCCGTGCGTCACGATCGTGCTTTCGAGCGCGACGACCGGCCGCCCCGCGGCCAGCGCGGCGGCGACCTCGGCGGAAAGCGTGAGGGGCGGGGTCATGGAGCCTCCGAGACATGGCGGGCGGCGGTTTCGAGCGCGGCGAGGAGCGCGTCGCGCGGCGTCGCGCCGGAAAGCTCCGCGGCGATATGGCCCGCCATGAAGCAATCCCCCGCCCCGGTCACCCGCCGCGCCTCCGTCGGCGGCGGGGCGGCGACCTCGCTCTGCCCCGGCGCGGCGAAGGCCGCGGGGCGCGGCCCGTCCGTCACCAGCACGCGAAGCGCCCCGGCGGCGACGAGCGCCTCCGCCGCCTCCGGCGCCGAGCCGAAAGGCCGGCTGGCGAGGAGCCCCGCCTCTTCGAGATTGAGATAGAGCGTCGCCCCCGGCCGCGCGAGGAAGGGCGCGAGCCGCTCCGCCTTGCCGGGCGAGGCCGGCGCGAGGCGGAGATCGGCGGCGGCGAGGAGGGGCGAGCGCGCGGCCTCCGCCATCAGCGCCGCCGTCAGGTTCCCGTCGAGCGCGACGGGGCCGCGCCAGGGCGCGTCGGCGGAGCCGAGC